>JAFZLQ010000069.1 GCA_017551425.1 Bacteroidales bacterium | reverse complement strand
CCTCGATGAAGGCGTCTTTGATGTCTTCGTGCAAAAACAGGTAATCCGGGGCGATGCAGGTCTGGCCGCTGTTGAGGCACTTTCCCCAAACTATGCGGCGGGCGGCGATGCAAAGGTCGGCGTCTTTGTCGACTATGCAGGGGCTCTTGCCGCCAAGCTCCAGCACCAGCGGAGTGAGATACTTGGCCTGGGCCGCCATAACAATCTTTCCGAGCGCGGGGCTACCGGTAAAGAATACAAGGTCGTAGCGGTGCTCCAGTAATGCGATGTTGACGTCTCTATTACCCTGAACCACAGCGATATAGTCCTCGGAGAAGGCCTCCGCAATCATCTTTTCCAGCACCTCCGACACATTGGGCACATACGGCGACGGCTTGAGCACTGCGGTGCATCCGGCGGCTATCGCACCCACCAGAGGGCTGAGCAGCAACTGTACCGGATAGTTCCAGGGACTGATAATCAGGGTGCAGCCCAGCGGCTCCCGGATGATATAGCTGGAGGACGGCATTCCGGTAACCGGTGTGACTACCTTGCGGCGGCGCGCCCAGCGGCCAACGTGCTCCAGGGCGTCTTTGATCTCTCCGAACACAAGGCCGATCTCGGTCAAACACGCCTCTTCGTACGACTTGTGCAAATCGGTCCACAGTGCATCGCAGAGCGATTTTTGCCACTTCTTCAGGGCTGATTGGAAGATACGGAGCTGCTGCTTGCGGAACTTGACGTCGCGGGTTGCACCCGTGGCGTAAAACACCCGCTGGGCCTCAACTATGGCAGCTATTTGTTCTGTAGGTGTATTCTTCATAACAAAGACAAATATAGTCATTATTTGGCGCAGGTTCGAAATAAAGTTTGGGGGCCTGCGCCATCAGCACTCCCACGACGGGATTGTGAGGGGTTCCAGCGTCCTGTCGCGGAGGGGGGAAGGGGCAAAGGCCAGCAAAAGCAAAAAATATTTTGTAAATCAGAGATTTATTGCTATCTTTGCCGTCCATTTTATGACCGAAGAGCCCGATAAGAGCTGCAGAACGTGCAGACGCTCCAGGCCCAAACATTAAAAATTAATTGTTTGATGTACGCAATCGTAGACATTGCAGGTCAGCAGTTCAAAGTAGAAGCTGGCAACGAAATCTTTGTGCAGAGGCTCGCCGATGCCAAAGGTGCTGATGTAGAGTTCGCCAAGGTCCTCCTCGTAGCAGACGGAGAGGCTGTCAAGGTCGGTACTCCCTATGTGAAGGGCGCAGTTGTCAAAGCCACTGTCCTCGACGATGAGGCCAAGGCAGACAAAGTCCTCGTGTTCAAGAAGATCCGCCGCAAGGGCTTCCAGAAGCTCAACGGCCATCGTCAGAAACTTACCAAGATCAAAATCAACGAAATCGCTTAAGAATTATGGCACACAAGAAAGGTCAATCCAGTTCAAAGAACGGTCGTGAGTCGCAGAGCAAGCGCCTGGGTCTCAAGAAATTCGGCGGCGAGGTCGTGAAGGCCGGCAATATCATCGTCCGCCAGAGAGGTACCGTCCACAACCCTTCCACCAACGTCGGCATGGGCAAGGACCACACCCTCTACGCACTCATTGACGGCACCGTCAAGTTCACTCGCAAGAGAAACGACAAGTCCTACGTATCGGTAGTCCCCTTCGAGAGCTAATCCGTAGGAACAATGTAAACCAATGACTTGCACTTCTTTACCGGGGTTGCAGGTCATTTTTGCTTAAAAATCCGTCAGCCATGTTGACACTCAAGATGCTTCGCGACGACCCTCAGGCCGTCATCGACAAACTCAAGATCAAGAATTTCGACGCCAAGTCCATAGTCGACAAGGTCCTCGAGCTCGACGCCCGCCGCCGTGCTTTCCAGACCGAGTCCGATGCGCTTCTGGCTCAGCAGAAGGCAAAGGCCGCAGAAATCGGAGCCCTTATGAAGCAGGGCCTCCGCGACGAGGCGGAAAAGGCAAAGGCCGCCGTAGCACAGCTCAAGGCACGTTCCGCAGAGCTGCTTGCCGGAATGGACGATGCCGCAGCCGAGATGGAATCCAATCTCGTGCTCATGCCCAACATTCCCTGCGGGCTCGTAAAACCCGGCAAGGGCGCAGAAGACAACGAGGTCGTCAAGATGGGCGGTCCCGAGGTGAACCTCCCCGAAGGAGCGCTTCCCCACTGGGAACTCGCAAAGAAATACGACATCATAGACTTCGACCTCGGAGTCAAGATAACCGGTGCAGGTTTCCCCGTCTATAAGGGCAAGGGCGCCAAGCTCCAGAGGGCTCTCATAAACTTCTTCCTCGACTGCAACACCGCCGCCGGCTACAAGGAGGTCGAGCCTCCCGTGGTCGTGAACCGCGACTCTGGCTTCGGCACCGGCCAGCTGCCGGACAAGGAGGGCCAGATGTACCATGCTGAGGTCGATGATTTCTATCTCGTCCCCACCGCAGAGGTGCCCGTCACCAACATTTTCCGTGACGTTATCCTCGCCGCGGACCAGATTCCCCAGCGCCTCACCGCATACACCCCCTGCTTCCGCAGGGAGGCCGGTTCCTACGGCAAGGACGTCCGCGGCCTCAACCGCCTGCATCAGTTCGACAAGGTCGAGATTGTGCGTGTTGAGAAGCCGGAAGACAGCTACAAGGCCCTGGACGATATGGTCGCACACGTCGAGAGCCTCGTGAACAAGCTCGGCCTCAAGTACCGCATCCTCCGTCTCTGCGGCGGAGACATGTCCTTCACCTCGGCCATCACCTACGACTTCGAGCTTTGGAGCGCCGCACAGGGCCGCTGGCTCGAGATCAGCTCCGTGAGCAACTTCGAGACCTATCAGGCCAACCGCCTGCACCTGCGTTACAGGGACGAGAACGGCAAGACCCAGCTCGCCCATACGCTCAACGGCAGTTCGCTCGCGCTTCCGCGCGTCGTCGCAGCCCTGCTTGAGGACAACCAGACCCCGGAGGGCATAATCATCCCCGAGATCCTCCGTCCCTACACGGGCTTCGACAGGATTGACTAAGGCCCGCACCATATTAGGCATCGATCCCGGAACCAACCTGCTTGGCTTCGGGATTGTGCGTGTTGATGCGGCAGGGCGTCCCTCTTATGTGGACATGGGCGTCCTGGACCTTAGGCGGGTGGAGAACATTTACGAAAAGCTCAGGATAATCTTCGACAAGGTATGCGCCCTGTGCGAGCTTCACAGCCCCGACGACCTTGCCATAGAGTCTCCGTTCTACGGGCGTAACGCTCAGGTAATCTTCAAGTTGGGCCGGGCCCAGGGAGCTGCCATGACGGCCGCCCTCATGCACGGAGCGTCGGTTTACGAGTACGCTCCCCGCAAGGCCAAGCAGGCCATCTGCGGCAACGGCGCCGCCTCCAAGGAGCAGGTTGCGCTGATGGTGGAAAAGACGCTCGGCATAGACATCGACCCCAGTCACCTTGATGCCACGGACGCACTTGCCATCGCGATGTGTCACTATTACTCGCTCACCAATCCGCTTGCAGGGAAGAGCTCCGGCAGCTCGTGGGAAAAGTTTATCGCCGCCAACCCGGACAGGGTGAAGTAGATCCTTCGCTTCGCTCAGGATGACAGCAGGGCTCAGGATGACAGCAGGGCTCAGGATGACAGCAGGGGGCAGGATGACAGCAGGGCTCAGGATGATAGCAGGGCTCAGGATGACAGTGGGGCTCAGGATGACAGTGGGGCTCAGGATGACAGCAGGGCTCAGGATGACAGCAGGGCTCAGGATGACAGCAGGGGGCAGGATGACAGCGGGGGCGTTTTTCCCCTTTGTCATTCTGAGACAGATGAAATCTGTCGAAGAATCTTAAACTTTTTGTATATTCGTGCGTCAAAAGATAGTTATGAGTAGTATTTCCAGAATAGTTTGTTTGATCGGTGCCCTTCTGACAGGTACCGCGGCAATGGCCCAGACCAGCCACGTCAAGGCTGTCCTCCACGATTCCTCCTCCGGTGAGGCGGTCGGCTTCGCTACCGTTTCCCTTACCAAGGAAGGGGCCAAGAAGCCGGAAAAGTATGTTTTGAGCGAGTCCGACGGCAAGGTTGAGTTTACCGGAGTCCACCACGGCACCTACCTTCTGAAGGCCGAGCTCCTCGGTTACAAGACCTTCGAGAAGACCATCAAGCTCCCCGACGACAAAGACCTGGGGGAAATCAAGATGGACCCGGACCGCGAGCAGCTTGAGGCCGCTTCCGTATCGGCGGTGGGCAACCCCATCATCATAAAGAAAGACACCATAGAGTACAACGCCTCGTCTTTCAAGACCACAGACAACGACGTGCTCGAAGACCTGCTGAAGAAGCTCCCCGGATTCGACGTGTCTGATGACGGCTCCATCACCATCAACGGCAAGACTGTCAACAAGATAACCATCGACGGCAAGACTTTCTTCCTGGACGATCCCCAGCTCGCATCCAAGAACATCCCCGCCAAGGTCATCAACAAGCTCAAGGTCATCGACAAGAAGTCGGACCAGGCCGAGTTCACCGGCATCGACGACGGTGAAGAAGAGACCGTCATCGACCTCACCGTCAAGCCCGGCATGATGAAGGGAACCTTCGGCAACATAATGGGAGGCGGCGGCCACGACATCAAGGACGCTGCACAGTATGCAGAAGGCAAAGACTGGAAAAACGACGGCTGGCGCTATCAGGGCGGCGCTTTCATCGGCAAGTTCACGGAGAAGACCCAGCTCTCCCTCATCGCCAACGCCAACAACACCAACAACCGCGGTTTCAACGACCTTTCCGGTTCGATGATGGGTAACATGCGAGGCGGCGGCGGTGGCTTCGGAGGAGGCGGAATGGGTGGCGGCGGCTTCGGCGGCTTCGGCGGAGGCAACGGCATCACCACATCCTGGATGGGCGGCGTCAACGGCGCCTGGACGCTCTTCGACAACAAGATGGACCTCAGCGGCAACTACCTCTACAACAACACCCAGAAGCTTGTGGAGGAGCAGAGTTCCCGCACCACATACCTTCCGGATTACGACCAGATCTACAATTCGGACGGAGTCAACGACACCCGCAGCTGGGGCCACCGCTTCGGCGCCCGTCTTGAGCACAAGTTCTCGGAGAACACCTCCATCATCTTCCAGCCCCAGATCAACTTCGGCGGCGGCAATTATACCCAGACGAGCGAGTACAATACCGATTACGACCGCAACGGCAGCGTAGAGAAGATAAACAGGGGCAACAGCGCCAATACCGGAGACAACCGCAACTTCACCGCCAGCGGTTTCGCCCTCCTGCGCCAGAGGCTCGGCAAGCCCGGCCGTACGCTCACTGTCATGGGACGGTACAACTACTCCCACAACGAGCTGAACTCCATCAACCTGTCCAACGTCTATTCGTCATACGTTGCCGGTGATGAGTGGGGCGATCTCCAGAAGACCAACCAGACCATAGACCAGACCAGCAACTCCCACACCATTTTCGGCCGCGTCACCTACACGGAGCCCCTCGGCGAGGGTTTCTTCGTAGAGGCCAACTACGGATACGACTGGTCCCGTTCGTCCTCGGAGAAAAACACCTACGACAACACCAACGGAGGCGCTTTCGATCCGTACTACTCCAACAGCGTGGTCAACGATAGCAAGCGCCACGACATAGGCACCAACTTCCTGTACCAGAACGAGAAGTTCCGCGCCCAGATAGGTTTCTCCGCACAGCCTACCACTACCCATAACGAGACCTACCGTGCCGGCCAGCAGCTCGACCCGTACGACGACACCCGCTGGCGTTTCGCCCCTTCCGGCATGCTCTGGTGGGAGATGGGAGAGAACGCCAACATGCGCGTCTTCTACCGCGGTTCGTCCAACCAGCCCAGCGTATCGCAGTTGATTCCGGTGCCGGACAACACCAACCCTCTCCGCATCAGCTTCGGTAACCCTTACCTGGCGCCTTACTTCAACCACAGCGTCAACGGAGACTACCGCTTCAACAACAAGAAGAGTTTCGCGTCCGTGAACGTGCGCTTCAACGGTTCCTACGTTCAGGATCCCATCACTACCGCCACCTGGTACGGCACCAACGGCGCGGCGTACTCCATGCCTTTCAACGGACCCGACTCGTTCAACTTCGGCGGCAATATCTTCGCCAACATGCCTCTGGGCCAGTCCAACTTCACCCTCAGCAACATGGCCAGGGTGAATTACAGCACCAGCGCTTCCTACGTCGGCGGCGATGACGTAACTGGCCAGATCGGCAATTACTACGACGCCACCACCGGCGACATGGACTACACCGGCTTCATGAAGGCATACAACGACGGCGCCTTCAAGTTCGACGAGAACATCATCCGTACCGTGTCCGCCGTAGAGCGCCTCCGCGTAACCTACCGCAACGATGCCCTGGAAGTCACGGTGAGCGGCCGTACCCGCATGAACAAGTCGTGGTACACCATCAACGAGAACGCAGACAATACGATGACCTTCAACAACCAGGCGACCGCATCCGTGAACTGGACATGGGATCTTGCAGGCCTCACCTTCAAGAGCGATTACAACTTCAACTGGTACAACGGTTATTCAAGCGAGCTCAACTACACTCCCGAGCACATCCTGAACGCCGAGATCCAGAAGCTCCTCCTCAACAATACGATGACCATCGCCCTCAAGGGCTACGACATCCTCGGCCAGGCCAAGAACCTCAGCGTCACGGACAACGACAACTACCATTCCGAGGTCATAAACAACACCCTCGGCCGTTATATAATCCTGTCGCTCACCTGGCGCTTCGGCAACTTCGACCGTTCCAAGATGCGCGGGCCGGGCGGTATGCGCGGCGGCCCCGGCGGCGGTCCCGGCGGCCCGCCTCCGCTGAGGTAAAGAGAGCTGGAGATTTCTCCACTCCGCTTCGCTCCGGTCGAAATGACAACGCTCCGGTTGAAATGACAATGCTCCGGTCGAAATGACAACGCTCCGGTCGAAATGACAACCTTTTCTGTCATTTCGAGCCTGTCGAGAAATCTCAATAGGTCTGACAGCATATGAGGAATAAGATTTCTACAAAAGCGGCCCTTTGGCTGCTGGCAGGGGCCTCGGGCGTGCTGATGAGCATCCCGTGGCTCGTGCCGCATACGGGGCTTGTCGCACTGATAGGCCTTGTGCCCCTGCTGCTGGCGGATTATATCGCAAGCGGCGCAAAGGTAAAGCGTTTCTGGATCTGGCACTACAGCAGCTTCGTGCTCTGGAACGCCCTTACGACGTTCTGGGTATGCAATGCAACGGTTGGCGGCGGCATCTTCGCCGTGCTTGCCAACTCCCTCCAGATGTCGCTGGTATGGGGCCTGTTCCGCCTCTTCAAGAAGCGCGTGTCCGGTGTCGTGCCCTATGTATTCCTTGCTGCGGCATGGATAGCCTGGGAGCGCTGGTACCTCACCGACGCCCAGATTTCCTGGCCCTGGCTGGTGTTCGGCAACGCTTTTGCCACGTCGATCCGCGAGGTCCAGTGGTACAGCGTCACAGGCACCCTCGGCGGTTCGCTATGGGTATGGTGCTCCAACCTCGGCATATTCGGGCTCATCGTGGCCCTGGCAAAGGGGGAGTGGAAGGGGTGGACGCCCGTAGCCCGCGTGACCTCGCTGGCAGCGATGGCCATCCTGCTCATCGGCCTTCCAGTCGCCTCCGGCATCATGTACAACTGCTACGGCGAGTGCAGCGAGAAACAGGTCGACGTGCTCATCGGCCAGCCGAACATAGACCCGTACCACAAGTTCCAGTCCATGCGGCAGTCCGAGCAGAACGAGCTTTTCCTCGGGCTGGTGAAACCCTGCATGGACGAGCGCCCGGCAGACCTTCTCGTGGCCCCCGAGACCTTTACCTCGGACATAATCCTCAACGACATACCTTCGTCGGCCACCTGGCAGCGGTTCAGCGCTTTCCTTGCCGATTATCCCGGCACCGGTTTCCTCTTCGGCGCTTCCACGAACGAACTTTTCAATACCCGCAGCGCCCCGAGCCTCAACAGCTATCCCTGGGGCGACGGCTGGCGCATGCCGCACAACAGCGCCCTGATGCTTGAGGCGGACGGCAGCACGGAGGTCTTTCATAAGAGCAAACTCGTTGTGGGAACGGAACTTACGCCTTATCCCAAGTTCTTCGTCCCGATAGACAACTGGCTGTCCGGGAAGATGGGGGTCACTGCATTGATGGCCCGCGATTCCGGCCAGCCGGAGATTACGCTGCTGCACCTTCCCGACGGTACGCCCTTCGGCTGCGCGGTGTGCTACGAGTCGGTGTACGGTGAGTATTGCACCGGGTACGCTTCGCGCGGCGCGGGCTTCATCGCCGTCATCACCAACGACTCCTGGTGGGGAAACACGCCCGGCTACAGGCAGCACTGCAGCTACAGCAGCCTGCGGGCCATAGAACTGCGGCGCGACATCGCACGCTGCGGCAATTCCGGAATCAGCTGTTTCATCAACCAGAGGGGAGACATCCTTGAAAGTACGCCCTGGTGGGAGCAGGCCACTCTCCGCGGCACCGTCAACGTCAACACCCGTCAGTCGTTCTTCACCCGTCACGGAGACATAGTCGGCCGCGTCAGCACCCTGGTATTCCTTCTGCTGCTGGCACTGCTGATCGTACGTCTTTTCGTCCCCAAAAAATAACTGAGCCGCAAAGCTAACCTGCTGCTTATCAGACACTTATGCTAAGTGCCTGCTCCTTTCTTACCGCAGGGAATATAGCTAAGTGGTTGATAGCTAACCTTTTAAGTTTGCGCCTAATCTAAATCCCGGTATCACTTTATTATTTTTGCTGTAATATAGTTGGGTGGAAGTAGTCTCCAACTGGATGCAAGAACTATCTCCGCGGAGGTAGTTCTTGCAGGAAGTTGTTTAGACTACTGACTCGTATACTTCCGCCACTTTTCCAGCAGCGCCGTCATGTCTGCGGGAAGCGGAGCCTCGAAGCTGATGAACTCGCGGGTGCGGGGATGTACGAAACCGAGCGTGCGGGCGTGAAGCGCCTGCCGCGGGCAGATCTCGAAGCAGTTGTGGATGAACTGCTTATACTTTGAATAGATGGTTCCCTGACGGATTTCCGTGCCCCCGTACTTCTCGTCGCCGAAAATCGGATGCCCGATCGATGACATATGCACGCGTATCTGATGCGTGCGGCCGGTCTCCAGCCTGCACTCTACCAGTGTCACGAACCCCAGCCTCTCCAGCACCTTCCAGTGAGTTACGGCGTGCTTGCCCTTTTCCGGATCGTCCGTGGTGCAGAAGCGCAGACGGTCGGACGGGTCGCGCATGAGCGCTGCGTCCACCGTGCCTTCGTCCTCTTTAAGGTCGCCCCAGACGATGGCGTTGTACCGGCGTTCTATGGAATGGACGAAGAACTGGCGGGCGAGGTTAAGCTGGGCCTCATCGTTCTTGGCTACGGCAAGCAGGCCGCTGGTGTCCTTGTCTATGCGGTGTACAAGGATTCCCATGCGGTCGTCGCCCTCGTCGGGCCCCTGCGACAGGCCGAGGTGGAATGCCAGGGCGTTGACGAGCGTACCCTCGTAGTGCCCGTGGCCGGGGTGTACAACCATTCCCGCCGGCTTGTTGAGCACCAGCACGTCGTCGTCTTCGTAAACTATGTCCAGGGGAATGTCCTGAGGCTTGATTTCCACCCCGCGGCGCCTGTAGGGCATTACGAAGCGGATTATGTCGCAGGGGCGGACTATGTAGTTGGCCTTGACTGTCTTGTCCCCGACCTGCACGAAGCCCTCCTTGATGGCACACTGGATGCGGTGACGGGATGTCCGTTCAAGATGCGCCGTCATGTATTTGTCTATACGCAACGGCGCCTGCCCCGGGTCGACCTCCAGGCGAAAGTGTTCGAACATCTCCTGCTCCTCGTCGAGCAGGTCCGGATCATTCAGCGGATTTGTCTGCATCAAGCGTGAGGTACAGGGTTACGCCGGTGCCCATGACGGTAGGGTAGCCGGTGGCTGCCGGGCGCTGCGAGTAAACTGTGGCGGCAAGGGAATCGCTGTAGCTCTTGACGGATTTGTCGAATATCAAGGCGCTGACGTTCAGCGAGTTGTCGTGAAGTGCGTCGATGGCGCTGAGGTATTTGTATCCGTTGAGCTTGGGGACGTATGTCATGGCGTCGGAGCCGTTGAGGCCGAGCACCAGATCTACCGTGGTGCCGCTGTAGATCTCTTTGCCGGGCTCTATGTCGTGCCCGCGGACCTGCTGGCGGAGTACGTTGTTGGTGGCGATGTCGCTCACGTAGTTAAGCTTGCCGAGAACAAGGCCTTTGCTGGACAGCTCCGCCTTGGCCTGGCGCAGCGAAACGTGTATCAGGTTGGGCATGGTGACCTTCTTGGGCACCTGCGAATTGACCGTGAGGGAAATCTTGCGTCCGGGCTTTACGGCTGCCGTAGCCCTCGGAAGCTGGCTCACGACGGCCCCGCGGGGCACGCGGCGCATGTAAACGGAGTCCGTCACCACTATCCTAAGGCCGGCGGAACCTGCGACGCTGCGGGCGTCCGCAATGCTGAGGCCTGAAAGGTCGGGTACGGTGACTTCCTTGCCGTGACGTGTGCGTACGGAGAGGAAGATGCTGACGGCGCCTATCACCAGCGCGACGAAAACCACTCCGGCTATGAGGTTGCGGACTATCCAGGAGCCTGCGAACGAATTGCTTTTCTTTGCCATAACATGCAAAGATACAAATAAATCCGTATTAGAACACAAAGTCTATGACGTCCGCTATGGTCTTGACATAGTGGAACGTGAGGCCCTTGACGTAGATTTCCTTGATGTCTTCAACGTCTTTGCGGTTCTCTTCGGAGATCACTATCGTGCTCACGCCGGCGCGCTTTGCGGCGAGTATCTTTTCCTTGATGCCGCCCACTGGCAGTACGCGGCCGCGGAGGGTCATCTCTCCTGTCATGGCGATACCCTTCTTGATGCTCTCCCCGCGGAGGGCGGACACCATGGAAGTGACCATGGTTATACCGGCGGAAGGACCGTCCTTGGGCGTTGCGCCCTCGGGCACATGCACGTGGATGTCTTTCTCGCTGAAGGTCTTGTAGTCCATCCTGGCCATTTCCGGGTGCGCCTTGATGTACTGGTATGCGATGGTCGCGGACTCCTTCATGACGTCTCCAAGGTTGCCGGTCATGGTCATGACGCCCTTGCCGGCGCTCACGGAACTCTCCACGAAGAGGATTTCGCCTCCCATCTGGGTCCAGGCAAGGCCTGTCACCACGCCGGGAGCCTCGTTGCCCTTCTGCATGTCGTGGAAGTTGGTAGGCAGGCCGAGATACTCCTTGAGGTGCTCGGGTTTGATGGTGGTGGGGTATTCCTGCTCAAGCGCGATCTTCTTTGCGGTTACTCGGGCGATCTTGGCGATCTGCTTTTCGAGCCCGCGGACGCCGCTTTCATGTGTATATTCATCGATTATCGCCTTGATTCCTGCAGGGCTGATTTTCAGCGACTTGGAGTCTATGCCGTGCTCCTTGAGCTGCTTGGGCAGCAGGAAGTTCCTGGCGATCTCCGCCTTCTCTTCCGCAAGGTATCCGGACACGTTGATGAGTTCCATACGGTCGAGCAGGGCGGGCTGGACAGGCGCCGTGCTGTTGGCGGTGGTGATGAACATCACCTTGCTCAGGTCGTAGTCCAGGTCCAGATAGTTGTCGTGGAAAGTGGAGTTCTGCTCCGGGTCGAGCGCTTCAAGAAGGGCGGATGAAGGGTCGCCCTTGAAATCGGCGCTGAGCTTGTCTATCTCGTCCAGCACTATCACGGGGTTGGAGGTTCCGGCACGTGCGATACCGTTGAGGATACGGCCCGGAAGGGCGCCCACGTAGGTTTTGCGGTGGCCGCGGATCTCCGCCTCGTCGTGCATGCCGCCGAGCGAGATGCGCACGTATTTGCGTCCGAGCGCACGGGCGATGCTCTTGCCGAGGGACGTCTTGCCGACTCCCGGAGGCCCTGCGAGGCACAGGATGGGCGACTTCATGTTGCCCTTGAGCTTGAGTACCGCCAGGTATTCGATGATACGGTCCTTGACGGTGTCGAGGCCGTAGTGGTCTTCGTCAAGAACCTCCTGCGCATGCTTGAGGTCGAGGTTGTCTATGCTGACTTCGTCCCAGGGGAGCTGCAGCATGAAGTCCAGGTAATTGTACTGGACGCTGTAGTCGGGCGAATTGGGATTGTGCTTCTGAAGCTTTGCGAGCTCTTTCTCGAACGCTTCCCCGATCTCCTTGGGCCATTTCTTTTCGGCTGCGCGCTCGCGGAACTTGTCCACGTCCTCCGCGTCGTCCATGCCGAGTTCCTCCTGGATCGTACGGAGCTGGCTGTTGAGGTAATACTCGCGCTGCTGCTGGTCGATGTCGCTCTTGACCTTCTGGTTGATGTCCTGCTTGAGCTTCATCAGCTGCACCTGCACGTCCAGCACGGTGAGGAGCTTCATTGCGCGGACTTTAAGGTCGTCGTACTGGAGAAGCTCCATCTTTTCCTTGAAGTTCTCAACGTCTATGGTGGTGGCGACGAAGTTCACCAGGAATTCGAAGTTGTCTATGGCCTTGAGTGCGCCGATGGACTCGCGGGAGCCCAGGTTGGAGGAGCGGAGCACCTGCATCGCCTTGTCCTTGATGGACTCGGAGATGGCCTTGATGTCGGGCGTGGAGGAACTGTATGAACGGTCCTGCAGATAGTACACGCGTGCGGTGATGTAAGGGTCCATTCCCACTACGGTGTCTATCTGTATGCGCCTGAATGCCTGGAGTATGGCCGTCAGGGTGCCGTCGGGCATCTCGAGGGTCTTGAGGATGCGGCAGACGGTACCGTAGGCGTAGAGGTCTTCCACGCCGGGGTCTTCCACGGTCACGTCCGTCTGGGGCACGGCGCCGATGAAGAAATCGTGCTCCTCGGCATCCTGTATGAGCCTGATGGACTTCTCGCGGCCGATGGTTATGGGGAACACGGTCCCGGGAAAGATTGCGGCGTTGCGGAGCGCAAGCACCGGCAGCACGTCGGGAAGCTGCGATTCGTCAAGCTTGGAAGAGGGCTCTCCCTGCACGACGGGGATGATGTTTATATCTTGTTTCATAATGTCAGTGTCAAAATGTCAGTGAATAGGGCATAATTATCCCGTGTAAATATATGGTCAATCTCCGTGCCAGAAGAAAAGACGCAAAAAATATTTTGATAGTTGGAAAATATAGTCTATTTTTGCGTTCCCAATTGATTATTGGACAGATATACAACCAAATATAAACCTAAAAACATGACAAAAGCAGAAATCGTCAGTGAAGTTGCAAAGGCAACAGGCATTGAAAAAGTCACAGTTCAGACTGTATTCGAGGCTTCCATGGAAGCAATCAAGGGATCTATAGTTAAAGGTGAGCCCGTTTATCTTCGCGGATTTGGCAGTTTCATCATCAAGCATCGCGCTACCAAGGCTGCCCGCAACATCACCAAGAAGACCACCATCACCATCCCCGAGCACGACATCCCTGCTTTCAAACCGTCCAAGGCCTTCACTGCAGAGCTTCAGAAATAATTTAAATCCACTTGCATATGCCTAACGGAAAGAAGCACAAGAGGCACAAGATGGCGACGCACAAACGCAAGAAGCGTCTCCGCCTCAACAGACACAAGAAGAAATAATAAGTCGCTTCAGGCCCGGCGGGAGACCCGGCGGGCCTTTTGTTTTACCCAAACCGTCCTATAATGGAGTCCGAAAACCAAGAAAAAGACCTTGTGGTCGACGTTGGCTCGGCAGAGGTGCGTCTGGCTTTGCTGGAGAATCACCGACTGATTGAGTTCAACCGCGAATCGAGTCAGGGTCACAGCTTCTCGGTGGGGGATGTATATCTTGGCCGCGTCAAGAAACTGCTCCCCGCCCTGAATGCCGCTTTCGTGGACATCGGCGACAACAAGGAAGCATTCATCCACTATCTCGACCTGGGCCTGCACTTCGACGCCTTCGACAAGTTCGTGCGCGAAAGCAATCCCAACCGCGACATGGCCGAGCTTTACAGCGGCATCAAGATAGGCGATTCCCTCGCCAAGGAAGGCCGCATAGAGGATTACCTCAAGCCCGGACAGATGATAATAGGCCAGATAGTCAAGGAGCCGATCTCCACCAAAGGATCCCGACTGACAGCCGAGATTTCATTGGCAGGACGCAACATCGTACTGCTCCCCTTCGCCCAGAAGGTGAGCGTCTCCCAAAAAATCGCCTCGAAAGAGGAAAAACGCAGACTCGAAACTCTCGTAGGAAACATCCTCCCGCGCAACTACGGAGCCATCATCCGTACGGCCGCAGAGGGCAGTTCGGCCGCCGTCCTGGTAGCGGAGCTCAAGTCCCTCATAGAGAAGTGGGAAAGTTCCTGGAAGAAGATTTCGAAGAGCAAAGGCATTGGACTGCTGTTTACCGAGTATTCCAAAACCACCACCGTCCTGAGGGACCTTCTGAACGACAGCTTCACCAACATCTACGTCAACGACGCCAAGATTTACGAAGAGACACGCCGTTACATCTCCCTCATCTCCCCGGAGCAGGAAAAGATAGTAAAGCTCTACGAGGGAAAGGAGCCCATATTCGACCACTTCGAGGTCACAAGGCAGATCAAGAGCTCCTTCGGCAAGATAGTTCCCATGAAGGGTGGTGCGTATCTCGTAATCGAGACCACCGAGGCGCTCGGGGTCATCGACGTGAACAGCGGCATCCGTTCCAAGACCAACGACCAGGAGGAGAACACCTTCGAGGTCAACAAGCTCGCGGCGGAAGAAATCGCCAGGCAGCTGCGCCTGCGGGATATGGGCGGCATCGTCATAGTCGATTTCATCGACATGGATTCCGTCGAGCACCGCAACGATCTCTACAAGTACATGACAGAGCTGATGGACAAAGACCGCGCACGCCATAACGTGCTGCCTCTCACCAAATTCGGCCTCATGCAGATCACCCGCCAGCGCATCCGCCCCGTAACGGAAATCAACACCACCGAAAAGTGCCCCCTCTGCCACGGCACAGGCAAAATTGCCTCCACGGTGGTAATAGACGAGCAGGTCGAAAGACGCCTGTCGGACCTTGTGGAAAAGTCAGGCAAAAGAAACTTACTGCTGAAGACCAGCCCCATCCTCGGCGCTTATCTCACGCGCGGGATGTGGAACTCCTTCGCAGCAAAATGGAGACGCAAGTACAAATGCAAGCTGCGTGTCGAAGAACAGACAGACCACAGCATCCTGCAATATGAATTCTATGATGAAAAAGGAAAGGTGCTCGATTGATCGGGCACCTTTTTTTTCAGAATAGGGTCGGATGATTCTCTTCCAGGCCTCGCAGGACGCGTTCCATAACTGCCTGGCGGATGAGGGCTGAGCGGGAACCTACCTTGAACCGCCTGCAGTACTCCTGGATGGCGGCAAGTTCCTTGTCGTTGAAGAATACGGTTTTACGGTGATTGCGGCGAAGGGCTTCGCGCTGCTTGTCGAAGTAGGCAGGATCGACTCCCGCAATCTTATTGCTTTTCCTTTTGCCCATAATATGAGTTGATGTATTGGATTATTTCTGCCAGTGATTCGGCCTCGAGACGGCGTCCGAGGATTTCTCCGTCCGTATCCGTAAAGTAGAGGCGCGGGGTGGAAATCACGCCGTACAGGCGCAGGTAGTCCGTCTCCATCTCCGGATCCCATGCATGTACGATTCCGACGTTCCTGTTGCGCACCTTGAAGCTGTTGCGGAACTTGCGCCACGCTTTCTTGTCGTGGCCGCAGTAAACGGCGTAGAAGCGTGTGGGGAACTCGATCTTCTCCAGGATGCCCGGGAGGACCTTCGACTCGAGCTGGCACTTGGCGCAGCCGGTGTCGAAGAAGAACAGTATGGAGTGCGGGCCGTCCTGGGGGATGCGCACCTTGCGTCCGCAGGGGTTCTGCAGGTCAACCTGAGGGGCTTTCATGCCCAGGAGGGTGCTGCGGTTGAAGGTGGTGAAGATGTCTGCGTCCAGCTTGTCGAACTCGCTGCGCATCGCTATCTTTCCGTCCTTGAACCAGTTGTCGTAGATGTGTATGGCCACGGCCTCATCGCCCATGACGGGGGATTCCTTGTAGAAGTCGTAGAGCCAGATGGCTATGTGCTGAGTGGTGAGGGAGTCCTTGACCGAGCCGATGAGAAAGTCGCATTCGTTGCCCTTGACCTCGGTGCTTTCGCGTTCTATTGCGGCGGTGTAGTTCTGCAGCATGGTGTCAAGCTTGGCGAAGGCCAGGCTGTCCGGATTGGAAGATACGTCTGACTCGTTGCCGGGCGGAACGCCTTCAGACGTCAGTTCATAAGGGCCAATGCCGTCTGAAGACGTTCCGCCCTTAGGGTCAGACGTCAGTTCCGACGATGCAGGGGCCGTGCCGGAGCTGAAGGAGCAGCCGGTCAGCAGGGTCAGTATGATGAAGAGCAGCTTCATCTTACGGGCGGAAGGATTACGCCTTCGGGGACGAAGAGGGAGGTGTCTCCGTTGTGGCGTAGTATGTCCCGCACCGCGCTGGACGAAATGTGCGCGAATTCCTGGGCGGTGGGGATGATGATGGTCTCGATTTCCGGGGCGAGCCGGCGGTTGGCGTCGGCAATGGCGCGTTCGTTCTCAAAGTCGAGCATGTTGCGCACGCCGCGCACTATGTGGCGGATGCCGAGGTTGCGGCATACGTCGATCGTAAGGCCGTCGTATTCAATGATCTGCACATTGCTCAGGCCGGCCGTGGCCTGGCGTATTATTTCGCGCTTGACGTCGTTGGGATAGAAGCCGCGTTTGTCCTGGTTCACACCGACGGCTACTACCACGTTGTCGAACATGGTGAGGGCGCGCCGAAGGATGTTCAGATGGCCTGCGGTAAACGGATCGAAGGAACCCGGGAATAGTGCCGTATTGTTCATTGTCCAACAAATATAGGTATTTTTGCGTATATTTGTGATGTTATGCAGGTTAAGATTGAAGACAGCTGGCGGGAGGCCCTTGCCGGCGAGTTTGAAAAGCCTTATTTCGAACGTCTCGCGGGCGCCCTTCATGCAGAGAAGGCCGCCGGACGTACCATCTATCCTCCGGGCCCGCAGATTTTCCGGGCCTTCGACCTTTGCCCGCTTCCGGCAGTGAAGGTGGTAATCCTCGGGCAGGATCCCTATCACGGCTACGGCCAGGCCATGGGGCTCTCGTTCTCCGTGCCGGACGGCGTGCCTGCGCCCCCGTCGCTCAAGAATATCTTCAAGGAGATAGAAGACGATCTCGGTGTCAAAATGTCAGGCCGTCCCAACCTGGAGAACTGGGCGCGCCAGGGAGTGCTGCTGCTCAATGCGGTCCTTACGGTCCGCGCCGGTGAGCCCACATCCCATTCGGCCCTTGGCTGGCAGGAGTTTACCGATGCCGTAATCCGTTGTATATCAGACTGCAGGGACGGCGTGGTCTTTATGCTCTGGGGCAATTACGCCCGTTCCAAGGCGCCGCTCATAGACAGTTCCAGGCACTTCGTGCTGCAGGCCGCGCACCCATCGCCCCTCGCCCGCGGAGCCTTCTTCGGCTGCAGGCATTTCTCCCAGGCCAACGCCATCCTTCGTGCGGAGGGCGTGGAGCCTATAGACTGGAGATTATAAGCTACTGCCTTGCGAAGTCCATGCGGCAGATGAAGTTCTGCACGCCTTCGCGCCGTCCTTCCACTACCCAGGACGATTCGTCCCGCCGTGCGCCTGCAAGCTCCACCGTCTCTCCGAGGTGCAGTTCCCGGTTGTAGTTGATGTAGAAGTCCGTGATGCGCCCGCCGGTCGCAAGCTCCTGCGGCAGAGCGTCGTACGCCCAGACGGGGTAACGTGCGTTGTTGGCGTGGGCGTTGTAATCGACATCGGAATAATTCACCTCATGCCTGGAGACGAATTCGGGACTGGCGTCGCGGGGCCACATGACCTTGGGCGCGTCCTGTTCGAGCGCCCTTTCCGGCCATTGCGGAGCGGGGGGCAGCAGGTCGAAAATGCGTTCCGCCTTGGCTATGCTTCGGGTGCTCACTTCCATCAGCGCCCATGAACTGGTGGCGCGTACGAGCACGCTGCCGTCCGGCGCAAGCATCAGGAAATCACGGGTGTACAGAGGCCCCGTCACACCGCTGTGCCAGGTCTGGAAACGCACTTTGCCGTACAGCTGCGGCAGGCTCTCATAATGGACGTGCATCCGGGCGAGTATCCACGCTACGTCGCGGCCTTTGAGAACCCAGTCGGGCGCGCCGACCATTGCGGAACCCTGTACGGCAAGCTCCTGGGCGAGGTCGAAGAAAGCCGCAGGACGCAGGCGCCGGTTTATGTCGAAGAAATAGCAGGGGACCGCAAGCTCCTGCTCACACTTGGAAGGAGTCATACTTTACAGCGTTGGTGTTGACGGAGGTCTTGACGATTTCCAGCTCCGGCAGCGCGGCGGCGATTATATCGTACAGGAGGTCCACTGTGCAGAGCTCGCTCTGGTAGTGCCCCAGTGCGGCGAGGAGCATTCCGTCGGCGCCGAAGTAGTCGTGATAATGGAGCTCGCCGGTGATGAAGGCGTCGGCGCGCATGCGCATGGCGTCAGGCTTCAGGAAGGCCCCTCCGCCTCCGCATACGGCCACCTTGCGCACAGGTCTGCCTGTGGGGGCGGTGTGCTGCAGGCATTCGACGCTGAAGACGCTCTTGAGAAGCCGCAGGAACTCGTTGTCGCTGACGGCCTCGGGCAGCATGCCGATTATTCCGGAACCGCCTGCGCCGTCGGGGCGGGGCTGCAGCCAGGAAAGGTCCTCGAGGCCCAGCATGGATGCGATGCGGTAGTTGACCCCTCCTGGGGCGTTGTCCAGGCTCGTGTGGGCCGAATATATGGCGATTCCGTTGGCGAGGGCGTCCACCACGCAGCGCTGCTGGTAGGTTGCGCAGCTTACCTGCCTGAGAGGGTGGAAAATAAGCGGATGGTGCGATACTATCATGCCGCATCCGAGTGCGGTTGCCTCGAACACCACTTCTTCCGTGACGTCCAGGCAGGTGAGGACTTTGCTGATCTCCGAATCGGGAAAACCGACCTGGAGGCCGGAATTGTCGAAATCTTCCTGCAGGTGCAGGGGCGCCGTCTTCTCGATGGCGGCGATGACGTCTGAAACTTTCATAACATACAAATATACAGAAATTTTTGTATCTTGCGGCCGTAAAGATAAGCCTATGAAGACAAGAATCCTTGCTGCAGCCTGCGCTGCACTCGCAATTTTCACGGCCTGCGAAGGCCTGTTCGACATCGACGACTTCATCGAGGACGACACCACCGTTCCCTTCAAGGACGGCAATACCCTCACATACGGAGAGCATCAATACACCCTGGAAGAGGTCCAGACCGAATCCGGTCTCACGGGTACCGTCACCTTCACCCATTTCCCCGCGACGGTGCGTGAATTCACCTTCCTCCAGTCCCAGCTTCTCGGCACCTCCCAGCCCGGCACCCTCGCCCTCAACCTCATGGCTTTCGAGATGTATCGCCGGGACCGCACCAAGGGCCAGAAGTGCGTGGAGATGTGCAATCTCAGCGCCAATGCCAAGCAGGTGCTCAACAACCTCAAGGAAAAATTCCCGGAAGACCGCAGCGTCGGGGTGTCCGATACCTACCAGCAGCCCTATCTCGTGGCTTCGTTCCTGGTGGGCGCAACCCAGATGAACAATTATCAGCCTGAGTATCCCTACAAGCTGGTTTTCACCTATAACGAAAGCCGCCCGTCCGAGCATTCATCAACATTCTTCGGGACCGTCCATCACTGGCTTACCGCCCGCGGAGGTCTCAAGGACTACGACGCCACCGTGCTTGTGCCGGACGACGACGACATAGTCCTCGTGCACGGCTGCGCCAACTACTACCTCGCCGCTCCTCCTGTCAGCGACTGGAAGGACAACCTCAAATAGCTGAAAATCAAGCATATAGCAAACGACCTCTGGGAAAAACTCCCAGAGGTCGTTGCGTAAGTGGCTGACAGTCAGCTACCAGACTTTCACACGGTCTTCGGGTGCGACGTACAGGGCGTCGCCGGGCTGTACGCCGAAGGCCTCATACCAGCTGTCGATCTGCGGCAGGGCGCCGTTCACGCGGAGATGCATGGCGGAGTGGACGTCCATCGTGGTGTAGTAGCGCAGGACCTCGTCCGAGGCGGTGCTTGCCCAAACGTTGGCGTAGGACAGGAAGAAGCGCTGCTCGGGGGTGAAGCCGTTGTCGTCGGGCAGACGGCCGTGCTTGGCCTGCCACATCTGGAAGGCGTCGTATGCTATGTTGAGTCCGCCGTGGTCTGCGATATTCTCGCCCAGGCAGAGGCTTCCGTTGGCCTTGAGCTCGCCGGGAATCACCCACAGGGAGCTGAAGTATTCGGCCATCCTGTCGCAAGGCACCTTGAAGCCTTCCGCATCGGCCTCGGTCCACCAGTCGCCGAGGTTGCCTTCCTTGGTGTACAGACGTCCCTGGTCGTCGAATCCGTGGGTCATTTCGTGGCCGATGACTACGCCAATGGAACCGTAGTTGGCGGCTGCGTCTGAGTTGAGGTCGAAGAGAGGCGGCTGCAGGAAACCTGCGGGGAAGCAGATTTCGTTGGTGGTGGGATTGTAGTATGCGTTGACCATCTGCGCAGGCATATACCAGCGGGTCTTGTCGACCGGCTTGTTGTAATCCTTGCCATAGTTGAGGTCCCAGTAGAATTCGATTGCGGTGCGGACGTTCTCATAGAGGGACTTGGACGGGTCGATGTGGAGGCCGCTGAGGTCGTCCCACTTGTCGGGATAGCCAATCTTCACGGTGTATGCGGCAAGCTTCTCCAGGGCTACTGCCTTGGTCTCGTCGCACATCCACTCCTGGGCCTTTATGCGCTCGCCGAGGGCTTTCTGCAGGTTGCCTACGAGCTCGAGCATCTCTGCCTTGGCTTCCTTGGAGAAATAGCGCTCAACGAACATCTGGCCGACTGCGTCTGACATAAGGCCGTCAACGAGGCTCTCTGCGTCCTTCCAGCGGGGAGTCTTCTCCTGCACGCCGAGGACCTTGCGCCTGTACTCGAAATTCTCGTCGATGAAATCGTCGCTCAGCAGGCTGGAGGCGCCGTTAATGATCTGCCACTCGTAGATGGTCTTGAGGTCTTTTACGGGCAGGGTGCAGAGCATCTCGCAGGCCTTGGCGACGGGCTCGGGCTGGCCCAGATCGACCTCGGTGGTCTTGTCGTAGCGGTAGGTCCTGAGGTAGGCCTTCCAGTCGAACTCGCCGCAGATGGCGATGAGGGAATCGACGCTTACCTTATGATAGTTCTTCTCCGGGATGCGCTGCTCCTCCAGGGAATAATGGGCCTGGGCGAGTTCGGTCTCGAGCTCCCAGATGCGTGCGGTCTTTGCCGCTGCGACGTCTTCAGAATAGCCCGTGAGCACGAAGAGGTTCTTCATGTGCTCCTTCATGGCCTCGCGTACGGTGACGCTCTGGGGGTCGTCGTTGAGGTAGTAGTCGCGGTTGCGGAGGGAGAGGCCTCCCTGGCTGATGCATACTATGTTGTTGTCAGTATCTTTCTCGTCGGCCGTCACATACAATCCGAAGAGGAGGTCGTCGTGCTCGCGTGCGCAGTGCTCGAAGAGCTCTTCCCTGGTGTTGATGGCGTCAAGCTCCGCCAGGTGGGCCTGCAGGGGCGCCGCTCCTTCCGCATTCAGGCGGGTGGAGTCCATTGCCATGTTGTAGAGGTCTCCGATCTTCTGGGCGACGGAACCCTTCCTGTTCTCCCTGGATGCGATGTCCTGGATGAGCTCTGCGAGGGTCTTGACGTTGTCGTCGGCAACTTTGTCTATGGTGCTCCAGCGGGGGTACTCGAGGGGCTGTGGATTGTAGTCCAGCCAGTGGCCGGTAGCGTACTTGACGAAGTCGTCTCCGGGCTTGACGGAGGTCTCCATGTAGTCATAATTGATGCCTGCCACCTTGGGGGCATCGGAGGTGCAGGCTGCTGCGAGAGCGGCAGCTGCAATGATGATAAGAGTCTTTTTCATCAGCTGTTATTTGATATGGAAAAGATAGACGAAAGTAACTTTGAACGCGGTGGGATCCGGCACCCGGGCTATTCCGGTATCCTGGTACGTCAGCGTTCCGTCGGGGCGTACCTGATAGTCCTGATACTCCGCCACCAGCATGCCGATGCCGGCGGAAAGGTCGAGCCGCCACCAGGGGGCGATGGGGAAGGAGTATCCGGCGCCGATGTTCCCCAGGAGCCCGCGTCCCTGCGTGCCGTGGGAATTGAAGCATACGTTGTAGTAGCCTGCGCCCAGGCTGATGCTGGCGAACCAGCCGCGGTAAACATCGCTCCCGCGGTGCTCCCAGGGCCGGAAGTAGTAGCGGGCGCCGAGGTTCGCGTTCTGCGCCTTGAGGGCGAAGCTCTTGTCCGCCGATCCCCACAGCGGGGCTGTGAGCTCGCCGCGTACGCTCCAGTTGCGGCCTACGGGTACCTCTACGCCAAGGTTGACGGCGGTGGCGAGGTCCATGAGAGCGTTTGTCGAAAGCCCGAACAGGGCCAGTCCGGTGGTGTCTGCGGGGCTTTCCGAACGGCTTGCCTCGGCAGCTGCCTTGCGGGCCTCGGCCTTCTTTGCTTCAGCTTCGGCCTTTCTGGCTTCGGCTGCCTCATGGCGTTCGCGCTCCTTCTGGGCCTTCTTTGCCTCGGCTTCTGCTTTCTTCGCTTCGGCTTCGGCCTTGCGGGCCTCTTTTTCCGCCTGACGTGCTTCTTCCGCAGCCTTCTTCGCCTCGTCGTCGGCCTTGCGGGCCTCCTCGGCCGCCAGGCGTTCGCGCTCCTTCTGGGCCTCCTGCTCGGCGCGTTGCTGTTCTTCGAGACGCTTTTGCTCTTCGGCTTTCTGTTGTTCTTCGAGACGCTTCTGCTCCTCAAGCTTTTGCTGTTCTTCCAGGCGCTTCTGTTCTTCGAGACGCTTTTGCTCGTCGGCATTCTGCTGCTCCTCGAGACGCTTCTGCTCTTCGAGACGCTGTTGCTCTTCCAGGCGCTTCTGCTCTTCAAGCTTCTGCTGCTCCTCGGCTTTCTGCGTCACTTCGGGAACGCCCTGATCCGTCACGACAGGAGGCGTTACACCCTGCTCCTGCTGTGCGGAAGGGGGGAGGGCGATGGCGTCTTCCACCTCATAACGAGGGGCTTCCGCCGGCTGCTCAGGCGTGAACGGGATGAGGAGGGATGCGTCTTCGGAAGGAGTTACCTTCTTGTTGGTGTCGTTGACCTTAAGAGGTTCTTCCGGCGTCTTGACGGGTTTCTTCTCGCCGATGTCCTGGGCAGACGCGGCAAGGGAGAAAAAAATGGCGGACAATGCCGCCACTATATTCAAGACGCTGAATTTCACTCTACCTGAAGCTGATGTTGTTGAGCTCGAAGCAGGCGCCGGTATTCTTTATATCCAGCTGGGGGCAAAGTACGCAGAGCTTGACCTTGGTAAGTGCGGTAGCCTCCTTGGCTATATCCTTTACGAGGATGTGGCACTTGACGGGAACGCCTGCGGGGAAGCTGGTGGCGCTGTACTGGTCCGTGAGGTTCTTGTTGGCCACGGAAACCCGGACGTTCTGGAGCTCATAGACGTTGCCGTCGTTGTCGTATGCGACGGAGCCGCCCATTCCGGTCTGGTAAATGCCTCCTACAAGGTTGATAAGTGCCTCGTTCTGGGAATTATTGGTGAGGAGAACGGTGATCTCCACGTCGTTGCCAATCATCTGGGTGCTGCGCAGCTGGAGCTTGAGGTCTTTGCTGGGAGTAGTGATGCTGGTCTGGGCAAATGCGGCTACGCCGAGTATCAAAGACAGCAGTATGGCGGTAAGTTTCTTCATTTTGGGTACAATTCACAATAACTTGACAAAGTTACGGACTTTGTTTTAGAAAAACAATTCTTTTTTTGCGTATCTTTGCCACGTATGGAAGCTTACAGGCACGAGGTCAAATATTACGAGTGCGACCGCATGGGAGTCACTCATCACTCCAACTACATACGTTTCATGGAAGAAGCCCGCATCGACTGGATGGACAGGCTCGGATACGGCTTCGAACGCATGGAGGCCGAGGGCGTCGTATCCCCGGTGGTCTCCCTCAGCTGCAACTACAGGCACAGCACGACCTTCAAGGACGTCATAGAGATCGAGCTTGCCGTAGAGGAGATCAGCACCCTCAAGATAAGCTTCTCCTACACCATGAGATGTGGCGGCAAAGTGGTCTGCACCGCCACCAGCACCCACTGCTTCCTGGAAAACGGCCGCCCGGTCGTCCTCCGGGAACGCTTCCCCCAGCTTTACGAAGCTATCGTAGCCGGCGCGGATGCCCGGTCGGGCCGGGCCTGACGGAGCAAGCGGGGCCTTACGGAAGGCAGAAGGCAACGGGAGCAAAAGAGAGTCCGGACTGCATTAAACCAAGTCTTAGCAGTCCGGACTCTCTTTTGCGGGAGTTGCCGTATCGATCAACTGAGCTTTCCGAGTTCTCCGAGGTAGGTGTCCTTGAACCCGAGGAAATAGAGTACGCCGTCAATGCCGATGGTGTTGATAGACTGCTGGGCGTTGGCGACGACCCGCGGCTTGGCGTGGAAGGCGATGCCGAGGCCGGCCGTGGAGAGCATGGGGAGGTCGTTGGCTCCGTCTCCCACTGCGATGGTCTGGGCCAGGTTGACCTTCTCCACCTGGGCGATCAGCTTGAGCAGCTCAGCCTTGCGGCGCCCGTCAACCACCTCTCCCACGTAGCGCCCCGTGAGCTTGCCGTCCTCGTCAACCTCAAGCTCGTTGGCGTACACGTAGTCTATGCCGTACTTGCGCTGGAGGTATTCGCCGAAGAAGGTGAATCCGCCGGAAAGTATGGCTATCTTGTATCCGCAAGTCTTCAGAACCGACATCAGGCGGTCAACGCCCTCGGTTACGGGCAGGTTCTCCGCGATGTCCTGCATCACAGAGATGTCGAGCCCCTTGAGCAGGGCTACGCGGCGGGTAAAGCTCTCCCTGAAGTCGATTTCCCCGCGCATGGCGCTCTCGGTGATGGCAGCGACCTCGTCATATACCCCGTGCCTGCGGGCCAGCTCGTCTATGCATTCCGCCTGGATGAGGGTGGAGTCCATATCGAAGCAGATGAGGCGCCTCATCCTTCGGTACATGTCGTCCTTCTGGAAAGAGAAGTCGAAGCCCATTTCCGGCGACAGGCGCATCAGCTCGGACTGCAGGACCTCGCGGTCGCTGAGCGTTCCGCGCACCGAGAATTCGATGCAGGAGCGTACGGTCTTGACGGGGTTGCGGAGGCTCATGCGGCCGGTAAGGCGCCGGATGTTGTCTATGTTAAGTCCGTGGGCTGCAATGACTTTTGCGGCCGCCTCGATCTGGGTGGCGCCTATGCTGCGGCCCAGGATGGTGAGGATGTAGCGGTTCTTGCCCTGGCGGCCTACCCACTCCTCGTACTCGTCGTCGGAGACAGGGGCGAAGCCTATGGTCACCCCCAGTTCCGTGGCCTTGAACAGCAGCTCCTTCATTACACCTCCGGATGCGGCGGCGTCTATGCGGATGAGGATGCCCATCGACAGGGAACTGTGGATGTCGGCCTGGCCTATGTCGAGCACCTGGGCGTCGTACTTTGCCAGAATGGCCATCACGTCCGCCGTCAGGCCGGAGCGGTCCTTGCCGGAGATGCGGATGAGTATCTGTTCGTATTCCATTACTTGTAGATGTCTTTCTGTTTGAGTTCGACTATCTTGCCGAGCTTGGCTATCTCGTCCATCGGAAGGGCCTTGCGGTCGCCTACGATTATGTGATGGAGGGGAGCCGTACGAACGTTGGCCTCGTAGTAAGCCTTTAATGCATCGGCAGTTACGCTGCCGAGGTTGTCCAGGATCTCCTTGTCGGGATCTTCCTTGTAGCCGTAGGTCTCATAGCTGTGGATGGTCTCTGCGATGCTGCGGAAATCGGGGTAGCCGTTGCTTGCCTTGGCCACTATTGCGCGCTCGGAAGCGGTGAGGCCTGCGCTCTTGAGAGGCATCACCGTAAGCAGGGAATCAACCAGCTGTATTGCGTCGAGGGCCTTGTCCGACTGGGTGCCGAGCGAGGTGTAGAACGCCGCCCGGGTGTCTTTCTCTATAGGATAGGGCCTGACGGCAGAGCCGCGGGCGCTGTATGCCATGGATCGGAACTCCCTGACTTCCTGGAACATAAGCGAGAACATGCCTCCGCCTACATACTCACCGAGCATGTCGAAGGCCGCCTTGTCGGGGCCGCTGACGGGAGCTTCGGGAGTCTGGTAGGTCATGATCTGGGCCTGGCGTGAGCCCGGGAGGTCGTAGAAGAAGACGGTAGGCTCGTCATAGCTGCAGTATGCGGAGAATTCGGGCTGGACCTTGCGGGTGCGGGGAGTGCCTAAGTGCCTGCGCACGGCGGCTGCGACTTCTTCGGCAGGCAGCTTGCCGCAGTAGAAGACGGTGCATTCGCTGCCCATGAGTTCGTTGAATTTGTCGAGGAGGCCCTTGCTGCCGGCCTTTTTGAGCTCGGCTGCGGAAAGACCCTGGATGAGGGGAGCCTTGTCTCCGTAGAACACCTTCTGCATGGATGCCTGCATAATGTTGCCGGTGCCTCCGGTGAGGAAGGTCTTCTTCTCTACGTCGATGGCGGTTACGAGTTCCTTGAAGGCGTTGTTGTCTTTCTTGAGATGGCCGGAGATGTGCTCCAGGAGCTTGAGGGAGGCCTCGAAGTTCTTGTCGAATCCGCCCATTCCGAGGCTGAATGAATGCCTCTGGCTGGAGCAGAAGAAGCTGGTGCCGAGTTTCTGCCATGCCTTGGAAAGCTGCTGTACGGTGAGGGAATCGGTGCCGATGGTGTTCACATAGCTGCTCACGTGCGGTATGAGCGCGTCTTCCGCCTCGCCCTCGTCAACATTGAGGGAGAAGCTGAAGATGTCGTTCACGGGGTTCTCCTTGTAAACGAGGGTGACTCCTTCGCAGACGGGGATGCGGGTGACGTCAGAACTGAAGTCGAGCAAACGGGGAGGGATGTCGGCCGCCGGCATCTCCTCAAGGCGCCTGGCGTAGTCGGAACGGGCTCCGGCGTTCTTGGGGATGATGGGGTCGAACCCGGGGGCGGAGACCTTGTCCTTGTCGTAGCTGCCCATCACTTTCTCGAAGCGTATGTAATTGTCCGAGAAGTACTTGTTGGCTACGCGGATGACGTCTTCGCGGGTGACGGAACGTATGGCCTCCACGCTGGCGAGGTAGTCGTTCCAGCTGCGTCCCTGGGACATCACGTCGACCATCTGGTTGCAGCGGCTGTCTGCGGTCTCTATGCCGGCCTCTGCGTTGCGGAGGGCCTCAAGCTTGAGGGCGTTGAGGTCTGCGTCGGAGAACTGTCCGCGCTTGACTTTCTCAACCTGCTCGCGGGTGAGCTTTTCTGCCTTGGGAAGAGAGCCGAAGGGGACGGTCGGCACGATGGCGTATCCTACGATGCCCATCTCGTTGAACATGGGGACGCGGGCTGCGGCGGCGAGCATCACCTTGTGGGCGGTGGTAAGTGAATCCAACAGGCCGCTGGTGAAGCTGTTGGTAAGCAGGGCGGTGGCGAGGTCGAGCGCCGGGGCGTCGGGATCGCCGTCGACAGGGCCGTTGAAGCCGTAAACGGCTATCTTCAGCAGGGGAATCTCTGCCTTGATCTTAACGTCCCTGCGGCCGTCCATCACGGGTGCGGTCACGGGCACCTTTTCCGGCTTTTCGCCCTCGGGGATGCGTCCGAAGGTGCTTTCAAGCAGATCCTCGATGCCGTCGGGCTCGAAGTCTCCGGAAAGGATGAGGCCCATGTTGCAGCCGACGTAGTATTTGTGGAAGAAGTCCATCATCTCGCCGAGCCTCGGGTTCTTGAGGTTGTCGGTGCTGCCGATAATCTCGTATGAATAGGCGTTGCCGCCGCTGAATTCGCGGATCATCTCCATGAGTGGAGCCTCCATGGTGTTGTCTGCGGCGCGGTTCTTCTCTTCGTAAACCGTCTCGAGCTCGCTCTGGAACAGGCGGAAGACCGGATGCAGCAGGCGGTGGCTGTTGAGTTCCGCCCATTGTGCCATATACTGGGGAGAGAAGGTGTTGAAGTAGTAGGTGAAGTCGTAGGATGTGGCTGCGTTCAGGCCAGTGCCTCCCAGTTCTGCTATCAGCAGGTCGTATTCGTTGGGGATGGCGTAGTCTGAAGCCTTGATACTCAGACGGTTGATATGCTTCTGGATTTCCAGGCGGGTGGAGTCGTCGGGAGTCTCGGCCAGCTGGTTGTAGCAGAATGCGATGGAGTCGAGCCAGACTTTTTCCGCCTGGTAGTCAGTGGTGCCGATTTCCTCGGTGCCCTTGAAGAGCAGATGCTCGAGGTAATGGGCCAGACCGGTGTCCGGGCAGTCCTTTGCGCCGGCTTTGACAACCACGGCGCCGTAAACCTTGGGCTGGCTGTGGTCTTCGTTGAGCCAGACCTGCATTCCGTTGGAGAGGCGGATTTCCTTAACTTCGAGGGGATTGTTCTGCGCCAGGAGGGAGGCGCTCAGCAGCAGTGCTGCAAGGGTAATATATCTTTTCATATCTTGTAATTCTGAATACAAATATGAAGAAAAATTATTAAATTTGAGCACTGACCATATTTTATCTGTAACATGAAAAAGTACTTTGCTGAATTGATCGGCACCTTCGTGCTGACTCTTCTTGGCTGCGGAACCGCCATGTTCCTCGGCTGCAACACCCCTGCAGGAGTAGTGGGCACCGCAATCGCCTTCGGTCTTACTGTCATTGCCATGGCCTATACCATCGGCGGCATCAGCGGTTGCCACATCAATCCCGCCATCACCTTTGCAGTGGCCCTTTCCGGCCGCATGAAATGGAAAGACGCGGTCGGCTACTGGGTTGGGCAGATAATCGGCGGCATCCTCGCCGGCGCAGTTCTCCTGCTTCTCACCAACGTAGTCTCGGCTCCTGACCTCACCGGCGGCCTCGGCACCAACGGCGTTGCAAATGCCGGCGGCCCCTGGGGTGCGTTCCTCGTTGAGGTGATAGCCACCTTCATCTTCGTGCTCGTAGTGCTCGGCAGCACCGACGGCAAGCTCGGCGCAGGCAACCTCGCCGGCCTGGCAATCGGTCTCACGCTGATTCTCGTGCACCTTGTGTGCATCAACCTCACCGGCACCTCCGTCAACCCCGCACGCTCCATCGGTCCCGCCATCTTCGCCGGTGGCCAGGCCCTCAAGGACCTCTGGGTGTTCATCTGCGCACCTCTGGTCGGCGCCGCCCTCAGCGCCTGCGTCTGGGCTCCGCTCGCCGCAAAGAAATAGTACGCTTCGTTGCGCAGCAAGGCGCGCAAAGCTAAATCGTTGGCTATCAGGCCATTAACTGATTCAGGGACCCTCATTTCGGGGGTCCCTGAAATGCTTTTATCACTGATTATCAGCCGGTTAAGTTTGCGCACCAAATTTCGAAGTTTTTACTATCTTTGCAGCCAAGTGTGACAGCAACCACTTTAAAAACTGTATGAAAGAAAAATTCTCTCCCGCATTCCTGTTGATGGCAGTATTGTTTACTGTCTGTCTCATTTCATCCAATCTTTTTGCCACGAAAGTATTCGCCATCTGGAAGATAAACCTTCCGGGCGCAGTAGTGGTGTTTCCCATATCGTATATCCTAAACGACTGTATATCAGAAGTTTACGGCTACCGAAAGGCAAGGCTCGTAATCTGGATGGCCTTTGCCATGAACCTTATGGTGGTTCTCCTCGGGCAGCTGGTCGTCTGGCTGCCGGGGGCAGCGTTCTGGGATGGGGCGGAGCATTTTAACTATATGTTCCGCATGGCGCCGAGGGTGGCGCTGGCTTCGCTTCTGGCATTCCTGGTCGGATCCAATCTCAACGCTCTGGTGCTCAGTAAGATGAAGCTTGCAAGCGGCGGTGCGGGATTTGGCTGGAGGGCTATCCTTTCTTCCGTTGTGGGAGAGTTCGCGGACTCGCTCATTTTCATGCCCATCGCTTTCTGGGGCACTCCCGCAAAGACCCTGGGGGCCATGATGCTCGCCCAGGTTACGTTCAAAGTACTCTACGAGATTGTAATTCTCCCCGTTACCTCGCTTGTCGTACGCAAGGTCAAAGCGGCCGAGGGCATCGACACATTCGACAAGGGCATTTCGTATAACCCGTTCAAAATCACAGATATATAATGGAAGATCGCAAAAAGGAAGGGCTCCGTCTGCTCGGAAGCCGCACCGAATACCACAAGACTTACAACCCCTCGGTGCTCGAGGCATTCGAGAACCTGCACCAGGAGCACGATTACTGGGTGCGTTTCAACTGCCCCGAGTTCACGAGCCTCTGCCCCATAACAGGGCAGCCCGACTTCGCTGAGATCCGCATCAGCTACATTCCAGACGTGAAGATGGTGGAGAGCAAGAGCCTCAAGCTGTATCTCTTCAGCTTCCGCGAGGAAGGCGCGTTCCATGAGGACTGCGTCAACATCATCATGAAGGACCTCATCAAGCTGATGGATCCCAGGTACATAGAGGTCACAGGCTTCTTCCTGCCCCGCGGCGGCATCAGCATATACCCGTACACCAACTACGGCCGCCCCGGAACGAAGTACGAAGAAATGGCACGTAAAAGACTGGAAAACAGAGAATAACATGAAATCCCTCCGCATCCCCCTCCTGCAGAACCTCGAAGAGCAGGACCTCGACACCGCCATCGAACTTGGCGGACAGACCTTCCGTGTGGACAGCGTCAACTGGCCCGGCGAGTTCCCCTACGCGCCCCTTTGCGCCGGTCGCATAGCCCGTACCGGCGATTCGCTGGTAGTCGATTTCCGCGTGAGCGGGCTCGACCTCCGCGTGCAGAACATGGCCGACCGCGGCCGCATCTGGGAAGACAGCGCCTGCGAGTTCTTCGTGCAGGTTCCCGGAAGCGACGAGTACATCAACTTTGAGGTAAACGTAGCAGGACGTCTGCTGGCCTGCCGCGGCACCGGACGTGACGACAGGAAGCCCCTGCCCGACGAAGCCCTCGCCAGCATAGTGCGTATAACAGCAGTCGAAGGGCTTTCCGTCACCGACCCCATCGACTACGCCGGCGGCCTCTGGAACTGGCGCATCATGCTTGTCATCCCTCTGGACATAATCGGTGTGGATACGGACGCCCTCCCGGAGAAGCTCCGCGGCAATTTCTACAAATGCGGCGACCTTACCGCTCACCCGCACTTCTCCAGCTGGTCTCCCGTCGGCACGGAGCACCCGGATTTCCATCGCCCGGAGTACTTCGGTGAGCTTTTGTTTTAACGCCGCGCAAACTTAACAGGCTGAAAATCAGCGATAAAAGTAATTCAGGGACCCCCAAAATGAGGGTCCCTGAATCGTTTATTCGCCTGATAACCAGCGATTTAGCTTTGCTCGCAAAAGCTCCGAGCCGGCAGAATCTGCAGCCTGCCCGTCTCTCCGCGAAACGGAGCTACAGGCTCTCGATGTAGGCCTTCATCGCGGGAACCTTGGCCTTGGCGGCGTGGAAAAGGGCCACCTGGTTGCGGGTGCGCACGAGGTTGTGGTCGGGATACTTGATCTTGTAGTAGGTGTCTCCGTTGATGTAGTCGGCGAAGAACCGCACCGCCTGCATGTAAGGGAAGAGGCATGCTGCGTACGGAAGGTTCTCGATCTCCACGGGGGTGAGGAACGACTTTGCAGATTCCAGATAGCCCTTAGTGAAGGCCTCGAAGATGTCCATCTTGAAATCGACCTTCTCCACTGCGGGATCGTCCTCGGCCACGGTATTGGCCGCGGTGCGCAGGAAGTCGCCGAAGTCGGAGAATACGAACGAAGGCATGAGGGTGTCGAGGTCGATGACGCAGAGGATGTTGCCGTCGGCGTCGAACATCATGTTGTTGACCTTTGTGTCGCAGTGGCAGATGCGCTTGGGAAGAATGCCCTCGCGGTACATGCGCTCAGCCTTGCACATCTCCTCCTCGAACGGCAGCAGGTCGGCCAGGATGGCCTTGACCTCGGGATCCGCCATGCGGCCTGCGGCATCGGCCTCGACCGCCTCGTGCAGCTGGCGTGCGCGCAGCTCCATGTTGTGGAAGTCGGGAATGGTCTCGCCCAGCTTGTCGGGTATGTCTGAAAGCATGGCCTCAAAGGCGCCGAAGGCCTTTCCAGCGAAGTAGGAGTACTTGGGATCGACGGTCTCGTAAGTGTAGGCGCCCTTGATGAACACAGACACCCTCCAGTAGGCGGTGCCGTCTGTCCAGTATGACTTGCCGGTCTCCTTGCAGGGAAGGAAGGTCAGGACCTTGCGGTCGATGTCGGGGTCTCCGGCCAGTTTGCGGCGGATGTGGGCGGTGGCGCAGTCGATGTTGTGCTGCAGCAGTTCCACGTCCTTGAAGATGGCGTTGTTGATGCGCTGGAGGACGTAGTCGTCGGGTCCGTCGGTCTTGACGAGCAGGGTGTCGTTGATGAGTCCGTTGCCTAACGGTTTGATTTCAAGGATGTTGCCCTTGATGGCGAATTTTTGTGCTATTTCTTTCATTTATGCGGTAGGTATTTTCTTGAAAGCTTCTTTCACGTCCTCCCACTTGTAGTACGGGCCTCCAGGGAGGGTGATGAGGGAGGTTTCTCGCTCGTTGATGTAGAACTTCACCAGGACGTCTCCGGCCTTGCCCCGGTAGAAGACTATCTGCAGGTTGCCGGCGAAGGGGCTGTACAGGTAGCCGGGCCAGTCGAGGCACTCCTTTGCATCCATCCTTTCGGCGATGCCCTTGATGCCGAGGCGGGAGCAGGCGGCAAGCAGCTGGTAGTCGTGGCCGAAGCGCAGGTCGGCAGCCCATCCGCCGCCGGCTATCACCTCGTCGGCCTTATCGACAATGTCCTGCATGATGGCCTCGCATTCGGGCACTGCCATGCGCCTGTCGCCGAACTCCTTTGAGTTGCACTGGCGCAGGTACAGGTTCATGGAGACGTTCTGGGCGTACCAGTAGCGGTCGTCGTCGGTGAAGAGGCGGAGCATGGTGTCGTCGTAGTCGAAGGCCCCGCAGATGGCCGCTATGGCAAAGGTGCCGTCAAGCAGCGCGTGCGGGTCTCCGGCCTCGCGGCAGCGGGACGGATCCTTGAAGATGCGTGCGTAGAACTGCACCGTATCGGGGTAGTGGGCGTCCGCATGCTCAGTAATGAGCTTGTATGCCTCCTCCCTCACGTCGCGGGGATCGACGCTGCTGCAGTACTTCATGAAAGCCTCGCCGGTGTCCCAGCTGACGTACATTTTGGGATCCCTGCTGATGAGCTCGCCGGTGAAGGCCGCCATGCTCACTATGCACCTGGGAACGGTGCTGGACACGGCGCGTACGCGGGGAGTCTGCCTGAAGACCTTCCTGTACTTCTGGAACATGCGCCCGGCTATCTGCCTGTGCTCGCGGCAGCCGCGTTCGGTGAGGCGCCCGTTCATGTGATTGTGAAGGGCGATGATCTCGCCGACTGTCCTGTATGCGGCCTCGCCCTCTTCCGTGAGCATCCCCAGTTCGTGGGCGCGCTCATAAACCTTGAGGGCGTCGGAATAGGTCGTACCCTCCCAGTCGCTGCGGGAGCCGTGACGCCCGTAGTGGCTGATATAGAAGGGCTTGTAACCTGCGGGAACCGGAGTCTCGGCTGCCGGAAGGTACTCGTAGGGGCAGGTGTTGACGCCGGTGCGGAAGATGTTCTCCCGCAGTAGCGTCTCAAGCTGCGGGTTCTTTGCATCCTGTGCCGATGCCATCAAGGCAAGCAGGACGAGTACCGCTGTGAAGAGTGATCTTTTCATCGGATGCCGGTTATTCCTTGCTCAGAAGCAGCACGCAGCTTATAGCGGCCACGATGCCGATGATCTGGGGTACGGAAGGGAAATGAGCGTAAAGTACAAGTGAGATGATGCAGCTGATGACGGGCGCGCAGGCGTCTGCGAGCGGCGCTATCACCATTGCCTTGCCGTAGCGGTTGGCATACACGAGTGCGTATGCGCCGATGGCGTTGAGGATCTGCACGAGGAAGGTGAAGTACGGTCCGTTGAAGCCCATGTTGACCGGAGTCGAGAAGTCGGTCATCAGGAGCGCCACCGGAATCAGCACCAGGCCGGAAATCGCCATGTATATGAAGACGCTTTCGGCGTCCGGGGCATAGTTGTTGGCGAGCTTCATTATTAGGGCCTGGATGCCCCAGAACACGAATACGACGGCTGCAAAGGCTATCCACAGCCAGCTGGTGACCGCCTCGTCGCTCTTGCCGGAAAGCGAGAAGCAGACGATGGCCACGAAGGCCAGGAAAATGCCGATTGCGCCGAACCTGCTCACCCTCTCCTTGAGGAAGATGGCGGACAGGATTACGGTGATGATGGGGGCGACGGATATCATGGGGATGACCAGGTATCCGGGGCCGTACTTGAGCGCCTGGAACAGGGCAAGCTGCCCGCCGGCTCCGAGGATTCCCACGCCCATGCCGAGCAGCACGCTCTTTGGACGGACGTCAAGTTTCCACTTGATGTTGGCCAGGGCGAAGAGTGCGCAGGGCACCATGCTTATGGCCCACACCACGTAGGTGAGGGTGGCGGGGAAGTCGGGCTGGTCTGAAAAGGCTCCCCATACGCCCCACGTAACCATGGTTATGAGGGCATAGAGGAGCCAGTTGTGTTTCTTCTGGGCCATTTATCTTAAGGAAGGGTTACAGTCAAATTGCCACTTGCGGGAGCATACATGTAAACGTTCCAGTCGGTAGTAGCCAGTGCGTTCCAATCCTCCGTAACACCGACCTTGGGGAAGACGCAGAGCCTTAACTCGACAGAGCCACTGTCGGCAAGCGGCCCGAGTTTGGCCTCATCCTTCGCCTTGGCGGCTGCGCGGTTGATCTTCCACTCAAAATACATCACACCATTATGTTCAAGGACATTCTTGCCCTCAACATAGCTGGAATAATCATTGGGCTCAGCTACTCCCTGTTTGGTGAGGAAACCGAATTCTTTACTCTGGCCATTGACGTAGAAGTTGACGGAATTCTCCCTGTAGTGACTTGTGTCAAATGAGAGGGCGTTCTTCTGTATCTCGCCAAGCATGTACAGATAAGTGGCGTCCGCTACGGCGCTTATCTTGTTGAAACCGGTCTGGCCAGCATCGGACACGACATTGCTGCCCTTCCAGTTTACACCATAAACGGAATCATAGGACCAAGGCACCACTACGGCCCCGCTTACGGAGATATTGACGGGCTGGATGTGGCCTTTCTCCTCAATAGCCTTTGCCGTAGTTGCGGTCTTGGTGTAAATCTGTCCGTCGGTAGCTGCGTCGGAAAGGGTGATGATGGGCTGGAAGCAAGCGGCATAATACCTTACAGGTACATAGAATACGGCTTTTCCGCTGCTCACGTTGCTGATGAACGTAAGGGTTTTATCCTCACCGTCAGCCCATCCCTGATCAAGATAAGTACCTCCCTGGTTCCTTAATTTCACGTCGCCGGACAGCCTGTAGGTGGTCTGGTTCTGGATTGTCAGTTTAACCTTGGACGCTGCGGAAATGTCCGTAAACGTGAATTTGTAAGCGGAGCAAAGGTGGTGGAACTCGAACACGTTGCTGTCGTCACCCTGGGCATACATGGGGATGCTTGCTGAGAATCCGCTCTTCGTATAATCAGTGGTCGCTGGAATGTTGAAGAGGAGAGGATACTTTTCTCCATCTGTTTCAGCGAACCTTACGGAATGGCTTCCCGCAGGGTAGAGGGCCCATTTTGTGCCGTCTGTGGAAGAGCCGAGGGTGTATCCGTTGTCAACGGAGCCGCTGAATACGGCATCCTTTCCGTTCACGCTCTTGGCGCTGAGGGTGAAGAACTTGTCTGTGCTGCCGTTGTGGAAGAGCACGGAAATCTTGTCTGAGGAAGACCAGGAGAAAACTCCGTCGTTGGAGTAATCAGACTTGGTTGCGACATCCGGGGTCGAAGCCTGGAGAGTGAAGATGTATGTACCGTCTGCGGACTCGTCGATGACTGCTTTGGTTTCGCAGGCTGTCACGGCCGCTGCGGCCATGAGCAGGAAAGGAATGTAAAAACGTTTCATAGCAACAAGTCTTTTAAGCACCGAAGAAGGAATCGAAATCAGTTTCGGTATCGACGATAGCATCTTCGCCGGAACCGTTGTAGTCGGAAGTCGCCAGCATCAGCTCGGGAATGAACTGAACAGGAACCGCAAAGGGTTTTTTGTAGTTTTTCTTCATATTTTATATGTTATTTGATAAATGATGCAACCAATCTGCCCAGCTCCTCATTCTCGAGTATGCCCCCGAAGGAGCCGGAGCCGGGGCCCCACACGTAGTAGGGGACGGCGATGCCGTTGTGGGAATCACTGCCGAAGGCCACTCCTATGCTGCCGTCTTCCAGGCTGCCGTCCTGCAGCGTGAGGGCGCCGGTGGCATGGTCGGCAACGACCACCACAAGCGTGTGTCCGTCCGCCGCGGCCCACTCTAGCACGTCCCCGACGGTGCGGTCGAAATCAAGAAGCTCTTCCATGCCCAGGTCGATGCGGTTCTGGTGAAGCCAGTCGTCGATGCATGAGCCTTCAATCATCATTGCGAAGCCCTTGCCTTCGCTGGCGGCCGAGAGCTGCTCTATGCCGCGGGCCACCATGCGCCGGAACGAATCGCCCCTCTCGAGGGCTACGGGGAGGTTGTCGGGGGCCATGAGGGCAAGCACCGGAAGGGGAGCGTCAAGGAGTTCCTCCTCGCTGCGGACCACATTGTAGCCTTTGCCTGCCATCTCGTCCGCAATGCAGCGTCCGTCTTCTCTCGCTTCGGGAGAGAAAAGGTCGCTGCCGCCGCCGGCGATGTAATCGACGCCGCATTCGGCGTAATCGGCAATTATGGCGTCTGTATTGTATCGATGCACGTTATGGCAGCAGAAATCGACGGGTGTGGCGTCCGCAAGGCTGCAGGTAACCACTACGCCTGTCTTCCAGCCAAGGCTATGGGCCTTGTGGAGCATGGAGTAAAGCGGCTGTCCGTCTATGTCTGTGCCTACATGATTGTTTCCGGTCTTCCTGCCTGCCGCCAGGGCGGTCCCGCCGGCACCGGAGTCGGTTATGAGGTTGTCTGCGCTGTAGGTGCGGGACAGACCGACGACGCTGAAATTGTCCAGGTTGAGTTTGCCCCGGTTGAGGACCCAGGCGCAGCTGGCCTGCTCCAGGCCCATTCCGTCGCCTATCATGAAAATGACGTTGCGCACGTCGTCGCCCTCAGGGGGAGTGACGCTGACTGTATCGTAGGTGCCTTGCGTGGTATAATACTGGAGCTGGGGCTCTTCCTGCTGTTTGCAGGACAGTGCGACGGCGGTTATTGCGGCTGCCGCGAGCGTCAGTCGGATCAGTCTCATATATTGTCGGGCGTTGCGAATTCTTTGTGGGGGATGGGTGAATAAGGGGTCTGGACCAGGCCGTCGGCGTTTACTGAGAACCAGAACGGGGCGGCGTCGAGGTCGAAGACCTTGTCCAGGGCCGGGCTGTATCGGTATTCCCAGCCGGGGACCACTGGGGCCGGGGTTTGGCCGTAGCACAGGGCCACGTGCTCTCCGGCTTCCCCGCTGAGGGCGTAAAGGGCGCCCACGCAGGTTGCGCAGTCGAGGTTGACTACGGCGAACACGGTCTCGCTGCCAGCAGACCAGTGGACAGGGGAGCCGTCTTCGAGGGTGAGTTCAGGAAGCGTGCATTCGCTTCCCGTAAGGTTGAGTCTGTCTTTCGCAGCCAGCTCCTGCAGGGGCTCCAGCTCTCCGCCGGAGATGATGCCGTCGGAAACGAAGCGGTCAACCGCTTTTGCAAAGAGCTCGGGGCTGCGTACGGGGGAAAGGATTGAATGGAAGGCGGAGACCACCCATTCTGAATAGACGAGGTAACTGACTTCGTCTGAAGAAAGCTTGTTGAACAGGCGGTCGATTGCAGCAGCGGCCTCTTGGTAAGGGGCGTCGGCGGCCAGCTCGGCAAAGCCGGCGAAGCGGTCTTCCGACTCGCTGTAGTTCTCGCTTGTGACCGAAGTATCCAACTTGTCCCAGAAATGGACTATTCCGCTGCGGCCCGTACAGCCTGACAACAGAAGGATAATGGCCGGAATGGCGGACAGCAGGGAATTTCTCATGGTATGAGCAGGAAACAGAATAAAAAAAAGGTGTATGGCCCCCGATGGAGGCGGCCATACACCACTAAACCATAACTTGATTAGTCGCTGTAGGAGATACGGAGGGCGCTGGTAGCCTGATAGCTGCCACCCCAGTCGAAGATGATACCGCAAGCAAGCTCCTCATCCTCGTCCTTAAGGTTGGTCATATCCTTCTTCTCGAGGCTGAACTCAACCTTGGCGATGCCGTTCTGTGCGGGAGCGGGCTTCCAGTTCTCTTTCCTCGGGCAGTCGTTGTCACCCTTGCCGGAGTTGTCGGGATTCTGCCATCCCCAAACAGGAATAGCTGCTTCATCAGCTGCATCAGGCCAGCTCTGGCAGAATGTTCCGTTGTAGTCATAATCGCCTGTAGGATCGCCAACGGGGAGACCGGTACCGTCATGCTTGCCCATCTTGTTGGGGCCGACGAGGGTCTGCTCCCATGCAACGCTTACGAGCTTGGTGCTGGGCTTGAAGAACATGAAGAACTGGGCGCACATTTCGCAGCCGAGGTCCTTGATGGCGGGCTCGCCCTCTTCCTCCTCGCTTTCGAAGGTATAGAAACCGGTCCTGTCGTTGCCGTCCGGGTCGATAAAGAGGTGGACGACCTCGCGGAATGCGTCATTTATGCCGTCGGTAGCCTTGTATCCAAGTTCGGGAGTTCCGTTGTAGGAATCACCCCACTCGGAGCAGATGTCGTTCTGGGGAAGTGCGTCTGCGAGGAACTCGATGTAGAAGTAGATGTTGTCGGCGTCAGAGGTAATCTTGAAGGTCTGGATGGGATCGTCGGATGCACCCTTGTAAACATCGGCAAAGTCATCTTTCTTGGTGATTGCGTCCCAATCGGAGAATGATGCGTCAAGAGCGATCTTGTAAGGGCTGACGGTTACTTCGGGATTGTCCTTAGGATCGTCGGGATTGTCCTTGGGATCGTCGGGAGTGGGCTTGTCTTCACAGGCGACAGCTACGAGAGCGCCAAGGAAGAGCACTGCTGCAAAACGAAAGATTTTCTTCATAATGTGTTAAAGTTAAAATGTTGTTAAAAATATTAGCGTCTTATGTTCCTGCTAGTTTCGATTAGCACCGAAAGGTAGTGATTTTATTTAAAAACAACAACTATTAGCCTAAAAAATGTTCCACTGAACGTTTCGTTTAGTTTCAGATGTTGCCAAACCAATTATTTTTATTTACATTTGCGAAAACTAACAGTTCAGAAAAGATGAAAAGATTTTTTATGATTCTAACTTCGGCCATTACGGTGGCTGCTCTTGCATGCTCCTGCGAGAAAGAACCCCAGAACCCCAACGACAAGCCCGACGATGATAATAATGGTGACGTCGTAGAGAACCTCATCACTGTTGACGGCGAGTTCGATGACTGGAAAGGTTTGTCCAATGTATCTGTCGCCGAGGTCCCCAACGACGAAGACACTTACACCGCCCTTCTCAAGATGAAGGCAGTTGCAGACAAGGAGAACCTTTATCTCTACTTTGAATACCAGGTCCCCGAAGACCAGACCCAGGCTCCTATGACAATCGAATTCGACACAGACAACGATGAGAGCTCAGGCTTCACCGACTGGCTCTGGGCTGGAGTAGGCTGGGACTATGCAATAGAGAGCAGCGCCGGATTCGTTGGTGCGGAGACCTTCAAGAAGATGAACGACCTGAAGCTCGTCACCCCTCTCGACGGATATGACGGAACCTCACGTTCATGGGATCCCAAGAACTGGAAAGACGGTACCGCAAAGGGTGTAAAGAACAAAGGCACCAGGACCAACGATATCATCAAGTTCGAGATGAATATTCCCCGCAGCCTCCTCAAGATTGAGAAGAAGGGAACTATCAGGGTCGGCGCCTATGTGCAGGATGTCACCGATGATAAATGGTCAGACGCTCCCGTCGGTCTCCTTCCCATCGATGACGGTGTCTCCATGACCGAGCAGCTTGAGGTCAAGATTCCTTAAAATCTTTCAGATAAAAAATCAGGATGTCCTTTCGGGCATCCTGATTTTTTACATATCGTCAAGACCTGTCATGTCGTAACGGTACAGGTAGGAGGTTTCCCCGTAGTCGTCTCCGACCCAGATGCATTGGTTCTTGTGGTCTACGCATACTGACTCGGGGTTGGAGGGATCTGTTACAGGATAGGCTCCCATGAGTGTGAGGACGGCATTATCCGCGTCAACCTTCATCACGAACACCTTCTTGGCTTCTGAATCGATTATCCAGAGGAGGTCGGTGACAGGGTCATAGCAGAGGTCGGCAATCTCGGAAACGAGGTTCTTGTCGTACATCTTCTTGTCCCACAGCACTTCTCCGGTCTCGTATTTGATGCAGAAGAAGTGGGAGTTGGCCTGGGCGCCGGCAAAGATCAAGCCGTCCTTGTACCATGTGACGCCCTCTATTCCGGCATTGTCATAGCCCTTGGCTCCGGGAATCTCATACAGGGCTTCCACCTTGTTGAAGTTGGGGGCGGGGATGCGTCCGACGCCGCTGTAGTCCCATCTCTCTATGCCCGATCCGGCGGGGTTGCACTCGTCTTCAATGCCGACGATGAGGTCTCCGGTTTCCGGGTTGCGGCTGATCGCTTCGAGATCGCAGCCTATCCATTTCTCATAAAGGACCTCACCTTCAAAGGAGAGTTTGGCTATGGAGCCGTCATCGCCTACACCCCAGAGGAAATCGCCGTCGGCGCTCAGGCAGAGGCCTGACAGTTCATTGAACCTGACGCCGAATTTGGTCTTTTTCGTTATCTGGGGCATCTTGGGGGCCGGCCCGTCGTAAGGCTTGACGGAGGATGAAATGTTGCCGAGATCAAGGGTCTTGCCTGCTTCTGTCTTTACGTCACCCTCTTTGGTATAGCAGCCGGTCCATTTGTCGCCCTTGGCTAGGAATATGGTGATGCCGCCTTTTAGAGTCATGCCTCCGGGCAGCCAGACCTTGGCCTGGTTGCCGGATTCAATCGTTCCGTACTTGAAGGGATATCCGCTGTTCTGTTTCTGGTTCAGCTTGGTCGCAGAGGATGTATGGTCAACCTCGAAACCGGTGACGATCAGGCCGTCGCGGTTGTTGGCGCAGATGGCGTAATTGTCATAGCCGCCGGAAACGCTGAATGTCAGGGACGAAGCCACATCGATGAATTTGAAGGTGTCGCCGTCGAGATATGCCGCGGTGAGCAGGCCTTCGCATTCCTGGAAAGTGGTCTTGGACCCTATTTTTGACACCACATGCTTTACGGACGCATCGGGCCACGCCGCATACAGGCCGTCGGGGTCGGCCAGGTTGCCGGTAACTTCCCCGAGCTTGCCGGTAGCTGTCTTGCCGTCGGACGAAATGTCTCCGGCTGCGAGCGTTATGACCTCCGCCCAGGAACCGATGTTGCCATGGACATAGATCTGGTCCCCGGCTTCCCATGTGCCCTTCAGGGGAGATGCCACAAACTTGTACGTCCCGGTATCTGAAGGATCGGAAGGGTCGTCCGGCGGTGCGGGAAGGTCATTGCCCGGATCGTCGCCGGGATTCTTCTCGCAGGAGACAAAGGGCAAAGCAAGCAATGCGGCGGTAATCAGCAGAATAAAAGAGCGTCTCATTTGACTTCGAACAACTTGTTAAGTCCGGATTTGGAATCGAATACATTCTTGTTCGCGAAAGCGATGCTGTACTCGGGCCTGTCGGGAAGGAGAGGGTCGGAAAGTCCCAGATACAGAATTCCCTTTGCGGTAGAAGGCGTGAAGGATGCCACTGCGGCGTTGTAGCCGGGGTGCCAGTTTCTGGGATCGGAGCCCAGGAGTGTCTTCTCCAGGGCGCCGGAAGGGGTTTCCCAAACCAGCCACGCTTCGCGGGGATTCATGGGGGCTGCAAAGCCATTGTTGTAAAGGCGTATAGTCACCTTGCAGGGCTTGCCGGCCTCCAGGCTCTCATAATGAACGTCCTTAAGCACCAGGCGGTAGCCGAGGCGAGATTCGATTTCGTCGAAGCAGCCGTCTGTCTTCCACCTGCTCAGCACGTCATGGTGATAGCCGTCGTGCAGATAAGTCCAGTGGTAGTCCTCGAGGTCCTTGAGGGTGGCGGGGCAGAGGCAGTAATCGGATACTTCGCAGGTCTCGCCGCCCATGATGGTATAGCGGGTATCAGCCTTCCAGAATTCGCGGGTCGCATCGCCATCGAAGGTGCCTTTGTCGTTCTTGTCTGCTCCGAAGCAGTCATTGTGGCCTGCAAGCCTCGATGCTATGGAACCGTCATGCGCCGTTGCGGCGGTGAGGGTGTCCTTGACCGTGAGGTCGTACAGCTTCATCTTGAAGGCGGGTGTGCGCAGCTGGATTTGGCGTGATGCAGGGACTGCGTCCAGAAGAGCGTCCGTCACCTGCTTGCGGGATCTCATGTCATTGAAGTGGGTGGTGTAGTACCACTCGCCCCATGTGCCGATGAAACCGGCCTGCAGGCAGAAGAGCACGTCTTCGTTCTTCTGGAGTATGGGCTTTACCTGCGATATGTGCTTGAGAACTATCTCTGCAGAAGGATCCTGGTCTTCGCTGCTGCTGTTGTGGTCGCGGTATGCGAAGCGTACTATTGCTTTCGCTCCACCGTCCCTCACTGCGTCGAAGCTGTCCTGGATGGTCTTCAGGTATGCGGAAGATATGCTTCCGCTCATGAATTCCGTAAGGTAGAACTCTATGAGGCACACGGTGCGGCCGGAAGTCCTCTTTGACTTGACCTGACTGGTTTCCATGGGATATTTGTCGGAATGGCACTCATGGGCGTAGTACAGGCCGCGCTCCGGGTTGGCCACCTTGCCGTCTGCTTCAGTAAAACTGACTGCGGTTCCGGAGATGCTGTCGTCGGGGCCCGGGAGTTCGGAAGTCCCGGCGCCCTTCACGGAGAACGTGGCGTCCGCCGTGGCTGCCTTGAACTTGTCCTTTTCCTCTTCCTGGGACGCCGTAATCTTTACCTTCACATCCGATGCGGTTGTTGCCGTAATCTCGTACATCAGGTCCCCCTTGGGCTTTACTACTGCGACTGTGGGCTTGTCCACTGTAACGTTTACGTTGCCGCCGGACTTGGTGATGACGGTGATTACGAAGGAGTCCCCGGACTGTATGGCAGAAGAGGGGACGCCGCTGATGGAAAGCTCGGGATCCTCGAGTTCTTTGGGTTTGGTTGCTGTCTTGGGCCCGTCATCTTCCGGATTGCACCCTGCCAGGCAGAGTGCAATCACGGTAGATGCCAGGATGAATAAGCGTTTCATTATTACCTGGGGTTGTTTTTATAGCCTTCTACGGAAAGGACCTCGTCGTCGGGGATGAGGAGGGCTATGCGGGGATCATTGTAATTGATGACCTCGAAGGGATGATAGCCTACGTAGCGGCGGTCGAGGGACTTCTTGTTGCGGAAGACCGAGAACATGCGGTCGGCCTCGAAGCAGAGCTCCATGCGGCGCTCGTCAAGGACGACGTCAAGGGAGGTCTCGTAACCGCGGGCCTTGTAGTTGGCGGTGGTGAACATTGCGTCATCGGGAAGGCCTGCGCGCTTGCGGATGAGGTTCACGTCGTCGAGGGCTTCCTGGTCCTTGTTCAGGCGGGCATAGGCTTCAGCCCTGTTCAGGAACACTTCGCCCCAGCGGAGCATGACAGGTGAAGACATGGTCATCTGCCCGTCCTGGCCGCTGAACTTGGTGTTCCAGTAAGGGAGATACAGGTTGCCGCGGAAATCCCAGCCGTTCTTGCTTTCGTCGCAGTCGGGGCGGATGTAGGCGGGAGTCTTGCCGCCGAAGAATGAATTGTCACCGGTGAAGTTGGCGTCGATGAACCAGCGGGTATATCCGTTCACGTTGGTCTTCTTTGCGGTGTATTTCTTGCCTTCGTAGGTGAATTCGTAGTCGCCCGCGGCGTTGGGGGTAAGGCCCGCAACGTGGGATGTGGTGCAGAAGTCACCGGCATTATCCTTCACAGGGAAGCAAACGGTCTGCTTTCCATTTCCAAGCACGATGGTCTGTGCCGTGTAGGCATCTTCGATTGCGAAGCTGTCGTGGTCCAATATCTTATAAAGGAAGTATGCATTGAAGCGGTTGTCGAGGCAGTTGCCATCTGCATCCTGGTAACGGTTGAAGAGCTCGATAAGCTCGTCGCTCCAGTACCATTCGCCCCAGCCGTTCGTTCCGTAAACGCCGCAGATATACATCGTACCGATGCACTCGTTGGGCGCCTGGTGATCCTCGGGATATACGAGATGTACGCACCAGATGGTCTCAGGGGAAGACCATGTGGCTTTGGGGTAATCACGCAGGGAAGATAGGGAATAGGCGCCCTTAACGGAGGCGGGGGCCTTTGCGATAAGCTCGTTGCTCACGTCCACGCACTCCTGGAGATGGTCGTCACCCATAAAGAGGTAGGTACGGGCTAGGAGTGCCCTTGCAGCGTTGGCGGATACATAGGAAGCGTCGCCGCGGGGCGTGCCCTTGTCCATGCACTCGATGGCAAGCTTGAGGTCTTCCACGATGGCGTCATATACTTCGCCGACGGTTGCGCGCTCGGTCTTTTCATAGTCCATGCCGATACGCAGGGGCACGCCGGGGTTGTCGCGTCCGCAGACATAAGGCATGGCGAAGAGGGTCACCATGTGAAGGTGTGCGAGAGCGCGGAAGAAGTAGTTCTCGCCGAGCAGCTGGTAAGTCTGTTTGGGGTTGTCGCTGGTAGTGGGATCAAGACCGTCGATGTTGGAATTGGCGGCATAGATGATCTTGTATGCCATCCACCAGGTGTAGGTCTTGTTCTTTCCGTAAGTCACGTCCTCATAGCGGTAAGGGGAGGTGAAGGGGTCTTCGGAATAACCGGAAATCGTGACGTTGTCGCCGCGGGATTCGGCAAGCTGGAAATAGTGGCGCAGATATACGTTGCCGGCTTCTCCGCTGCTCTGGCCCTTGTAGGGAAGGTTGTCCTTGAACAGGGAGTAGATGCCGTCGGTGGTATAGACTGCGGATGCAGGATTCTCCTTGAGCGCGGATGAAGTCATGGAGTCCGAAGGGACGAAGTCCATGTTGCAGGCAGCGAGAGTAAGGAGAGCGATTCCGAATGCAAATATCTTTTTCATAACTGTGGTCTCCTTTTAGAATTTGAGTTCGATACCCATCACGACGGACATAGGGACGGGGTAGTTGTCTGAATAAGTGCCGGGGAGGCTGTAAGTGTCCATTACAAGGTTCACTTCAGGGTCCATGCCGGAGAAGCGGGTGTAGGTCCAGAGGTTGTCGGCGGAGACATAAACGCGTGCGCCGCCCATCTTGACCTTCTCCAGGATGTTGCTGGGGAGACTGTAGGAGAGAGTCACATTCCTCAGACGGAAGAAGCTGCCGTCCTCGAGGTAACGGGATGAGTAGTTGTGTGCGCCGCTGTTACCGCCCTTGATGGCCTGGGGGTGGGTTGCCTTGATGTTGGTGCCGTCAGGGTCGCCCTCTTTCCAGCGGATCCAGCCGAGTCCGTTGTTAAGGGACTGCTGGTTGAACTGCTGCTGGGCACCGTCGGTATCCATGATGCCCCAGCGGGTGCGGTTGTAGATCTTGTTGCCGAGCACGAAGCTTCCGGTGGCGCTGAGGGAGAAGCCCTTCCAGCTGAGGCCGGTGTTGAGACCGCCGGTGAGCCAGGGGGATGCGCTGCCTACGATCTGGTAGGTGGCCTCGCTGTAGCTGCTGGTAAGGATGGTCTCTGTCACATTGCCGTTCTCGTCATATTCGAGGTGCTCCCAGAGGGGCTTGCCGGTCTCGTAATCGACTCCGGCCCACTTGGGCATGTACCAGGAATAGATCTCGTTGCCTTCAATAACCATCTGGGTCACGTCGCCTGCGCTGAGGGGCATGTCCTTGTGGTCGGGAAGCTCAAGTACGGTGTTCTTGTTGGCGCCCACGTTGAAGCCGAAGTCCCACCTGAAGTCGCGGGTCTTGATGATGGCTCCGTCCGCTGCGAGTTCAACACCCATGTTGCGCACCTTGCCGACGTTCGCCATTACGGAGAAGAATCCGGTGGAAGGAGCCTGAGGCTGTTCGAGGAGCAGGCGGTCGTTGATGGTGTGGTATGCGTCGAGGGTGATGTTCCAGTTGTTGGCGATGGTCGCGTCAATACCGAGGCTTGCCATGTACGCCTCCTCCCAGCCGAGGTTGTAGTTGGCCTGGCGCTCGAGGAATGCGGAAATGATCTTGTTGTACTGGGCGGTAAGCGAGAAGGTGTCCTGATAGCGGAATGCGGGGATGTTGTCGTTGCCGGTCTTTCCGTAACCTGCGCGGAGCTTGAGGAAGGTGATGTCCTTGGCGTTCTTCATGAAGTCTTCGTTGGTGATGACCCATGCTGCGGAAGCGCCGGGGAAGAAACCGCCGCGGTTGAGCGGGCCGAACTTGTAGCTCTCGTCATAACGCAGGGAGGCGGTGACGATGTATTTGCCGAGGTACGAGTACTGTGCCTGGCTGAGGAGGGCCCATGAGCGGGTCTGGTAGTCGTTGCCTCCGATGCTCTTCATGATGCTGGTGCTCAGGGAACGCATGCCTGCAGGGAACTGGTCGCCGGATGCGGACATGCTGCGGTAGAATCCCTCGCCGTATTCCCATCCGACGATGGCGTTCACGTCATGATCGCCGAATGTCTTGTGGAACTTGGCCAGGTCTGTGGTGCCCCAGCCGCTGCCCTGCCATAAGGACTGGTCGAGTTCGCCCTTGCTGTCTGCGACCTCAGTGGTGCGGGGGTCGAAGTACTCCTCGGAGAAGGAGTTGGAGCTGTCGTAGCGGTTGGTGGAGGTGAGGGTCAGCCAGTCGGTGACGTTCCAGATGAGCTGGATGTCTCCGGTGAGGCTTTCTCCGTAACTCCTTGCATAGTTGTAAAGCTCGTTGTAGTAGATGTTGATCTGCTCCTTGGAGTACCAGGTCTTGCCGTTGTCGGGACGGCGGCCGGTAGTGATCTTGATGGGCTCGTCGGTGTAGTTGCCGTCTTCATCCATTACGTAAGGGATGTCGAAAGGCATCATGATGTAGGATTTCTCACGGGTGCGCCAGCGGGCGGAGTTTGTCTGGTCCTTGCTGTAGTTCAGGCGCACGTTCATGTTGAGGCGCTCGGTGATGGGAGCGGAGAGATTGACCCTGGCGGCGGTGCGGACGTATCCGGAGTTGATGAGGGAGCCCTGCTCGTTGTAGTGGTCGAGGCTCACGTAGTAACCGACTTTGCCGGCCTTGCCGGAGACGGATGCATAGTAGTTCTGGACTATGCCGGTCTTGAAGGTGTTGTCGATCCAGTTGAAGTTCATCTTCTCCAGGTCTTCCTCAGCGGGGGCGTTGGCCCTGAGCTGGGTCTTGGTGGTGTAGAGCTGCTTGCAGAAGTCGTACATCTCGAAGGAATCCATGGGCTTGAAGCGTCCGGAAAGGGCACGCTTGATACCTGCACTGGCCTTGAAGTCGATGATGGCCTTGTCCTGCTTGGCGCTCTTGGTGGTGATGACGATGACGCCGCCTGATGCAGCAGCACCGTAGAGAGCGGTTGCGGAAGCGTCCTTAAGGACGGTGAGGGTCTCGATGTCGTTGGGGTTGAAGCTGCCTCCCGCTACGCCGTCGACGACGTACAGAGGGCCTGCGCCTGCGGTGATGGAACCTGTACCGCGGATGCGGATGTCGGCGCCGGCACCGGGCTGGCCGGAGGAGTTCATGACCATGACGCCGGCGACCTTGCCCTGGAGCATGTTACCTACGTCGGGGGTGGTGATGTCGGTCAGCTTTTCGCCGGACACGGATACGACGGCACTGGAAAGCTCAGCCTTCTTCTGGGTCGTGTAACCCAGGACGACGACTTCTTCGAGGAGCTGGTCGTCGGTAGGAAGGACGACGTCGATGACGGACCTGCCGTTCACTTTCTCGGTAACGGTCTTGTAGCCGAGGCTGGAGAAGGTGATGGTTGCGTTGTCGGCGGCCTTGATGGTGTACTTACCGTCGTAGTCGGTGACGGTACCTGCGCCGCCCGAGACTACTACGCCGGCTCCGATTACGGGTTCACCGGTGGTGGCGTCCGTAACCTGTCCGGAGACGCTGATCGTCTGGGCAGACACCGTCGCTGAGAGTGCCAGCGCAGCCAGCACGGTCAGGATTCGGATGGGTGTTAGTTTCATCTGGTTTTTTGGTTATGATTGTTGAATAGTTACAGCAAGTCGTTGAGGCCTATGAGGTTGAAGGCGCGGAAGTATTTGTCCATATCGCGCTCTATGCGGCCCAGTACGACCTCTTCCGGGTCGTAGCCGAGGCGCTCCAGGTTGGCATAGAGGAAGCCGCGTGCCGCAAGGGTGCGGGGCTGCTGCCAGATGTAGCGGCAGCAGGTGGCGATTATCCAGTCCTGGCGCTCCGGGGTGAGCTCTGCGAGGTCTTTGCCGAGTTCGTCTTCGTGCAGCCACTTTTCCCAGCGGTGGGAATCGTGAACCTCGGCGAGCAGGGTTTCGCGCATGTTGGAAAGCACTGCGACCTTGCCCTCGGCCTCGAGCTTCTTCTCAAGCTGCTCGAGTTCGCACAGCGCACGGTATTCGCTCATGGTGAACTCAGGACCCACGTTGGCGGCTCCCATGCCGCAGAGAGGGTATTCCTCGGGGTTGGAGACATCGTCGGTATAGTGGCCTTTGATGTAGCTGCCCAGGGGGCGCACCTTTGAGGTGAGGCGGCGTGCCACCTCGCCGTCGAAGATGGTGGTGTCGAGGTCCGTGCCGACCTTGCCCACGATGAAGCAAGGCCAGACGTCGGGCAGTCCCGCTTCCAGCAGGCCCTTCTTGAGATCTGCGATGAAGGTGTCGAAGGTGGTTTCGTCCGCAAGTCCTCCGTGCACTTCCTCGGTCCCGACTTCATAGGAAATGGGGGCGATGCCGCGTTCCTTGCGGAATTTCTCAACGTGGCTGATAAGCTCCACGGTGCGGGCCGCGACCACGTGTATATCTATTATTTCACCCTTGGGTACGTTGATATCGACGGTGGGGTCCACATGGATGAGGTCGTAACCGGCGAGCACCGCCGCCTCGAACGACTTCTTGACACCGTTCATGGCGTCTTCGGTGGACCATTTCTCCGTGCGCTGCTTGTCCTTGAGCCAGGGGCCGCCGTGGTCTATGGCCACGATTACGGGACCGGTGAAGTTAACCCTTTCAGTTTCAAAGCGTACGGTCCTGGTGAAGGCCTCCTGGGTCATGCCGGTGTAACCTCCGTCGCAGTCTATCTGGTTGAGAGTGGCGGCGAAGTAGATGGGAGCGTTGTTTCGCTTTGCGGCGCGGAGGGATGCCCTTATGACGGTGGGGGAGTTGGGGCATGCCGCGAAGATGGTGCGTGGGATGCCGGTCTCCTTCTGGAGCTCGTCAATCCTGTGAAGCAGTTGTTCTGTCTTTGGCATGATGAATTAAATATATAAGGTGACGCCTTCGACCACGCGGGAGATGTTGCCGGAAATCGAGGGGGTGTCGGGGTTCAGTCCGCAGTCGAGCGACTTGTAGAATCCGAGCAGCTGGGCGACTATCACGAATGCCACGCCTCCGTAGCAGCCGGGAAGACTGTCGGCGGCAATCTCGATGCCGAGGTCCCAGTTGGAAGGATCGATTGCGGGAAGGCTGTGGCATACGAGTATGGTAGAGTTGACCTTGCTTCCGGACTTGATCTGGCGTATGAGGTCGAGCTCGTAACGCTGGATTTTGGGGATGGGGGAGAGCAGGTAAACCACCAGGCAGTCGGAGTTGACGACGGCCTTGGGACCGTGGCGGAAGCCCAGGAAGGAGTCGAATGCGCACATGACGGCGCCGTCGGTGAGCTCCTGGACCTTGAGGCGGGATTCCTCCGCAACGCCCTTGAGGGTACCGGAGCCGAGGAATACGGCGCGCTTGAAGTCTCTGGAGGCCATTTCCTTGATGCTGCCTTCGTATTTTTGGATAGTTGCGGCGACATGCTCGGAAAGGATGTCTATGTCTTTGCGCTGCTCTTCCAAATTGTCTATGTGCGCTATGAGGGCGCAGGTAAGGAACATGGTGGAGTAGCTGCTCGTCATTGCGAGCGAGAGGTCGTTGGTCTCGGGAGGGAGAAGGAGGGTGAGGATGTTGTCTCCCTTCATCTGCGCAAGCTGGCCTTCAGCATTGCAGGTAATGAAGATGTGGGCCACCTTTCCCGCGGTGCTCTCGACGGACTTTACGGCGCCGACGCTCTCCGGGCTGTTGCCTGAGCGGGCGAAAGAGATGAGGAGCACCTTGCTTTCCGAATTGAAATAGAACTCGGGGAAGGTGAGGATGTCCGTGGTGGCGATGGACCGTGCCCCGTGGAACTGGGTGTTGAACAATGCGGGCTCGAGTGCGTCGCCGATGTAGGCGGACGTGCCGGCTCCGGTGAGGACTATTTTATAGTCCTGGGAAAGAAACTTGTGGATGAATGCCTTGATTTCATCCTTGCGGGCGAGCAGGAGCTCGTAGGCCTCCTTCCAGACCCTGGGCTGCTGGAGAATCTCCTTGTAAGTGTAGTAATTATTCACCTTTGAAACTGTATTGGTTAACCCGACAAATATAGTAAAAGGGTGGTGAAATAGTTTCGTTTTGTATGATTTGCGTCAATGCGAAACGGTAAAAACATTTCAGGACGTTTCGGAAGCGGGTGCTATGCCGTGACAGTCTCGACGTTGATGTTCATGGCCCTGAGCTGGTTGCGGACGGTGGGGGAGAGGTTGCTGTCCGTAATCACGGTGTTGATCTTGTCCGGCATGGCGATGAAGGCGAGGGCCCTCTTGTTGATCTTGCTGGAATCGAACACCGCGATGACCTCGCGCGCCCTGGAAATCATGACCTGGTTGGTGCTGGCTTCCTCTACGTTGGGGGTGGAAAGGCCCGCGTCCACGCTGAAGCTGTCCACGCCGAGGAACAGCTTGTCGCAGTAGAACAGCTTGAGGTTGGATTCCGCAAGCGAACCCACGGTGCTGAGACTGGTCTCCCTCACGCTGCCGCCCATGAGCATGACCTTGAAACGCTTGTACTTGAGTGCCTCAAGCATGGCGTTGATCGAATTCGTGATGATTGTAAGGTCCGAGAAGCCTTCCAGATGGCGTGCCACCTCGAGGGCCGTAGTGCCTGAATCTATCATGATGGTGTCGCCGTCCTTGATGTGTGCCGCGGCGGCGCGCCCTATGGCTTCCTTCTCCTTGGCGTTGACCAGGCGCTTGAAGCTGATGTTGCGCTCTTCGTTCTCTGCAGCGGTGGCCACGGCGCCCATGATGGCCCCTCCGTGAACACGTATGAGGAGCTTGCGTTCCTTGAGGATGCGAAGATCCTTGCGGATTGTGACTTCCGAAACCCCGAATTGCTTGCTGAGCTGTGCTACAGTTACGGTAGAGTCCTCACGAAGGCGCTGGAGAATAGCTGATCTGCGCCCCTGGGCAGTGTCATAGATGTTCATTGCGGCTAGATTTTTTGCAAATATAACAATATTTTGATATGAAACAAAACGAAATGATTTTTATTTTAAAATCGAAACCCCGATTGTTTGTTGAGGATAAATGACTATATTTGTAAGACTGACCAAAAGACTATACCAATGAAGCGCTACGACATCGCCGCCATAGGCGAGCTCAACGTTGACATCATCCTCAACGACATCGAATCAGAACCCGAGATCGGCAAGGAAAAATTCGCCGGCAGCATGACTGTCACCCTCGGCAGTTCTACAGCCATTTTCGCGGCCAATGCGGCATCCCTCGGCAGCAGGGTCTGCTTCGTGGGAATGATCGGGCGCGACTCGTTCGGCGCCCTCGTCCGCACTTCGCTCGAGGAACGCGGGGTGGATACCTCCTACCTGGTGGAAGGCCCCACTCCCACCGGCGCCACAATCTGCATGTCGTACGGGGAAGACAGGGCCAACCTCACATACCAGGGCGCCATGGACGTCATGGGCTTCGATGATATAGACCTCTCCGTTTTCGACAATGCCTCCCACATCCACCTGAGCTCGCTTTTCATGCAGTCAGGCCTCCTGAGGGACATTCACAAAGTGCTTGACCTCGCCGCCGCCAAGGGCGTTACCGTGTCGCTCGACACCCAGTGGGACCCGCTGGAAAAATGGGCCCTGGACTATAAGACCGTCCTCCCCAAGATCACCGTCTTCATGCCCAACGAGAAAGAGCTGCAGGCCCTCACCGGCACCTCCGGCCTTGAGGACGCAATCGCTGCCGTAGTGCCTTATCTCGGCAATGCCATGCTTCTTAAATGCGGGTCCGAGGGTTCCATCCTCATCCGCCGCGACGGCTCCCGCCACGTGCTTCCCGCTTTCCTCAACCGCAACGTGGTGGACGCCATCGGAGCGGGGGACAGCTGCAACGCCGGATTCGTGAGCGCGTTCGTGAAGGGGCTCCCCCTGGAGGAGTGCCAGCGCACCGGCAATCTCACCGGTGCGGTCAATACCACGGCTGCCGGCGGCACTGGGGCTTTCACCTCGATAGAGGCCGTACGCAAAGTCTGCCGCGAACGTTTCGGAACCGAAATCAAGCTCTAAAATGAAACGCCTTTTTCCCATATCCCTCCTCTTCCTGCTGGCCGCATGTTCGCAGCTCCCGTCAGACCGCGCCCTCCTGGGCGGCAGGCCGGTGGGCGGCCTTGAGGTCATAACGGAAGACTGCCATCCGGGGTCCCTCCCCGGCATGACGCTGAGGAGCATAGCGTTCGTCAACAACGGCTCCGCCCCCGTCAGGCTGGACGCCATAGAAACTTCTTTCATCCAGATAGAGGCCCCCGAGGTCTGGACATTCCAGCCTACGTCCAGCGCCTGGCGCAAAGACTGGGCGTTCCCCGTAAAGAACGGGTTCTATCAGCGTAACTACCTGGGAATGAACGATTCCGACTACGGCGGCGGCATCCCCATGGTATGCCTCTGGAGTCCGGACGAGAACATCAGCGTGGGCCTCGTGGAGCCCGTGCTGCGGCTTGCATCCATGCCCGTCTGGCGCAAGGCTGGTCGTACGCGCGCCTGCATCAGGCAGGATTTCCCCGAGCCCGTTGAACTTCAGCCCGGAGACACCCTCCGTTCTTACAGGCAGTTCGTGATGGAGAGTACCGGAGATTTCTTCAACCCCCTTCGCGAGTTCTCTCAGTACATGCAGGAGATAGGCGTTTTCCAGCCGCCGGTGTCGCCCGCACAGGCCTTCGAGCCCGTCTGGTGCGCCTGGGGCTACGAGCGCATGTTCACGGTGGATGAAGTCATAGGCACACTGCCCAAAGTGGTGGAACTCGGATTCAAGTGGGTTGATGTCGACGACGGCTATCAGCTCTGCGAGGGCGACTGGGACGCCAACGACCGCATCGGCCCCGACGGCATGCGCCGCATGACGGACGCCATTCACGACGCCGGCCTGCTCGCCAAGCTCTGGTGGGCCCCTCTGGCTGCGGATCCCGAGAGCCGCCTTGCCGCAGAGCACCCCGAGCTGCTGCTGGTGCAGAAGGACGGCACGCACGAAGACATCAGCTGGTGGGACAGCTGGTACCTGTCGCCGGTCAACAAGGGCACCATGGACTACACCCTCGGCCTGGTGGACCGTTTCCTCGTGGACTGGAACTTCGACGGCTTCAAGCTGGACGGCCAGCATCTCAACATGTCGTCACCGGACTATAACCCCGCCAGCGGCCTTGCCTATCCCGAGGAGGCCTGCGAGCGCTTCCCAGAATTCTTCAAGGGGGTCGCCGAGCGTGCGGCTGCGGACAAGCCGGGCGCCGTGGTGCAGGTATGCCCCTGCGGCTGCGCGGTCAACTTCTTCTGGCTGCCCTACATCAACCAGGCGGTCGCGTCGGACCCCACATCAAGCGCCCAGATACGCATGAAGCGCAGGGCTTACGCCGCCATGTGTCCGGATCTGGCCTATTATGCAGACCATGTCGAGCTCAGCGACGGCGGCCTCGATTTCGCCTCCCAGATAGGCGTCGGCGGCATTATCGGCACCAAATTCACCTGGCCCGAGCCCAATCCCGCCGCCACAGAGAACGGCGGCAGCCTCCTAACTCCGGAGAAGGAACAGCTTCTCCGCAAGTGGGTCCCCATCTATACGGACAAGATGCTTTCCACAGGCGAGTATCTCGGCCTGTACGATTTCGCCTTCGACAAGCCAGAGGCCCACGTGATCGCCAAGGACGGCGCCATGTATTATGCCTTCTACGCCAAGTCGTGGGACGGCGCCCCCATCACCCTCCGCGGTCTTGAGGAAGGACGCGTCTATACCGTTACAGAGTACACCGCGGACGAGCCCCGCACCTACGAGGTGGACGGCTCAGATCCCGTCATTACGCCCGTGTTCCAGGACAATTACCTGATAGAAGTCAAATAACCATTTACAATACATTATGATCAAAAGATTCCTTTCTGTCCTGCTGCTCATACCGTTTCTGGTATGCTGCAACCCTGAAACCCCGGTAGATAATCCCGATGATCCCATCGACAATCCCAGCGGCCCCGACGATCCCAAACCCGAGGATGACCTCTATGCCAAAGCGGCTCCCGAGATCTATGACGGCGAAACCATTCTTGCCACCAACCGCAACGTGGAGAAGTTCCTCACCTTCGTCGATTATCCCGATAAGGACTGGTCCTACACCGAGGTCCTGAACTATTACGGCGGATTCAACAACGTCAAGTACGACGAGGAGGGCAACCCCGATCCCAACGGAGAGGTGGTCAAGAAACCCGTTTCCGACAAGCCTGAGAGCTACAGTATCCGCTGGACTCCGGATGTCGATGCCGGCGCCCTCACCCTCACCCTTGCGGACGACAGGGGCTGGAGCCAGAATATCGACGTCGCTGCCGGCAAGGCCTATGTGGACATCACCAACCTGGTGCCCAATTCCAAGTACACCTGGAAGGTTACCGCAAACGAAGGCGGCAAGGTGTTCACCCAGGGAAGCTTCAGCACCACCGGGCATCTCCACCAGGTGTTCTTCACCACCGCCTGCCGCAACGGACGCGACCTCGGCGGCTGGAAGACCCTCGACGGCAAGACTGTCAAGTACCGCAAGATCTATCGCGGCGGACGTATGGAGGAAATCGCCAAGAAGGGCGGCGTGGAAGCCATAGCGCAGGGTATCGGCGCCGAGCTTGACCTCCGCAACAGCGACAGGCTTTCCAAACCTGCTGTCTCCGGGCTCGATTTCTGCGCTCCCGGCATCGAGCAGGGCGGTATCTACATGCTCACCAATTCCAACGAGAACGGCAACTACACCAAGCAGTGCTTCGAGTTCATAGTGAACAGCCTGCGCCAGGACAAGGGCGTTTACTTCCACTGCTCCCTCGGCCGTGACCGTACAGGCACCCTCGGAGTCCTTCTCCTCGGCCTCCTCGGCGTCAGGGAGGGAGACATCTCAAAGGAATACGAGGTCACCTACTTCGCTCCCCTCGGATACAGCGTCTCCAGCTCCGAGCTTCCCGAGAACCCCGACTGCATCTTCAGGAACACCCGCGACAAATGGGTTTACAGCGAGGTCGCCCCTTATTTCTGGGGAATGGCCGGCACGGAAGGCACCTTCGCCCAGGGCGTAGAGAAGTATCTCCTTACCGTTGCTGGCGTAAGCCAGAAGGATATAGACGATTTCCGCAGCATGATGCTCGAATAACCAATAACAACCACATAATATGAAGAGATTCCTGTTTATCCTTGCCGTGGCCGCCCTGGCCTTCTCCTGCACATCACAGGATCCTTACGGTTATGCCGTGAAGGATGGCAAAATAGTGTACAACACTCCTCCCCGCCCGGCAGACCAGCAGTCCATGCTCGGCTTTGCCTGTGACCCTATCGAGAACGTACGCGTCGGCTTCGTTGGCCTCGGCATGCGCGGCCCCGGTGCCGTACACCGTTTCTGCTACATCGACGACGCCACCATCGTCGGTCTCTGCGACCTCTACGAAGACAGGGTGGAAAGCGCCCAGAAGATACTCGAGGAGCACGGACGTCCCCGCGCCACCGGTTACTGGGGCGAGGAAGGCTACAAGGAGATGTGCGAGAATCCCGACATCGACCTCGTTTACCTTGCAGTGCCCTGGCAGCTTCACACCCCCATCGCAGTGTATGCCATGGAGCATGGCAAGCACGTAGCCATCGAGGTGCCCGCAGCCACCAGCATCAAGGAGTGCTGGGACCTCGTCAACACCTCCGAGCGCACCCGCAAGCACTGCATGATGCTCGAGAACTGCTGCTACGACTTCTTCGAGCTCACCTGCCTCAACATGATCCAGCAGGGCCTCTTCGGCGAGGTTTATCACGTCGAGGGCTCCTACTGCCACAACCTGGATCCTTACTGGGACGCATACCAGGGCGACTGGCGTATGACCTATAACCGCGCCCATCACGGCGACGTCTATCCCACCCACGGTATCGGCCCCGTCTGCCAGGATCTCAACATCCACCGCGGAGACAAGATGGATGTTCTCGTGTCCATGGACACCGACGCCTTCAAGGGCCAGGAGACCTGCGACAAACGTTACGGCGCCGGCGCATACAAGTATGCCAACGGAGACAACACCTCCACCCTTATCCGCACCCGCAACGGCAAGACCATCCTCGTGGAGCACTGCGTAGTGACCCCCAGGCCTTACAGCCGTATGTATCAGGTTTCCGGTACCGAGGGCTTCGCCAACAAGTATCCCAACGAGGGACTCGCCCTCGGCGGCGCCACCCTCAAGGATGTTGCATACGACAACCTCGACGCTGAGGAATACATGAGCGATGCCGCACGCGACGCCCTCATGGCCGAGTACCAGCACCCCATCACCAAGGAAGGCGGTCTGGCGGAGAAGGCCCGTACGGTTGGCGGCCACGGCGGCATGGACTTCATCATGGACTACCGTCTCGTCTATTGCCTCCACCATGGACTTCCCCTCGACCAGGACGTTTATGACGCTGCCGAGTGGAGCTCCCTCGTAGAGCTTACCGAGGTTTCCATCAACCATGGCTCCATGCCCGTCGTGATGCCCGACTTCACCCGCGGCGAGTGGAACAAGGTTGACGGACTCAGCTTCGCGATGGCTGAATAGCTTTTAAAGCAGAATAATAAGATACTGCTGCTTCAGGGGCGCAGATGGCCCTGACGCTTCAGTATCTTATTTTTTTGTATATTTGTAAACCATGAATTCTGTACTGATTACGGTTTTGATCGCGGCTGTCGTTCTCGTGGCGATAGTGATTGTCTGGATATTGACGTCTTCGGCGGCAAAGGCGCGGTTTGCCTCGCAGCTGGCCGCCAGGGATGCCGAGATTATCAGGCGTGAGGCCGAGGCCGGCACGGCCCGGGCCCTGCTCGACAGCGAGCGGGAGCAGCACGCCAAGGCGATGGAAGAGCTGAAGACCGGCCAGCAGGAGGCCATAGCCGCCGCCAGGACAGCCCTTGCGCTGGAGAACGAGAAGGCCCTGAAGGCACGGGAGGAAGCCCTCAAGAAAGAGGCTGCAGAGACCCTCAAGACCGTGACCGGCGGGCTGGACAAGGACATACGCGAGATGAAGCTCGCCTTCGACGCCCAGAAGAAGGCCCATACGGAAGACAGCGCCTCCATCAAGACCCAGTTCGAAGAGACTGTAAAGAACCTGCGCCTGCAGACCGAGTCGATAGGCTCTCAGGCGGAGAACCTTGCCAAAGCCCTCAAGGGCGGCAACAAGATGCAGGGAATCTTCGGGGAGACGGTACTGGAGAACATACTCAAGGCCGAGGGACTGCGCCCCGGGCACGATTACGACACGGAGTTCTGGCTGCGCGACAAAGACGGCCAGCTTTTGATTAACGAAGAGACCGGCAAGCGCCTGCGCCCTGATTTCGCCCTCCATTTCCCGGACAATACAGACGTTCTGATCGACTCCAAAGTGTCCCTGAGCGCGCTTTCCGATTACTTTGCGGCAGAGACCGACGAGGCCCGCGCAGACGCCGCACGCCGCAACCTGGAGTCCGTGGTGAACCATGTCCGCGAACTTACCGGCAAGGAGTACCAGAAGTTCGTCAAGTCGCGCAAGACGCTCGACTACGTCATAATGTTCATCCCCAATTACGGCGCTTACCAGCTGGCCAAGCAGAGCGATCCGGAGCTCTTTGCCAAGGCTTTCGCCCAGAACGTCCTCATCACCACGGAGGAGACTCTCATTCCTTTCCTGCGCCTCATCCGCACCGCCTGGGTGCAGAAGGAGCAGATGGAGAACGTGGCCGAGATAGTGGAGGCCGCCCAGCGAATGGTGGACCGCGTCGCCCTTTTCTGCGAAGACAACGCCAAGGTCCAGAAGTCCCTGGAGGATGTGCTGGAGGATTTCAAGGCCAACACGTCGCGGCTCGTGGACGGGCGCCAGAGCATTGTGCGCGCCGCCCTCGATGTCGCATCCCGCGGCGTCAAGCCTTCCAAGCGGGACCTTCCCGCCCCCGCGCCGCTGATAGAGGAATAACGCTGCGCAGACTCTGACTGCTTCAATTAGATTCTTCGTCGGGTTTCACCCTCCTCAGAATGACAACAGCGGCATCCTGCCTCCCTTCTGTCATCGTGCCTCCCTTTTGTCATCGTGCCTCCCTATTGTCATCGTGCTTCCCTTTTGTCATCCTGCCCTCTTTTTGTCATCCTGCCCTCTTTTTGTCATCCTGCCTCCCTTCTGTCATCCAGCATCCCTTCTGTCATCCAGCATCCCTTTTGTCATCCAGCCTCCCTTCTGTCATCCTGCCCTCTTTCTGTCATCCTGAACGAAGTGAAGGATCTATTCACTCTCCTTCGTCAATCATCTTTCTCAGGACCTCCAGTGCGTCGGGAGCCAGGCCGTTGCGGGGGTCGCGGCACCAGGCGGTGATGTCCGCCAGGCTGTAGCCGGGATGCTCCGCCATGTAACGTTTGAGCAGGGTGCGGGTGCGCTCACCGGAACTGCGGGCGCGGCAGACGTCGCAGCCGCCGCAGTCTGAGGTCTCCGTCTGCCCGAAATAGGCCAGCAGCTGCCTTGAGCGGCATACCTCGTCGTCTGTAAGATATGCTTCCATGGCGTCTATCCTGTCTGCGTCAAGCTTCTGCAGGAGGGCGTAGCGCTGGGGCTGGAGGTCGATGTTGCCGGGTGTGAGACGGTCGTGGTGCAGGTACACCAGGGAGCTGCGGTCCGCGGGTATGTAGTTGATGATGCGGTCCAGCGACAGCTGATACAGAAGCTGGTGCAGCCATGGAACGGTGGCGTCGCATTCGCGGGCCAGGCGTTCTTCATCGACCGGCACCGAATAGGACATGATCCCGGGGTATCCGCGCATGAGAGACTCCAGCAGGGGAACCATCTGCGGCTCGCGCAAGTCTGCGTCGTACAGCTCGTTACGTGGGATGGCGATGCGTACGCGGGTGGGGAACTCGGCGTCCTCGGCATAAGAGATATGGCCCGATTGCTCCAGGTAGCGGAGGGCGTAATGGACCGTGGCCGGCCGGAGCCCGTACTGCTTGCAGAAGGCCTCGGTATCGAACCTGAGCGTGCGCGACTCGCCCGTCTCGTATATGATTCCGTTGAATATGTGCAGCTTCTGGTAGATGTCGTCTATGGTGGCAAGAGTGGGAAAGGCGGCGTCGTGCAGCTGGTGCAGACGGGCTATGTCGTTGGCGTTCCACAGCATGACGGCGTACGAACGCAGTCCGTTGCGTCCGGCCCGTCCCGCTTCCTGGAAATAGGATTCGATGCTGTCGGACGGCTCCCAGTGCACCACGAAGCGTACGTCGGGCTTGTCTATGCCCATTCCGAATGCGTTGGTGCACACCATCACGCGGATTTCCCCCTTCTTCCATGCCTCCTGCCTCTCGGTGCGGGCGAGCGGGCCAAGCCCTGCGTGGTAGAACGATGCGCTGACTCCCTCGGAGCGCAGGAGATCGGCCACTTCCTCGCACCTGCGTCGGTTGCGGAGGTACACGATGCCGCTGCCGGCGACGCCCCTGCAGATGTCCAGCAGCTGCCCCGATTTGTCCTGGCATTCGCGAACTATGTACGACAGGTTGGGGCGCTCGAACGGAGCCTTTATGACGTTGAAAGAGGGCTTTTCCGGATCCGGGGAAAGGCGCCTGACGATGTCTTCCGCGACCGTAGGCGTGGCGGTGGCGGTCAGGGCGATCACCGGGGCCGTCACCTGTGAGCGCAGCGCGCCTATCTGCAGGTAATCCGGCCTGAAATCGTATCCCCACTGCGATATGCAGTGCGCCTCGTCAACCACCAGATAGTTGATATTCAGCACGCTGACGTAGGACTGGAAGAGCTGCGTACCGAGCCTTTCCGGAGACACATACAGGAACTTGCAGTCCCCGTAGGCGGCGTTGTTCAGGGCCAGATCAACCTCGCGCCGGGACATTCCGGCATGGATTGCGATGGCTTTGATGCCCCGCTTGCCGAGGTTCTGCACCTGGTCGCGCATGAGGGCGATGAGCGGGGTGATTACCAGCGACAGGCCGTCGCTCATCATTGCGGGAACCTGGAAACACACCGACTTGCCGCCGCCGGTGGGCAGGATGGCAAGGGTGTCGCGCCCCTGCAGGACGGAGCCGATAATATCCTCCTGCATGGGGCGGAAGCTGTCGTAGCCCCACCAGCGCTTGAGTGTCTCCAGGGCCGTCATGCAAGGATGATGAATACGCAGGGCCGTTTGCCGACGGTGACGCTCTCACGGCGCCACTGCGCTATCGAACGGGTGCGGATGAAGCTGGTCGGAAGGGTGATGTCTGCGGCGATGCAGAGCCTGGTGCCCGGCTGGAGGTATTTGAGCATGTCTGATAGCAGGGCGTCGTTGCGGTACGGCGTCTCGATGAATATCTGGCTCTGGTTCAGCTGTTTGGAAAGGTGCTCAACGTCTTTGAGGGCCGCCCTGCGCTCGTCGGTCTTGGCGGGGAGGTAACCCCGGAAGGCGAAGCTCTGGCCGTTGAGCCCTGAGGCCATGAGGGCGAGCATGAGGGACGAGGGACCTGTCAGCGGCACGACCTCTATGCCCTTTTCATGGCAGAGGGCGACGAGCGCCGCGCCCGGGTCCGCCACTGCGGGGAGACCCGCTTCCGAGATGAGGCCGACGTCGCCGGAATCGAACAGGGGCGCCATGGCGGCGACCTCCTCCGGCGGGGTATGCTCGTTGAGCGTGTGAAAGGAGAGCTCTTCAATACGGCCTTTGAGCCCGGCGGCGGACAGAAAGCGGCGGGCGGTGCGTAACTCCTCCACTACAAAGCATTTAAGCTCCTGAATCTTTGCAAGTACAGGGGCCGGAAGCACCTCGGACGGCGCATACTCGCCCAGCGGCGAGGGAATCAGATAAAGTTTTCCTTTCACAATTGCAAATATAATGATAAATGACTAAATTTGTGGATTGGAATAAATCTTTAATCACTGATATCATTATGTCAAAAATCGATCTTGGCAAGTACGGCATCGAAGGCGTGACCGAGGTGCTCTACAATCCCACCTACGAGGTTCTTTACAACGAGGAAACCAAGCCCGGCCTCACAGGCTACGACAAGGGCCAGGTAACCGAGCTCGGCGCCATCAACGTCATGACCGGCGTATATACCGGCCGTTCCCCTAAAGACAAGTACATCGTCTATGACGCTACCTCCAAAGAGGGCGCTCCCGGCGAGGTCTGGTGGACAACCGAGGGCTATCCCAACGACAATCACAAAATGTCCGAGGAAGTCTGGGCGGAAGTCAAGAAGCTCGCTCTCAAGCAGCTCAGCGGCAAGCGCCTCTTCGTAGTGGACGGTTTCTGCGGCACCCACAAAGACACCCGCATGAAGGTCCGCTTCATCATGGAGGTCGCATGGCAGGCACACTTCGTGACCAACATGTTCATTCGTCCCAAGAACCAGGAAGAGTTCGACCAGGAGCCCGACTTCGTGGTTTACTGCGCAGCAAAGGCCAAGGTGGACAACTACAAGGAGCTCGGCCTCAGGACAGATACCTGCGTCGCCTTCAACGTCACCAGCAAGGAGCAGGTCATCCTCAATACCTGGTACGGCGGCGAGATGAAGAAGGGCCTCTTCTCCATGATGAACTACTACCTGCCTCTCAAGGGCATCGCAGCTATGCACTGCTCCGCCAACACAGATCTGAACGGCGAGAACACCGCCATCTTCTTCGGCCTCTCCGGAACCGGCAAGACCACCCTTTCCACAGATCCCAAGCGTCTCCTCAGCGGCGACGACGAGCACGGCTGGGACGACAACGGCATCTTCAACTTCGAGGGCGGCTGCTACGCCAAGGTCATCAAGCAGGACAAAGAGTCCGAGCCCGATCTCTACAACGCAATCCGCAGGGACGCACTCCTTGAGAACGTCACCGT
>JAFZLQ010000015.1 GCA_017551425.1 Bacteroidales bacterium | reverse complement strand
ACGAGATCTGCATACGCCGTGACGGCGGCGCCATGCTCGGCATAGACATTCGTGTGGACGACCACTCCCTGCCCACCTACTGGGCGGACGGACTGATAGTCGCAACTTCCTCTGGTTCAACGGCATACGCCCTCAGCGTGGGCGGCCCCATCTGCCTGCCTGACTCCCGTGTGCTCATCCTCGCCCCGGTCGCGCCGCACAACCTCAACGTGCGCCCTCTCATCGTCCCTGATTCGTCCCGCATAAGCGTGTCGTTCCAGTCAAGGGATCCGCAGATACGCCTTTCCGCAGACAACCGCGAATACACCCTTCCCGCAGATTCGCGCCTTGAGATCTGCGCCGTGCCGGACGCCCTCGGCAGAGTGGTCCTGGACGGTTCCAATTTCATAGAAGCCCTTCGTTCCCGCCTTCACTGGGGGAGCGATGTCCGCAACGTAACAGACTGACAATATGGATATTCCGGAGAAACTGCCCCGCCACGTAAGCTTTATCATGGACGGCAACGGCCGCTGGGCCAAAAGCCGCGGACTGGAGCGTATCAAAGGCCATTTCGAGGGGGTTGAGAGCGTGCGCTCCATACTCGAGACCAGCGTCGAACTCGGCATAGAATACGTGTCCATCTTCGCTTTCTCAGAAGAGAACTGGGGACGTCCCGACGACGAGGTCACGGGCCTCATGACACTGATGATGAAGTCCATGCTCAACGAGAGGGAAACCCTTCTCCGGAACGGGGTGCATTTCACCGTCCTCGGCAACAGGGAGCGCCTCTCGCAGGAGCTCAACGAGGCCATCGACACGCTCGACGCCATCACCGCCCCCGGAGCCCGCACCACCCTCATAGTGTTCATGAGCTACAGCGGCCAGTGGGACATCAGCCAGGCCGCGCAGAAGCTTGCCGCGGCGGGCACCGGCAGCATAGAAGACTATCTGGTGACCGCCGGGATCCCCGACCCCGACCTCATGATCCGCACCTCCGGAGAGAAGAGGATCAGCAATTACATGCTTTGGCAGCTCGCATATACGGAATTGATATTTACAGACACTCTTTGGCCCGATTTTAGAAAAGAACAGTACCTTGCGGCCCTCCGGGAATACGCTTCCCGCGACAGGCGTTTCGGAAAAGTCAAATAATTCCGTATATTTGCAGACTTATCTGTAAAAGATGAACAGAAGATACATTGTCGCCTTCCTTATCCTGCTGGTCTCGGGCATGACGCTCAGGGCACAGGATAGCGCAGTTGAGGTAGATTACAACCACCCGCGAAAGTACGTTGTGGGTGGCGTCGGCGTGGAAGGCAATACATATTTCAGCGAGTCCCAGATAATCCAGCTCACAGGCCTGCGCCAGGGCATGGAGCTCACCGTTCCCGGAGAAGACGTCTCTTCGATCGTCCGCCGCCTGTGGATGCAGCGCTACTTCGAGGACGTTTCGCTCGTCATAGACCACCTCTCGGAAAAGGGCGATTCCGCATACTTCAAAATCCTCATCAAGGAGCGCCCGAGGGTGTCCCGCTGGACTTTCTCCGGCGTCAAGTCCGGAGACAAGAAAGAAATCCAGGACCGTCTCAACCTCCGCCGCGGCGGTGAATTCTCGGAATACGTTGAGAAGACCACCTCGGACATCATCAAGCGCTACTATGCGGAAAAGGGCTTCCTGAACGCCACCGTAACGGCCGAGGTGCAGAAAGACAGCATCATCAAGAACGCCATCCGGGTGAACTTCGCGGTTGACCGCGGGGAGCGCGTTCGCATCAAGGACATCAACTTCATCGGCAACGATCACGTGAGCGACTTCAAGCTCGCCCGTTCCATGAAGAAGACCAAGTCAAACAAGATCTACAACTTCTTCAGCAGCAAGAAGTTCAACGAGAAGGAATACGTCAACGACAAGAAATCCGTCATCTCCGCCTTCAACGAGGCAGGTTACCGCGACGCACGCCTGGTGAGGGATTCAGTCTATTACATTGAGCCCGGCAAACTCGGCATAGACCTCGTATTCGAAGAGGGAGACCAGTACTTCTTCCGGGACATTACCTGGACCGGCAACTCCGTCTATCCCACGGAAGCCCTCAACGAGATCCTCAAGATCAACAAGGGAGACGTGTACGACGTCGTAACCATGGAGAAGCGCCTGTTCGGCGGCGGCAAGCAGACGGAACTCGACATTTCCAAGGTTTACCGGGACAACGGCTACCTCTTCAGCAGCATAACCCCGGTGGAGACCAACATCCAGAACGATTCCGTCGATGTGGAGCTCCGCATATCCGAGGGCAAGCAGGCCACGCTCAACAACATCATCATAAACGGCAACGACCTCACCAATGAGAAAGTCGTCCGCCGCCAGCTGTTCACCCGTCCCGGCAACCTCTTCAGCCAGTCCGATTTCGAGCGCTCCCTGCGTGAGATCGCCTCCCTGGGCCAGTTCGACCCGGAAGCCATAATGGACCCTGCCACCGGATGGTCCATCATCCCCAACCAGGCCAACAGCACGGTGGATATCATCTACAACGTCACCGAGAAGCCTTCCAGCCAGCTGGAGCTTTCCGGAGGATGGGGAGGCAGGACCTTCGTGGCGACGGTGGGCGTGAGCTTCAACAACTTCTCCACCGCCAGGATGTTCGACAAGAACGCCTGGAGGCCCGTCCCCCTGGGAGACGCCCAGACCCTGTCTTTCCGCTTCCAGACCAACGGTACGTATTACACCGCCCTTACCGCCAACTTCGTGGAGCCCTGGCTCTTCGGCAAGAAGCCCACGTCGCTCAACCTTTCCGGATACTACACAAGGGCCACCAACTCCAACCTCTACCTGGGTATTCTCAGCAACGACCAGCAGATGGAGGTCTTCGGCTTCTCGTCTTCACTCGGCAGCCGCCTCAAGTGGCCGGACAACTACTTCGTCCTCTACAACGGCCTCAGCTGGCAGACCTACCGCCTCAAGAACTGGAACTACGGATACATCTTCGACACCGGCATATCGCACAACATCAGCTACACCATCAACCTGATGCGCAACTCCACGGACCAGCAGATCTACCCCCGCCAGGGTTCCGATTTTTCCGCGTCGCTGGCCGTCACCCCTCCGTTCTCGCTGTTCCGCAAGTTCGACTACGACCCCGTGTCCGGAGACCGCATCACCGAGCGTGACGGCAAGCCCATAGGCTGGCGCGACGTGCAGTACAACAACTGGACGGTCCAGGACCGTTACCGCTGGATCGAGTACCACAAGTGGAAGTTCTCCGCTGCCACATATATCAAGCCGATTCCCACCATGGACTTCGTCATAATGACCCGTGCGCAGTTCGGCTATCTGGGCTACTACAACCGCAACTGGGGCTATTCTCCCTTCGAAGGATTCCTCGTCGGCGGCGACGGCATGTCGGGTTATATGACTTATGGCACGGAAATAGTAGCTCTGCGCGGTTATGAGAACAACAAACTCACTCCGGTCGAAACTTCGCAGTACAGCAATACCGCCACGTACGCAGGCAACGTGTACGACAAGTTCACCATCGAGTTGCGTTATCCCGTCATACTCCAGCCGCAGTCGACGATCTTCGTACTCGGTTTCCTCGAGGGCGGCAACTGCTGGAGCGACATCCGCAACTTCAACCCCTTCGAGATCAAGCGCAGCGCAGGCGTCGGCGTACGCGTGTTCCTGCCCATGATCGGACTCCTCGGAGTCGACTGGGGCTACGGCTTCGACGACTCCCAGTACGGCGGAAGCCAGTTCCATTTTGTTATAGGACAACAATTTTAAAGAGACAGATATGAAAAAGATCCTTTTGGTTGCCGCATTGGCAATGATGAGCGCAGCAACGTTCGCACAGCAGAAATTCGCCTACGTCAATTTCTCCGAGCTCGTTCAGCTTATGCCGGAGGCAGACCAGGCCCGTGCAACGATGGACGCCTCCAGCAAGGAGGCCCGCGAAACTTATCAGGCGATGGCCGATGAGTTCAATACCAAGTATCAGCAGTACCAGCAGAAAGCCGCCACATGGACGCAGGCGATACGCGAGAGCAAGGAGAAGGAGCTGACGGACATCCAGCAGCGCATCCAGGAGTTCGAGCAGAGCGTCCAGGCAGAGCTCCAGCAGCAACAGCAGCAGCTCATGGCCCCCATCTACAAGAAGGCCCAGGAGACTCTGGAAGACCTCGCCAAGAAGGGCGGCTATGTGTTCGTCTTCGACAAGAGCACGGCTCTCTACGTAGATCCGGCCCAGAGCGACGACCTCACCCCCGCTGCCCGCAAGGCCCTCGGCATCCCCGACGGACGTACCCTTGAGACGCTTCAGGCAGAGCTTCAGGCACAGGCACAAGAGCAGCTTCAGTAACCACACAAATTAATAAGATGCAACACAAAGTCATTGACTTAAAGGATGTTGTGATCAGATTCGCAGGAGACTCGGGAGATGGTATGCAGCTCACCGGGTCTCTTTTCGCTGATATGTCTGCGATCTATGGCAACTCCCTGTCAACATTCCCCGATTTCCCGGCCGAGATACGCGCCCCTCACGGCACCGTCTCGGGCGTTTCCGGCTTCCAGGTACACATCGGAAGCGAGGGCGTAGGCACTCCCGGCGATTTCTGCGACATGCTGGTGGCGATGAATCCCGCCGCCCTCAAGTCCAACGCCAAATGGTGCAAGCCCACCGCCATGATACTCGTCGATGGCGACGCATTCGACGAGAAAGGCATGCAGAGAGCGGGCTTCAAGACCGACAATCCCTTCGAGGAACTGGGCGTGGAAGACCGCACCCTCATCGTGGCCGGCATTACCACCCTCACCCAGGAGTCCCTCAAAGACAGCGGCCTCGACGCCAAGACTATCCTCAAGTGCAAGAACATGTTCACCCTGGGCATGGCGTGCTACATTTACAGCCGTCCCCTGGAGTACATCTACCTGTACCTCGAGCGCAAATTCTCAAAGAAACATCCCGAGCTCATCGCTCCCAACAAGAAGGTCCTGAACGACGGCTTCAACTATGCCGCCAACATCCAGGCCATCCCCAACACCTACACCGTGGCTCCCGTGAAGAACAAGAAGCCCGGCACCTATCGCAACATCACCGGCAACCAGGCCACCGCATGGGGCCTCCTCGCCGCATCCGAGAAGTCCGGCCTTCCGCTGTTCTGCGGTTCCTATCCCATCACGCCCGCAACGGCCATACTCGAGGAGCTTGCCATACACAAGAGCCTCGGCGCCAAGACCCTGCAGGCTGAGGACGAGATAGCCGGCATCTGTACCGCCATCGGCGCAAGCTATGCGGGCAACCTTGCAGTCACCACCACTTCCGGCCCCGGCCTTTCCCTCAAGACGGAGGCCCTTGGACTCGCCGTGATGGCTGAACTGCCGCTGGTCGTGGTCGACGTACAGCGCGGCGGACCTTCCACCGGCCTTCCCACCAAGACCGAGCAGTCAGACCTCGGCCAGGCCCTCTACGGACGCAACGGAGAATGCCCCATGCCCGTCGTGGCTGCACATTCCCCGTCCCATTGCTTCGACGCAGCGTTCATCGCAGCAAAGATAGCCGTGGAGCACATGACTCCGGTCATGCTTCTGAGCGAGGGCTTCCTGGGCAACGGCAGCGAGCCCTGGCGCATCCCTTCCATGAGCGATTATCCCGAAATCAAGCCCCCGTTCGCCAACGGCGTGCTTGAGGAGGGAGAGAACTTCCATCCTTTCGAGAGAGACCCCGAAACCCTCGTCCGCCGCTGGGCGATCCCCGGCCAGAAGGGCTTCGAGCACCGCGTGGGCGGCCTCGAGAAGAACCATGAGGGAGTGCTTTCCACCGATCCCGTGAACCATGAGACCATGGTGCGCGAGAGGGCGCAGAAAGTCGCCCTCGTGGCAAAGGACCTGCCCCGCCAGGAACTCGTATGCGGCCCCGAAAGCGGCAAACTGCTGCTCGTCGGCTGGGGCGGCACCTTCGGGCACCTGCTCGGCGCTGCGGAAGAAACGGGAGTGTCTTACACCCACTTCGATTTCATCAACCCGCTGCCCGAGGGCACCGTTGAACTCTTCTCCAGATTCGAAAAGATCCTCGTATGCGAGCTCAACAGCGGCCAGTTCCTCGGCTACCTGCGGGCTCAGCTGCCTCAGTTCAATTATGTAGGTTTCAACAAGGTCCAGGGCCAGCCCTTCCTCGTGAGCGAGCTTGTGGACGCAATCAATAAGGAGCTTTAGTCTATGGCAAGTCTTACATTCAAGGATTTCAAATCCGACCAGGAAGTCCGCTGGTGCCCCGGTTGCGGAGACCATGCGGTTCTTGCAGCCCTCCAGAGGGCCCTTCCCAAGGTGAGCCAGGCTCTCGGCTACGAGAAGGAACGCTATGTGGTAGTTTCCGGCATCGGCTGCTCCTCCCGTCTTCCTTATTACATGGACACCTACGGTTTCCACAGCATCCACGGCCGTGCGACGGCGGTTTCCACCGGCATCAAGGTGGCCAACCCCTGGCTTACGGTGTGGCAGGCCTGCGGTGACGGCGACGCGCTCGCCATCGGCGGAAACCACTTCATCCACGCCATCAGGCGCAATATCGACATCAACATAATCCTCTTCAACAACCAGATCTACGGACTTACCAAGGGCCAGTATTCTCCCACCTCCAAATTCGGGGCTATCACCAAGACCAGCCCCTACGGCACCGTGGAGCATCCTTTCAACCCCGGTTCGCTCGTGCTCGGCGCCAAGGGTACTTTCTTCGCCCGTTCGCTGGACGTGGAGCTCAAGCTCAACGAAGAGATCATGACGGCGGCCGCCCTGCATGACGGCTGCTCGGTGATGGAAATGCTGACCAACTGCGTCATCTTCAACGACGGGGCCCACAAGGCGATTTCCGATCCCGAAGTTCGCGCAGACAGGACCATCATCCTCCGCCAGGGAGAGAAGATGGTATTCGGCAAGAATTCCGACAAGGGCCTGGTGTTCGACGGCAGCAAGCTGCACGTGGTGACCATAGGCGAGGACGGATACACCCTCGACGACGTCCTGGTGCATGACGCCCACACCGACAACATCGGCCTGCACATGGCTCTCGCAGACATGAAGGGCCCCGACTATCCCGTCGCCCTCGGCGTCATCCGCGACGTCAAGGACATCACCTACGACGACGGCGTGCGCGACCAGGTGAAGGACGTCATGGCCAAGTCCAGGATTCACAGCGTTGACGAGCTGCTCCACAGCGGATCCACCTGGGAAGTAGAATAATCCCTATAATAACCCATTAATAACCAAATGAAAACCACAGACATCATGGCCCGCCTCAGGGCCAAGTATCCCGGAGAAAACGAGTATCTCCAGGCAGTTCAGGAAGTTCTCGAGTCCATCGAGGAAGTGTACAACCAGCACCCTGAATTCGAGCAGGCAAAGATCGTCGAACGTATGGTCGAGCCCGACCGTATCTTCACCTTCCGCGTGACCTGGGTCGATGACAAGGGCGAAGTGCAGACCAACACCGGTTACCGAATCCAGTTCAACAGCGCAATCGGCCCCTACAAGGGAGGTCTCCGCTTCCACAAGGCAGTCACCCCTTCCATGCTCAAGTTCCTCGGCTTCGAGCAGACATTCAAGAACGCCCTCACCACCCTTCCCATGGGCGGCGCAAAGGGCGGTTCGGACTTCGACCCCGTCGGCAAGAGCAACGACGAGATCATGCGCTTCTGCCAGGCATTCATGCTTGAGCTCTGGCAGTGCATCGGCCCCGACCAGGATATCCCTGCAGGCGATGTAGGCGTAGGCGGCCGCGAAATCGGCTTCCTCTACGGAATGTACAAGAAGCTCGCACGCGAGTACAACACCGGCGTCCTTACCGGCAAGGGCAGCACATGGGGCGGAAGTATCCTTCGTCCCGAGGCAACCGGCTTCGGCGCCCTTTACTTCACCCAGAACCTCCTCCACAAGGCAGGCAAGGACATCAAGGGCTGCAAGGTGGCTGTCTCCGGCTTCGGCAACGTGGCATGGGGCGCCTGCATCAAGGCAACCGAGCTCGGCGCCAAGGTGGTGGCCATTTCCGGTCCCGACGGCGTCTGCGAGATTCCCGACGGCATCACCAAGGAGATGATAGACTACATGCTCGTCATGCGCGCATCCAACCGCAACCGCGTACAGGATATGGCAGACAAGTTCCCTGCAGCCGCAAAGTTCACCGCAGGCAAGAAGGCATGGAGCGTCAAGTGCGACATCGCCCTCCCTTGCGCATTCCAGAACGAGCTTTCAGAGGATGACGCAAAGGAACTCAAGGCCAACGGATGCTGGTGCTGCTGCGAGGTGTCCAACATGGGATGCCAGCCCGGCGCAATCCACTTCTTCCAGCACAACGGCGTTTACTTCGCCCCCGGCAAGGCCGTCAACGCAGGCGGCGTTGCGACCAGCGGCCTGGAAATGACCCAGAACGCCTCCCACATCAGCTGGAGTGGCAAGGAGGTCGATGACAAGCTGCACTTCATCATGGACTCCATCCACGAGCAGTGCGTCAAGTACGGCACCCAGCCCGACGGCAGCATAGACTACGTCAAGGGAGCCAACATCGCAGGCTTCATGAAGGTAGCCACCGCGATGCTCGAGCAAGGCACAATCTAATAAAAAATGAGGGTGACTAAAAAGTCTTAAGACTTGAGGTCATCCTCTTTTTTTGTGTCTTTCCGCCTTCGAGCGCAGGCTGCTCTCCTCCGGAAGCCTTCGCTTCGCTCATCCCTCCCACTGCGCTATGCTTGTGGGCCCCACCCATTCACGTGGCCATGGGCGGCCACGGGCCCCGGAGGAGACAGCCTGCCGCTTCTGCGGCGGAAGCGAAAAAATAAATAGCTATCCTTTT
>JAFZLQ010000068.1 GCA_017551425.1 Bacteroidales bacterium | reverse complement strand
TGGTAGAAGCGGCAGGGGATGGATTTCTCGACTCCGCCTCCGGCTCCGCTCGAAATGACAGATTTGTTATCTAAACCAACGTCTCCCTTGTCATCTCGACCAAGCGTAGCGCGTGGAGAGACCTCATACCCGTTGGGCTCCCAGCAGGCCTTGGCGGCCTGGAGGAGCGAGAGCGTTCCCATGACGTTGGTCTGGGCGAAGGTAAAGGGATCCTTGATGCTGCGGTCCACGTGGCTTTCCGCGGCGAGATGGATGATGCCGTCCACGTTCTCCTCCTTCATGAGGGCCAGGACGCCTTCGAAATCGCAGATGTCCATCTTCACGAAGCGGTAGTTGGGCCTGTCCTCTATGTCCTTGAGGTTGGCGAGGTTGCCGGCGTAGGTGAGCTTGTCCAGACAGATGATCCTGTAGTCCGGATACTTGTTCACGAACAGGCGTACGACGTGCGAACCGATGAATCCGGCGCCGCCGGTGATGATGATGCTGCGTTTCATATTTCTTTCATTTTTGAGAGGCATTCGGCGAGGCTGTCGGTCCAATAAGGGACTTCCACGCCGAAGGCTGCCTTTATTTTACTTTTGTCCAGGACGGAATAAGACGGCCTGCGCACCTTGGACGGGAATTCCGAGGAGTGGCACGGCTGCACGCTGCATGCGCTGCCGGAGCGCTCCGCAATCGCATGGGCGAAATCGAACCAGCTGCAGACCCCTTCGTCTGTATAATGGTATATGCCTTCCCGGCCCTCGTACAAGCGGCCGTCTATTATCTTGAATATGGCGCGGGCAAGGTCCAGGGCGTAGGTTGGAGTGCCGACCTGGTCGAACACCACGTTGACGGAGGGGCGTGTGGATGTCAGGCGCAGCATGGTCTTCACGAAGTTGCGTCCGAACTCGCTGTACAGCCATGCGGTACGCAGGATGACGTAGCGGCATCCCGACTCCAGCACGGCCTGCTCGCCATGAAGCTTGGTGAGGCCGTAAACGCCGGTAGGCGCTCCTGCCGTATCTTCCTTAATGGGTATGTTGAAAGACTCTCCACCGAAGACGTAGTCCGTGCTCACATGAACAAGGAGCCCTCCGCGGGCCGCCATGGCACCGGCAAGGTTGGCCACCGCCCCTGCATTTATGCGTTCCGCAAGCTCGGGAACGTCCTCCGCCCTGTCCACATCGGTGTACGCGGCGCAGTTTATTATCGCATCCACGCCGTTGGACTCCACAAAGGCGTTGACCGCGGCGCGGTCGGTTATGTCCAGTTCGGCGACATCGGTATAGATATAATTGTCCCGGGCTCCTGCGGCGACGATCCGCAGTTCGGAACCCAGCTGGCCCAGAGCGCCTGTGACGAGGATGTTCATATCTTTTCTACCGTTTGTATGTCGAGGTCCATAGTGGCCGTTCCGAGGAGCCCGAGGCGTACCGCAAGGCATCTGCCTCCGCCCACGCTCACCAGCTCGCATTCCATGCCCGCAAGCGGCCCGTCAAGCACCCTGACCCTGTCTCCGGGGGCAAGGGGCGCATCGGAGACCTTTACTCCCGCACCGTGCTCCACCATGCGCATGAAGGATTCCATCTCTGAATCGCGCACCGTGGAGACCTCCCCAGCCGTACTCAGGAAGCCGCAGATGCGGGGCTCGGACGCAAGTACATCGAGCCTCTCCCTGGGCGTACAGCGGATGAACACGAAACGCGGCAGCACGAGGGCGTCAACCACTTTGCGGCGGTCGCTCCACCGGCGGACGACCCTCTGGGTGGGCAGGTAATGCTCCACCGCCCTTGAGGCGAGGGCTGCGGCCACGTTCTTCTCCTGGCAGCTGCGCACGCGCGCCACGTACCAGAAGCGGTCTTCGGGAGAGTTTGCCAATTCCTACGACTTCTTCTCGCCCTTGCGGCCCTTCTTGTCGTCATCCTGCGAATAATAATCGTAGGAATGATAACCGTAGCCGTATCCATAACCGTAACCATAGCCGTAGCGGTAGCCATAGCCACGCTTGCCGGAGACCATTTCCGTAGCGTTGAGGAGGATGGAAAGGTTCTTGAGGGTGCCTTTCTGGTAAAGCTCCTCGAGCTCGGGAAGCATGGTCTTGTCCAGCAGGCCGGCACGTACCACGAAGATGGTACGGTCTGCGACCTCGGATATGATCTGGGTATCTGCAACCACGTTGTGGGGCGGGCAGTCGATGAATACGTACTCGTACTGTGTGGAAAGGGACTTCACCAGGGCGGCGAATTTCTCGCTGCCTACGAGCTCGCTCGGGTTGGGAGGGATGGTGCCCACGGGCAGCACGTCGAGGTTCTCGTATTCCTCTGGTTTGACGATGATGGAGGCGAGATCGACGTCCGCTCCGGACAGGTAATCGGCAATACCCTTCTTGGGCGAACCGACCATCTTGCTGAGGGATGCGTGACGGAGGTCACCGTCTATCGCAAGCACCTTTTTGCCCTTGATGGACAGGGCCGCGGCAAGGTTGGAAGTCACGTAGGTCTTACCTGAGCCGGGGTTGAAGGAGGTGATAATCACCACACGTGTATCCGCCCCGCGGGAGACGAATTCCAGGTTGGTGCGGCACACGCGGAAGGCCTCGTTTGCGGCGTCGCGCTTGTTGTGCTTGACCACGAAGGCGGCATCGACCTTCTTCTTGCCCCTGCTCTTCTTGCCAGTCATGGGGATCTCCCCGATGAACGGTGCGCTGAGGTCTTCTATATCCTTCTTGCTGCGGACCTTGATATCCGTAACGGTGATGAGGTACAGGATGCCCACGGGAATCATGAGGCCCAGGACGAAGGCTATGAGGATGATCTGCCTGGTCTTGGGAGACGTGGGTGCGGAAGAACCCGTAGGCTGGGTGATGACCCTGGTATTGTATGCGGTGAAGGCCTGGGAGAGCTCGTTCTCCTCACGTTTCTGCAGGAGGAAGAGGTACAGAGACTCCTTGACCTTCTGCTGGCGCTCGATGTCGAGGATGTACTTGGACTGCTTGGGGTTCTCCGACAGGCGGGCCGTTGCGGTCTGCTCCGCTTTCTGGAAGCTGGCGATCTGGGCCTGGAGGGAGTTGATGAGGTCGTCCAGGGACTCCAGGATGGTGGCGTGCATAGCACGGAGGTTGTTGTCCATCTCCACTACTATAGGGTTGCGCTCGGAGGAGTTCGCCACTATGTTGTTGCGCTGGAGGACAACGTCGTTGTACTTGCCTATCTGGGTGCCGAGGTTGCTGTTGTTGAGGCTGGCGGGCGAAGGGAGCATCTTGGAGAGGTCCTGCGCCGTGCTCATGTTGTTGCGTATGTACCGGGCCGTGTAGAGCTGGTTGTCGAGCTCCTGCAGCTTGCGGGAGGCCTCCTGGGTCTGGCTCATGTACATCGAGGATGCGGCCTTGATATCGGGGATGGCGTAACGCGACTTGTAGTTGGAGATGTCCGTATCTACGGAACCGAGTTCCTTCTCGATGGCCTCCAGACGCTCGTCGATGAACAGGGACGTGCTGACTGCGATCTTGTTGCGGTCGTCAACCCAGTTCTCGTTATACACGTTGATGATCATGTTGAGCACGTCCTCGGCCCTGCGGGGGCTCTGGTCGGTGATGGTGAGCTGGAGGACGTCCGAGAACTGCTTGGTGTTGAGCGCCGAGGCGTTGAGCCTGGCGTTGTACGACATGGTGGCGCCGTGTATGCTGGTATGGTTCACATAGATGGTCTGGTCGAACGGCACGGCTGCGCTTTCTACGCGGCTGATGACGAGGGGACCGTAGATCGTGGACAGGGTGTCACCGAAGGCGCCGGAATACATCTGGGTCTCGCGGGAGTCGGGAACCTGCATCTGCAGCTTGAAGTTCTCTCCGGATGCCGGGATGATCTCGAAGGCTACTGCGCCCGTCTGGTCCAGGAAGCGTGCCTTCACGGGCAGCGCGGCTCCGTAAACGACGTGCTTGCGGGCGCGGCCGGCAACGCTGTAGTTGTAGTCCAGGCCCATGCGGGTGACGACCTCCCTCATGAGGTCCGGCGACTGCATGGCGATTATTTCGTTTGCCAGCTTGGAACTCTGCTGGGTCATGCCGCCGGCGGTAATGATGCTCTCGAGTTCGTTGGAGCGGCGCATGCCGGTCTCCTTGATGAGCACGGTAGCGGAACGGGTGTAGATCTTGGGAGTCTTGATGATGTACCAGGCGGCCGCTCCGAGGCAAAGCGCCACGGAGATGATGAACCAGTACCACTTGGACAGGCAACGCACCAGGAAATCCCGGAGGTTGAAGGTTTCTACGCTGTTGTTGCTATTGATATTCTCTGCCATAATTCGGATTTGTTATTGGACGCGCAATGCGACTACGGTTATGGTGGACACCAGGGTTGCCGCAAGGGAGGCCACGCTGATCCAGAACGAAGGGGTTAGGAAGGTGTTGCCGGCTGCGGTGGACGTGCGGGCCTTCTTGGTGGTAGGCTCTACGTAGATGATGTCGCTCTGGCAAAGGTAGTAAGCCGGAGAGCTGGCGATATTGGAGGCGGAGCGCAGATCCAGGAGGTAGGTCTTCTGGACTCCGTTCTCCTCGCGTATGACGCGGATATTGTCCCTGCGGCCGTCTATGGTGAGGTCCCCTGCCATGGAAAGGGCGTCCAGGATGGTGAAGTGGTCGCGTGAAATGGCATAGCGGCCGGGCCTGGAAACTTCTCCCATTATGGAGACATAGAGGTTCATGTAATCTACGGTGACAACGGGATCCTTGACGAGGTCGCGGTTCTGAAGCTCATTCTTGATGAGATCCGAGACCTCCGCCCTGGTAAGGCCGGCTACATGAAGCTTGCCGAGAACCGGGAAATTGATATTGCCGTCCGCATCGATGATATAACCGCTGACGCCTCCCTGGCTGCCGCTGACGGAGGTTTCCGTGGTGGAACCCACGTAACGGGAAACATAGGGAAGGTTGAACTGGTTCATCAGCTCGCGGCTGGGGCAGTTGACAATGATGCTTATCTTGTCTTCAGGACGGAAGCGGATCTGCAGGGGCTGCACATCCGTGCTGATTTCCTTGTCTGTGGTATCCTGGAAATAAATGACGTTCTTGGGCGCGGAGCAGGCCGAGAGGACTGCCACGGTAAGCGCTAATACTGAAAGTAATCTGCTGTTCATATACCGATAAAAACTCATGTATCATGCAAATTTAGCCATTTTATCCCGGAAAATCAAAAATAAATAGTAGTTTTGCGCATATGAAAAGGTTTCTCACCGCTTCGGTTTTCCTGCTGCTCTGTGCATGTTTCTTAGCACCGGGCGCCACTCCTGGCCGCACGCTCCGCATAGACTATATCTTCTCCGGTTCCGCACAGGGCTCCTCCATCGCAGTGGACGAGCTCCGCAGCCTAGAAGGCTGGGCAGGCCGCACCGTGAACATGGACAAGGTCCCCCTCCGGGGCAACGGACAGATATGCATGAAGGCAGCAGACGGCAGGGTGCTTTACCGCAACTCTTTCAGCACCCTCTTCCAGGAGTGGCTCGCCACCGAGGAAGCCCTCTCCGTAAGCCGCAGTTTCCAGAACGTATTCCTTCTTCCCATGCCCGGAGAGCCCGTTCTGGTAACGGTGGAACTGTATGACAATCACGGACTTCCGCTCGCTTCGCTGACGCATCCCGTCAATCCTTCGGACATCCTTGTAAGACCTGCTGAAGCCCGGCCCTCGGGGGTAAAGGATATTCTTATAAACGGTCCGGTGGACAAGTGCATCGATGTGGTGATAGTGGCGGAAGGCTACACCGCCACCGAGATGGACCGGTTTTATGAAGACGCCGCAACGGCGGTGGAATCCATCCTCTCGCATGAGCCTTTCGGGCGCCTTTCAGGCCGTTTCAATTTCAGGGCCGTCGGGCTGGAGTCTCCCGTGAGCGGAGTGAGCGTGCCCCGGCAGGGCCTATGGCTCGACACTCCCCTGCACTCCCACTTCGACACTTTCTATTCCGCACGCTACCTTACCACGCTTCACGTCAAGGACCTTCACGACGCCCTTGCCGGCGTGCCTTATGAGCACATCATAATACTCGCAAATACAGACACTTACGGTGGCGGCGGCATATTCAATTCATACACCCTCACGACTGCGCACCATCCTCTGTTCAAGCCTGTGGTCGTGCATGAGTTCGGGCACAGCTTCGCCGGCCTGGCAGACGAGTATTACTACGACGACCAGTTCTCGGATACCTACTACCCGGACTATGAGCCCTGGGAGCAGAACATCACCACTAAGGCTGATTTTGCCTCAAAGTGGGAAGACATGGTCGGGAAGGACGGAGTCGGCCTTTACGAGGGCGGCGGTTACAAGAGCAAGGGGGTATGGCGGGGCGCCCGCGACTGCCGGATGAAGACCAACACGGCCAAATCTTTCTGCCCCGTCTGCCAAAGAGCCATAGAACGAATCATCAGTTTCTATACCGAATAGTCTTTCCGCAAGGGTACTCTTTCCAGAAACCCTACGCTTCGCTCCGCCCCTCCAGCCTACGGCTGTAGGACTATTATCCCCCTGCACCCCCAAGGGACTGGTGGGCGTTCCCCCCAGGCCCCCTGCCTAATTAACGGCGCGGGGCCCTCCCGTTCATGGTCACGGGCGACCAAAGGTTTCTGGAAAGAGTACCCTTGCGGAAAGAGCTAGAAGAGTATGGAAAGATTTGCCGTCGGCGTTCCGCTGTAAGGGTCGGCGGAAGGTGTGAAGGCTATCTGGACATTCCGTGACGAGAGGCCGTCCCAGGAGATGTCCGGAATGGAGAACAGCGATTTGACGGGTTCGAGAAGCCAGATTCCGATATGTGCGGAAAGGATTCCGAGACCGGCGCCGGCAAGGACGTCGCTGAACCAGTGGCGATTCCCGTAAATGCGCTCGGCTGCGGTGCCGCAGGCCATTGTGTAGAAGGCCGCACCCCACCAGGGGCCGTAATCATTCCGCATCAGCTCGGCGCTCGTGAAGGCGAACAGGGTATGCCCGGACGGGAAAGAACGGTAGTCGGAGCCGTCAGGCCTGAGCGTATGCATTACCCTCTTGAGAATGAATCCAGTGGAATAAGCGAACGAATAGGAAATGGCGGCTTCGACCGTCCTGTCCACAAAGGCGTGCTTGGGGCGGGCTCCGAGCAGTCCGGCCCCAAGGAATACGGCCGGCGATCCGTACGCGAAATAAGTGCCGAAGTCCAGGAACAGCCCGTTCCCGTCAACGTTGAGATGCGACAGGTTCCAGTCGCGTATGCCGGCGTCTATGCTTTCGTGCCCGAAGTAATGGATGCAGGCTCCGGTTCCCATCAACGCCACAGGCGCTATCAGCTGGGTTGGCCTGAAGCAGACGGTGTCACGTGCGTACTGCGCCCGCGCCCCCGCAGAAAGGGACGTGAGCGCCAGCACAGCAAAAACGATCCGGAAAAACTTCATCATGCAATCTGGGGACGGCCGGGATGCTCCTTGCGCTCCGGCTGCTCGGGACGGCGGTCAACCATCTTGCCCTCCTGAAGAAGGGCGTAGTCGGCACGCGCGTTATAGATGTCGATGGAGGTGAAAATCGCGGAACGCATGGACTGGGGATCGGCCTCGTCCTTTCCCGCCATGTCGAAGGCGGTGCCGTGGTCGGGAGATGTGCGCACTATCGGCAGTCCTGCCGTAAAGTTGACTCCGTCCTCGAAAGAAAGCGACTTGAACGGGGCAAGGCCCTGGTCGTGATACATGGCCAGGGTGGCGTCGAAGCGCTGGTAGTGGCCAAGGCCGAAGAAGCCGTCGGGCGAGAAGGGACCGAATACGGTGAGACCGTCCAGCATAGCCTGGGCGATTGCCGGTATTATGATGTCCTGCTCTTCGTTGCCGAGCAGGCCGCCGTCTCCGCTGTGGGGGTTGAGGCTAAGCACGGCGATGCGGGGATTGTCTATGCAGAAATCCTCGCGCAGCGAACGGTTCATGAGATGCAACTTGCTGAGTATCTTCTCCTTGGTAACGGCGGCGGAAACGTCCTTCAGGGGGATGTGGCCCGTCACCACGCCCAGCTTCAGGCGGTGGCTGGTCATGAACATCGCCACGTCGCTCACTCCGAACTGGTTCTGCAGGTACTCGGTATGGCCCGGGAATCCGAAGCCCTGGCCGGACATGGCCTTCTTGTTGATGGGGCCGGTGACGAGGGTGTCTATGGCCCCGGCCTTGATGTCCGAGACCGCCCTGGCAAGGGCTATGATGGCCTCTTTTGCGGAATCGGGAGTGGGATGGCCCGGATCTGCGTAAACGTTGTCCGCAAGGCAGTTGATGATGTTGATCTTGCCGGGACGTGCGTCACGGGCGTCGGAGATGACGTTGGTCTCCATCTGCTCCACCTCATGCACGAGCTTGCGGTAGAACCCGAAGAGTTTGGACGAGCCGTACACCACCGGCGTGAAAAAATCGAGGACGCGCTGGTCTGCAAGTGACTTTATTATCACTTCGTAGCCTATACCGTTGGAATCACCCTGGGTGATGCCTACTATAAGTTTTCTTCTTTGCATATATCTTAAAACAGTTTTTCTTCCTTGACTTGCTCGTATCCCTCGTCCGGCGGGAGCCCCGGCTGCAGGTAGGCCTCCACCGCAAGGGCGTCGCAGCGCTCGTTCTCCGGATGCCCCGCATGGCCCTTCAGCCAGTGATAATTGAGCCTGAAGCCCCTGGAGGCCGCATCGTACCTGGCCCAGAGGTCGTGATTCTTCTTGCGCTTCCAGCCCTGGGTTATGGTGTTCACCACATACTGCGAATCGCTCCATACTTCCACCTCCGCGCCGTCCCAGCGTATGGCCTCCAGCCCCTTTATGACGGCCAGAAGCTCCATGCGGTTGTTGGTGGTGAGCGAAAAGCCGCCGCTGAGCTCCTTGCGGAGGCCGGCGCACTTGAGCACCACGCCCCAGCCTCCGGGCCCGGGATTCCCGCTGGCCGCGCCGTCTGTATATAACTCTATTACGGGACGTTCGCTCATAGGTAAGGCTGGATTTCCGAGTATTCGTAACCCCTTGACAGGGCGAATCTTATAAGTTTGAGACGGGCCTGCGGATCTCCCTCCAGAGTGCGCGCCTTGGCGGCCATCAGGCTCCGGAGCTTTGACGATGATGCTTCGACGTCTATCTCTTCCAGCGCAGCGTTCACCGTCTCACGCGAAATGCCTTTTGCGCCCAGGGCGTAACGGATCTTCACGGGACCCCATCCGCCCAGATGGGCCTTGTCGCGCGCGAAGGCCGAGGCATAGCGGAGATCGTCGACATACCTGTCCGCCACGAGGGAATCCACTATTTCAGAGGCACGGGCGGGATCGCCCTCCAGGGCCTTGAGGGCCTTGGCGCGGACGTCGGAGCTGCAGTACTCCCGTTTGGAGCACTGGGCCTGCAGCCTGCCGAGTATCTTTTTCTGTGCCTCGTCCATCTCCTTAGAAATCGAATCCGAATGAAATGTACAGGCCGGCGTCCTG
>JAFZLQ010000014.1 GCA_017551425.1 Bacteroidales bacterium | reverse complement strand
TACGCAGAGCACCGGCAAGTACAAGACCAACGGCATCGGAATTCCTTTCGGCGTGTCGTTCCTCATAGCCGATTTCATCGTGGTGGACGTCGGGGCGTTCTTCCATCCCGCCGTCAGCGTGTGGAGCGATTCTACGGCAAATATTCTGTCCGGGCTACACTACACATACAAGGAGAGGGTTGACGCCCTCCCCGTGGGACTCACCCCCCGTATCAGCATAGGCGTTGCATTTTAATCCGTAAGAGATATGCGTAAACTTTTTTCATTAATGGCAGCATGCCTCTTCGGATTGATTTCCTGCACGGACTTCACCCAGGAGGTTGAACCCGATGTCCTCGAAGTTGTGTCCGGCGATTCCATCGCCTTCGACTTCCAGGGCGGCCCGGGCTCCGTTACGCTCAAAAGCGGCTCCAAATGGGATGTCGTCAAGCCCGACTGGATCACAGTCGTGTCGATATCGCCGTCAACCGTTCCTTTCCAGTGGAAGATCAACCTCGAATGCGAGGCTAATGACGGCGTCAAGTCAAGAAGCGGAGACATAATCTTCAAGAGCGGCGGGAAAAGCATAAATCTGTCTGTTTCCCAGTATTCCAAGCCCGTTGTGGAAGTGACTTCGCTGGACCTCATTTCCGAAGTGACCCTGAATCTCGGCGAGAGCATGTTCCTGAATGTTACGGTGTATCCCGAAAACGCCACCGACAAGACAGTCTCGTGGGCGTCTTCCAACCCTTCGGTGGTTTCTGTGATCGAGGGCAAGATAACGGCGCTCAAGGCCGGCGGCCCCGTGACCATCACCGCGACGGCAGGAAGCAAATCCGCCAAGTGCGTAGTTACCGTATATGTGCCGGTGACGTCCATAACGATTTCTCCCGAAGAAGTGTCCGTGGAAGAGGGCAATACCGTCACTCTCACCGCCACGGTTTCTCCCAAGGAGGCGACAGACCAAAGCTATACCTGGGCAAGCGACAATACTGCTGCGGCAACGGTCACCCAGAAAGGCGTCGTCAAGGGCGTCAAGCCGGGAGAAGCCAATATTACCGTCCTCACCAGTGACGGCAAGCGCTGGGGCAAATGCCGCGTTACCGTCACCAACAAGACCATTCTTGTAACGAATATCAGCATAGATCCTGACGATTTCTACCTGGCAAAGGGGGATTCGAAGCAGTTGACTGTGAATTACAGCCCGTCCAAAGCTACCAATAAGAGTGTCACATGGGTCAGTTCCAATAAATCCGTAGCCACGGTCGATGCCAACGGGCTTGTGTACGGCAAAGGGCTCGGCACTGCAACCCTGACTGCCACAACGGTGGATGGCGGCAACCGGACGGCCACCTGTACCGTCCGTGTGGTAACGCCTCCTTCGTCCATTACTTTCGACAGCAACAGTTATGGCGTTTATGTGGGAGACCAGCTGGATCTGAGAGGCCATTATTCCGTTTCCCCGTCCGGCAGTTATGAAGGTTTGGCCCTGGAGATTGATGACAGAAATGTGGCTAGTGAGTCATGGGACATGGTTATCAAGGGCGTCTCACCCGGCGAGACGACGGTCCGGGTGCGCTCGGCCGTCAAGGACGGGGTGACAGCCAGCTTCAGGATAAAGGTAGGCAACAAGGTTACTGGTATCAGCGTGAATCCTTCTTCCCCTACCTTGACCATAGGTGAAAACCGCAGGGTTTCGGTGACGTTCACGCCGGATAACGTACTCAGCAAATCCATGAAGTGGGAGACGAACAACAGCAGCGTCGCCACCATAAAGTCCTATGACGAAGACAGTGCCGTCATATGGGGCGTCAAACCGGGCTCGGCAGTCCTGACAGTCATTTCCGATGACAATCCTAGCGTCCGTGCAAGCGTTAACGTGACAGTTATCGATGCCTATACGCAGCCGGAGACGGTCGATCTTGGCCTGAGTGTGAAGTGGGGCAGCTTCAACATCGGCTCCGGCAGCCCCGAAGAACCGGGCCGCTACTTCGCATGGGGTGAAACCCAGACGGACTGGAATTACGACTGGGCGCATTACCTGTATTGCAACGGGACTGGTACCTCTATCAACAAATACAACTGGTACAGCGGCTTTGGGTCGGTGGACAATAAAACTGTCCTGGATAGGGAAGACGACGTCGCCCATATGGCTTTCGGTGGAAACTGGCGCATGCCTACTCGTGACGAATGGCGGGAGCTGAACCAGAGCTGTAAATGGGAATGGACGCAGGTGAACGGGGTTGACGGTTATAAAGTTACAGGCAAGACAATAGGTTATACAGACAGGTCCATATTCCTCCCGGTTACGGGAGTTTACAGGGGCGAATCCCGTGGTGAGAAATCCACCGGCTATTACTGGTCTTCTGCTCTGACTTTATATGGCACAACTGTCAGCAGGGCATATTACGAAAAGTTCAGCCAGTCGTTACAGGGAGACTGGGAGATTGAAGAACGCTGCCTCGGCATGGCCGTAAGGCCGGTGTTCGGAACTCAAGCCGTTCCCGTCACCGGTATTTCCCTCGACAAGGAACTTATAAGGACGAGCGCCGGCACCCAGGACGTGATAAAAGCTACCGTTTTCCCTAACGATGCTTCCGACAAGAGCGTCCATTGGGAATCTGACGATACCAGCGTCGCAACCGTTGACCAGAACGGCCTGGTGAAAGCCGTCGGCAGCGGACTGGCAAGGATAACCGCCACCACGAACAACGGCGGCTTCACCGCAACCTGCCGTGTGGCTGTCTTCCAGGGGTATGATTATATCGATGTCCCGTACGCCGTTGACCTTGGACTGAGCGTCAAGTGGGCCCCGTGCAATATCGGCGCGAGGTACGAATATGAAGACGGCATGTATTTCGCCTGGGGCGAACTCAACACCCAGAAGGATTTCTCATGGAACAACTATACTTTGTGCAACGGATCGGAGAACAGCCTGACAAAATACAACTCCATCAGCACGTACGGCAAGGTTGACAATATCAAGAAACTGGAGTATGACGACGATCCCGGCTACATGCTCTACGGAACCGACTGGCATCTTCCCACGAGAGGCCAATGGGAAGAACTGGTCGGCCTCTGTACATGGACCTGGACAAAGCGCAACAATCACTACGGTTACGAAGTCAAAGGCCCCAACGGGAATACCATCTTCCTTCCGGCTTCCGGTTACTATCGCAATAAGAGCTGCGCCGGCTACGGCTCCTCCGGTTATTACTGGGCGTCGGAAATCGAGAGCAACTATCCTTCTTCCGCCTACCTGTGCTCGTTCGACTCAAATGGGCAAAAGCCCGATTCGTACAGCTCCCGTTGTTACGGTCTTTCCGTACGTGCGGTGACCGGCGAACCCGATTATGATTACGAATGGTTCCTCGGCCAATGGAAAGTCGGTACAACCGCCAACGTCAACGAAACATGGACAATATCTCCGTACATTTACGGTCAGTCTTACTACATTTCCGGAATCGACGGGTTTGAAGACAAGGTGCCGGTGGATTATAATCCGAACAACGCTACCTTCCGTCTGACGGCACATCAGAATTTCAAGACCACCAAGATACCATATTATGGTGTGTATTACGATGCCGTAATGAGTCTGGTTGGCTGTGTATCTTACAACAATACCGTCGGCTTTGTCTGGGGGAGTTATGATGACGGGGGTATATATGATTACGATATCCTTACCGGATACATTAGTGGCTCAAAGATTTATCTTGAGCCTGGTTCCCTTACCAATATTGATGGCAATAGCGGGAATTATCCGATTGTACAGTTTGGGTTTGTTATTCAGTACGAAGACAATTATCAGCAAAAACAATACTACTTCAACGACTATCATCCGTTCCTGCCGCAGTCGATTACGCGTACTTCATACAAGTACCTGAAGCCCGCACGCACCCAGGCCGCGAACAGTTCCGGTTCGCAGCCTAAGGGGAGGTGGAGGACGCTTAAGGAACGCCTGAAAGTGACCAAACGCCAGAAATTCTAGCTGTCCAGCTTGAGAACTGCCATGAATGCGCTCTGAGGGACCTGTACGGTGCCTATCTGGCGCATTCTTTTTTTGCCTTCCTTCTGCTTCTCGAGCAGTTTGCGCTTGCGGGTGACGTCGCCGCCGTAGCACTTGGCGGTAACGTCCTTGCGCACTTGCTTGACGGTTTCGCGCGCGATGATCTTTGCGCCTATGGCCGCCTGGATGGGGATGTCGAACTGCTGCCTGGGGATGAGGTCCTTGAGCTTCTCGCACATCTTGCGCCCGAAGGTGTAGGCGTTGTCTTCGTGGATGAGGGTGGAGAGGGCGTCCGCCGGCTCGCCGTTCAGCAGGATGTCCAGCCTCACGAGCTTTGCGGGCCGGAACTGGGTGATATGGTAGTCGAAGGAGGCGTATCCCTTGCTGATGGTTTTCAGCTTGTCGTAGAAATCGAACACTATCTCGCTCAGCGGCATGTCGTAGTTCAGCTCCACGCGTTCCGCGGTGATGTAGTGCTGGCTCACCAGCGTGCCGCGGCGGTCGAGGCAGAGCTTCATGATGGGCCCGAAGAATTCGCTCTTGGAGATTATCTGGGCGCGTATGTAAGGCTCCTCGATATGGTCGATGAGGGTGGGCGCCGGCAGGCCTGAGGGATTGTGGACGTCGAGCACGTCGCCCTGCATCGTGTAAACCTTGTACGACACGTTGGGCACGGTGGTGATGACGTCCATGTCGAACTCGCGGAAGAGCCTTTCCTGTACGATTTCCAGATGCAGCAGGCCGAGGAAACCGCACCTGAAGCCGCTGCCGAGGGCGAGCGAGCTTTCGGGCTCGTAAACGAAGGACGCGTCGTTCAGCTGGAACTTCTCCAGCACGCTGCGGAGCTCTTCGAACTTGTCCGCCTGCACCGGGTACATGCCGGCGAAGACCATCGGCTTTACCTCTTCGAATCCGGCTATCGCCTTGTCGCAGGGGCGGGCGACGTGGGTGATGGTGTCGCCCACCTTCACCTCCACCGCGCTCTTGATGCCGGTGATTATGTAGCCTACGTCGCCGCAGCCCACCTCGGCTCCGGGGATGAGCTTCATCTTGAGGGACCCTACCTCCTCCACCTCGTACTCCATGCCGGTGGCCACGAACTTGACTTTGTCGCCCTTGCGAACGGTGCCGTTGCTGACCTTGAAGTAGGCTATGACGCCGCGGAACGAGTTGAATACGGAGTCGAAGATGAGGGCCTGCAGGGGTGCGTCGGGATCGCCCTTGGGGGCGGGTATCTTTTCCACGATGGCGTCCAGGATGGGGGCGACGCCCTCGCCGGTGCGGGCGGAGATCTTGAAGACGTCCTCCGGATCGCAGCCGAGCAGGTCGCAGATTTCGTCCGTCACCACCTCCGGCTGCGCGGATTCCATGTCTATCTTGTTGAGGACGGGGATGATCTCCAGGCCATGGTCTATGGCCATGTAGAGATTGGAAATGGTCTGTGCCTGCACGCCCTGGCTGGCGTCCACCACCAGCAGCGCACCCTCGCACGCCGCGATGCTGCGGGAGACCTCGTAGGAGAAGTCCACGTGGCCGGGAGTGTCGATGAGGTTGAGCCTGTAGCCGTTGTAGTTCATCTGGATGGCGTGGCTCTTTATGGTGATGCCTTTCTCGCGCTCGAGGTCCATGTCGTCCAGCACCTGGTTCTCCATGTCGCGGGCGGCAAGGGTGCTGGTGAGCTCGAGCAGACGGTCGGCAAGGGTGCTCTTGCCGTGGTCTATATGGGCGATAATGCAGAAATTGCGGATTCGGTTCATTTCCATAGCTGGTGCAAAGATAAGTTATTTTTGTTATCTTTGGGAATTGACACTAAAAACTCTGATATATGGCAAATCCTCAAGAACTGGGCAGAATCGCCTCGCAGGTCCGGAGAGACATCGTCCGCATGGTCACGACTGCTAAATCCGGCCATCCGGGAGGCTCACTGGGCATTACGGACGTAATGACCACCCTTTATTTCCATGAAATGAAGCACGATCCCGCAACATGGCGCCGCGACGCCAGGGGGCAGGACGCGTTCATCATCTCCGCAGGACATCTCGCCCCGGTTTATTATGCCGTGCTTTCCCGTGCGGGCTATTTCCCTCCCGCAGAGCTCGGCACGCTCCGCAAGTTCGGCACCCGTCTCCAGGGTCACCCCTGCGTGACCGACGGCCTGCCGGGCGTCTTCCAGCCTTCGGGCTCCCTCGGCCAGGGCCTTTCCTGCGCCGCTGGCATCGCACTCGGCAAGAAGCTTGACGGCGAGCCCGAGCGCGTGTTCTGCCTGTTGGGAGACGGAGAGAGCGAGGAGGGCCAGATCTGGGAGGCCGGCATGTGGGCAGCCCATCACAAGCTGGACAACCTGGTGGCTTTCACCGACTGGAACGGCCAGCAGATAGACGGTCCCGTGGAGTCCGTAGGCGGCGTGGGGGACCTCCGCGACAAATGGACTGCCTTCGGCTGGGATGTGATCGAGGCCGACGGGCACGATTTCGAGTCCATCATCCAGGCATTCGAGCTTGCTCGCGCCGCAGACGGCAAGCCCAAGATGATTCTTTTCCATACGGAGATGGGGCATGGGGTCGATTTCATGGCCGGCACCCACAAGTGGCACGGAAAGGCCCCCAGCGCAGAACAGTGCGCAGAGGCGATGAAACAACTGGAAGAAACCTTAGGAGATTTTTAATATGAAGAAATATACAGATCAGGGTAAGGTCGATACCCGAAGCGGCTTCGGAGCAGGGCTCGTGGAGGCCGGACGCAAGAACCCCAGGGTTGTTGCCATGACTGCGGACCTCAAGGGTTCGCTCAAGATGGACGAGTTCGCCGCGGAGTTCCCGGAGAGGTTCATCCAGTGCGGCATCGCCGAGGCCAATATGGTCGGCGCCGCCGCCGGCCTGTCGCTCACGGGCAAGATTCCGTTCATCGGCTCATTCGCCGAGTTCGTCACCGGCCGCGTGTACGACCAGCTCCGCCAGGAGGTCGCCTACGGCCACACCAACGTCAAGATCGCCTCTTCCCATGCGGGCATCACGCTTGGCGAGGACGGCGCCACCCACCAGACCATGGAGGATATTGCGCTGATGCGCGCCCTCCCCGGCATGGCGGTGGTCGTGCCTTGCGATTACAATCAGACCAAGAACGCCACCGTGGCCGCCGCCGAGTGGAACGGGCCGGTGTATCTGCGCTTCGGACGTCCTAGCGTCCCCAATTTCACGGGTGCCGACGAGCCGTTCGAGATCGGCAGGATTTACGTGATGAACGAGGGTGCTGATGTTACCATCGCCTGCTGCGGTCACCTTGTGTGGGAGGCGCTTAAGGCCGCCGAGCTGCTTGAGGCCGAGGGTATCGGCGCCGAGGTGCTGAACGTCGCCACCATCAAGCCGCTTGATACCGCAACCCTGCTTGCTTCGCTCCGCAAGACCGGTTGCGCAGTGGTGGCCGAGGAGCATAATGCCGCCGGTGGCCTTGGAGAGGCCGTCGCAGGTGCATGCGCCGCCGCGCTCCCTACGCCCATAGAGTTTGTGAACGGTGCAGACAAGTTCGGCTCCTCCGGCACGCCCGCCGAGCTCATGGCCGCCTGGGGCTTCGACGCCGCGCACATTGCCGAGGCGGCAAAGAAAGCGATAGCTCGTAAATGATGGAGGCAGTGCCTGTCGCTGCCCCCGCTTTTTGTCATTCTGAGCCCTTTTTTGTCATTCTGAGCCCTTTTTTGTCATTCTGAGCCCTTTTTTGTCATTCCGAAGGCCCTCCATTGTCCTTCTGAGCCCTTTTTTGTCATTCTGAGCGTCGTCCATTGTCATTCTGAGCATCGTCCATTGTCCTTCCGAGCGTCGTCCATTGTCCTTCCGGGGCCTTTTGTCATTCTGAGCCCTTTTTTGTCATTCCGAGCCTTTTTGTCATTCTGAGCCCTTTTTTGTCATTCTGAGCGAAGCGAAGAATCTAAATCATCTCCTCAATGAAGTATCTAATCCGAGCGGTCAAATATTTCGTGCAGCTGACGGTAATCCTGTCGCTGATAATCGCAATCCTTATAGTGGCGAAGGTCGTCGATTCCGACATCTCGAAGATTTTCGTCAACGGCTACGATTCGCTGTGGCAGATTGCGCTGATGATGGCGGCGTTCGCGGCCATCTATCCGAGCTTCGGCTATGGCAGGCGCAGGGTGGTCGTCCCGGGATCGGACGATGAGAT
>JAFZLQ010000067.1 GCA_017551425.1 Bacteroidales bacterium | reverse complement strand
CGGGTCCGAATCCCGTTTTCCGCTCAAACGAAGAATGACAGTCCTTGTGGCTGTCATTCGACGTTTGTATAGATGCCGTATGCCGGACCGCGACCTCAACAGCCCCCCGAGGGGGAAAGCGGCGTAGCCGCAGGGGGGTCCACGTAGAAGTAGAAGGCGTAGCACCCCCGAGGGGTCGGCGGCTTGCCGCCGGGGGGTAACGTGTATGCTGGCGCTTCGCGCGCGAAGCGCCGCGGGTCCGAATCCCGTTTTTTGCTACGCTTACAGCACAAAACGTAGCAAAAGTGCGCAAAACGACTGGTTTTGCTACGATTCCGGCCTTGAACGTAGCATTTCAGGGACGTATGGCAATACAGTCAGCCAAGGCAGGTGTACGTTTCGTTTTTTTTCTTATTTTTGCAGCAAGACCACATAGTTATGCTACACCGGGTACAACTCTGTCTTCTGTTGCTGTGGATTCCTCTGGCCATTGCCGCCAGGGATAAAGCTGCAGACGTTTTCCTGCTGTCTTCCCATACGGACGCAAGCGAGTGGGACCAGCGTATGATGCAACCCATCAACGCCCTGGCCGCGGAACGGCCGGACCTGGACATTTCCATCGCCCATCTCCCCTTCCTGTCTTACAAGAGCGAGGAAGCCCTGATCCACGACCGCGACAGCGTGCTTGCCGCCCACAACATTCCCCCAAGGCTCGTGGTGTTGCTCGGCGGCAGCTGCTTCAGCTTTACAGAAGACATCCAGAAGCTTTGGCCGGGCATCCCAATGCTGCTCATAGGCGAGCAAGACTACTATTGCGACCTGGTCTACACCCTGTTCGGCCCCGGAGACCCGAATGCCAACCGCTACCCCATCGAAGACCTTAAGGACAAAGGCGCCAACATCTCTCTCATAAGCGCCCCCGCCCTGCTGCGCCAGACAATCGAAATGATAATCGACGTCCAGCCCGGGCTGCAGAACCTCTTTTTCGTGGCAGGCGAAAACTACTTAAGCAAGGAACGCCAGTGGCGCATAGAAGAGTATATACGGGACCGCCATCCAGAGATTACCTGCCATGTCATTTCCTCTTCCGACACAAGCACCGATAAGCTTCTGTCCACCCTTGAGAATGCCAAAGGTCCTTATACGGCCGTATTTTACGCCTCCTGGATGATCCGCGAAGGCTACCGCGAGAACGTTTCCACCCGACATAACACGGTCTCGCTTCTGGAGCACATCACTCCGTTGTACACCATGTTTGGCAGCGACTTCGAGAAGCATCCTTACGTGGTAGGCTACTGCAGTTATTCTCAGGAAGAGTACCGGCGCACAGTCCGCCAGCGCATCCTGGATGTGCTGGACAACGACGTGCAGCCCTCGGAAATGCCGTTCGCATACCTGCAGACCGGTATCCCCACGCTCAACTACAAGGCGATGGAGCACTTCGGCCTGGATACCGGCCTGATACCGCACGGGGCCGATGTAATAGGCGCGCCCCAGTCGCTCTGGCTGCAATACAAGAAGCAGATAATGTGGGCGGCGTTTTTCCTGCTGATCGGCATCGGGGGCTATACTTTCTTCACGATGGAGCGCAGCCTGCGTTCGCTCAGGAAGGCGCGCAACATGGCCGAGAACGCCAGCAACATCAAAACGGCGTTCATCCAGAACATGAGCCACGAATTCCGCACCCCGCTGAATTCCATCGTGGGCTTCTCGCAGCTGCTGTGCATGCCGGACGGTTACGTATCGGACGAGGAAAAGGCGGAGTACCTGAGTTACATCCATAACAATTCCCAGCTGCTCACCGTCATGGTAAAGGACATGCTGGACATTTCCGATATGGAAAACGGGCAGTATTCCGTTAACAAAGCCCCCACCAACCTCAACGAGATGGCGCGCCAGGCAATCAAATCCGCGGAATTCCGTGTGCCGCCGGGGGTTACAATAGTACGCCAGCCCGGCCTTGACGAAGACGCGCGCTACCTCACCGACGGCATGCGCGTACAGCAGATTCTCATCAACTTCCTCACCAACGCCTGCAAATACTCTTCAAAGGGAGAAATCGTGATTGGCAGCTCCCTGGTGGAGAATCCCGGGTATATAACATTCTACGTGCAGGATAACGGCCCCGGCGTTCCGCAGGAAAAGGCGGAACTCATTTTCGAGCGTTTCGTCAAACTCGACAACAACAAGCAGGGGGCCGGGCTCGGCCTGAGCATCTGCAGGATGATGGCGGCCAATCTTGGAGGAAGGATCTGGCTCGACTCCAATTACACCAACGGCGCCCGCTTCGTGCTCACCATTCCGAAAGAAGAAGTTTAACCGGGCTCTTTCTCCATCTTTTAACGAAAATACTTATATTTGCAAGTTATTATTAGTAAGTATTGAAACCTAAAGATGGAAAGATTACTCGATAAGTTATGCGCCAAATATACATTGGCCGATGAGGTGAAGGCACAGGGAGTGTATCCCTACTACCGTCCCATCTCCTCCGGTCAGGACCCGCTGGTCACCATGGCCGACGGCTCCAAAGTCCTGATGTTCGGGTCCAATTCCTACCTTGGCCTTTCCGATGACCCCCGCCTCAAGGAGGCTGCCATAGCCGCCGTCAAGAAGTACGGCACCAGCTGCTCAGGCAGCCGTTTCCTCAACGGCACCCTCGATATCCACGAAGAGCTTGAAGCCAAGCTCGCAAAGTTCGTCGGCAAAGACGAGGCCGTCACATACAGCACCGGATTCCAGGTCAACCTGGGAGTCGTAGGATGCCTGGGCTTCCGCGGCGGATTCATCTTCCTCGACGCCCTCGACCACGCCTGCATCATAGACGGCAGCCGCCTGAGTTTCAGCGAGGTACGCAAGTTCCGCCACAACGACATGGCAGACCTTGAGAAGAAGCTCTGGCTCACCCCCCGCAACGCCCCCAAACTCATAGTCGTTGACGGCGTCTATTCAATGGAAGGCGACATCGCCCCCATTCCCAGGATCTGCGAGCTCTGCGAAAAATACAACGCTTCCGTCATGATCGACGACGCCCACGGACTCGGCGTGATAGGCGAGAACGGTTCCGGCACCGCCAGCCACTTCGGCCTCACCAAGAACGTCGACCTCATAATGGGCACCTTCTCCAAGAGCTTCGGTTCCCTCGGCGGCTTCATCGCCGGCAACCACAGCGTCATCAACTACCTCAAGCACAACTCCCGCTCCCTGATATTCAGCGCCTCCATGACTCCCGCGGCCACCGCAGCGGCATCCAAGGCCCTCGACATCATGATTGAAGAACCCGAGCGCCGCGAGCACCTCTGGGAGGTCACCCGCCACGCGCAGAAGGCCTTCAAGGACGCAGGATTCGATACCGGGCACACCCAATCCCCCATCATCCCGCTCTTCGTGAGGGACACCATCAAGGCAATGAAGATAGTCAAGCTGGCATACGAGGCCGGCGTCTTCATCACCCCCGTCATCGCACCCGCGGTGCCCGAGAAGGACGTCCTCATCCGCTTCGCCCTCATGGCCACCCACAGCATCGAGCAGGTCGATGAGGCCGTAGCCAAACTCACCAAGATATTCAAAGACCTGGAAGTCATATGATTGTCCTGATTACGGGTGTCAGCTCCGGCTTCGGCAGGGCGACGGCCAGGAAGCTCGCTTCCGAAGGCCATACCGTCTATGGCACCTGCCGCCGGGACGTCGAACCCATCCCGGGCGTCACGTACATCAAGGCCGAGGTCACATCCGACGAAGACTGCCGCGCAGCCGTGCAGCAGGTCCTCGACGAGCAAGGCCGCATAGACGTCTTCATCAACAACGCCGGCATGGGCATAGGCGGCCCCCTGGAGTTCTCCAGCATAGAGCAGGCCCGCCGCCAGATGGACGTCAACTGGCTCGGAATGGTGCGTTTCCTGCACTACGTACTGCCCGCAATGCGCAGCCAGAAAAGCGGCAAGATTATCTGTATCAGCTCGATAGGCGGCCTGATGGGGCTCCCCTTCCAGGGCCTCTACAGTGCCAGCAAGTTTGCCATAGAGGGCTACTGCGAAGCGCTGCGCCTGGAAGTCAGACAGCACGGCATAAAGGTGGTCGTGGTTGAGCCCGGAGACTTTGCGACTTCGTTTACGGCAAGCCGCGACTCCGTGTCCGACGCCGCAGCCCACGAGGCGTACCCTGCGTACGCACGCTCCCTCAAGAGCATTGAGCACGACGAGACCTCCGGCCTCAAGCCCGAGGTCCTGGCGGCGCGCATCAGCAAGATCGTACGCTGCCGCAATCCCCGCCAGAGCTATATAGTATCCACCCTGGAGCAGCGCCTGAGCGTATTCCTCAAGGCGATACTCCCCGGCAAATGGTTCTCAGCAATCCTCGCAAGTTATTACAAACTATAGTGAAAACCACATTTTTAATACACTACAACACGACCTGGGGCGAGAGCCTCAGCCTCGTTCTGCAGGATGTCAAGCACCCCATGGAATGGTGCGGCAACGGCACCTGGAAGGTTAGCGTCAACGCTCCGGCGGCGGCGCTCAAGGACTACTTCTACGTCGTCATGCGCGACGGCATCATCGCCCGCAGCGAGTGGGAACACCACAGCGCAACCCCCGCTCCGGTAATCGAGAACAGCTGGAACGACTGCAACATCCCCGGCTGCAAGTTCGTGCGCAAGCACAACGCGACCCTCTTCGACCGTCCGCGCTTCCGCGGAGCCGGCACCGCAGTGCCCGTATTCTCCCTCCGCAGCAAGGATGACTTCGGCATCGGCGATTTCCGCGACCTGCGTCCCATCGTAGATTGGGCGGCGGCCACCGGCCAGTGCCTCATCCAGCTCCTTCCCGTCAACGACACCACCCGCAAGGGCCAGTGGAAGGACTCCTATCCCTACAGCCCCATTTCCTCGTTCGCACTCCATCCGCTTTACCTGCGCCTGCAGGAGATCGGAGTGAAGGAGGATGCGGCATTCAAGCGCGCCCAGAAGGAGCTCAACGACCTTCCCGAGCTCGACTATCCCAAGGTGTTCAAGAAGAAAATGGCCCTCATCCGCAAGGCTTGGGAAGACCATGGCGCCGCAGACACCCAAAGCGCCTCCTTCAAGCGTTTCGCCAAGGCCAACGCCTACTGGCTCGACGAGTATGCCGAATTCTGCGCCAAGCGCGACGGCGTCGAGGCCGATTACTGGCGCTGGATCCAGTGGCACCTGGACAAGCAGTTTGCCGACGAGGTCAAGCACGCCCGCTCCAAGGGAGTGTACTTCAAGGGCGACCTGCCCATCGGCGTAAGCGCCGACAGTGCCGACGCCCACTTCCATCCCGAGCTCTTCAACCTCGATTCCAGCGCGGGCGCACCGCCGGATTTCTTCAGCGCAGAAGGCCAGAACTGGGGCTTCCCCACCTACAACTGGGACGAGATGGCGAAGGACGACTACGCATGGTGGAAGAGCCGCCTGCGCAAGATGAGCGAGTACTTCGACGCCTTCCGCATCGACCATATCCTCGGATTCTTCCGCATCTGGGAGATCCCTCTGGAATACACCAGCGGCTCCATGGGCCACTTCAACCCCGCAATCCCCTACCGCCGCGAAGAAATCGACTCGATGGGGCTGCCTATCGACGGCCTCTTCCTGCCCGACCCGCGCAACGCCGGTTGCTATCAGCCCAGGATCCTCCCCGAATCCTACAACCTGCCCCAGTGGCAGCAGGAGCGCTTCGGCGCACTTTATACCGACTTCTTCTACCACCGCAACGACGATCTCTGGCGCTGGAACGCCGAGCGCAAGCTCCCCGAACTGCTTAACGCCACCGGAATGCTCGCCTGCGGCGAAGACCTCGGCATGGTGCCCGACTGCGTACCCGGCGTGATGGAGCACGAAAGCATCCTTTCGCTCGAAATGGCCTGCATGGACAAGGGACACCCCTGGCCCGAAATGGCCGTCTGCGCCTCCAGCTCGCACGACATGGCGACCCTCCGCATGCAGTTCGCAGAAGAGAACGGCCGTGACATGGAGCCCTGGGAGGTCCGCGGCGCAATCTGGAACCACCTGTCCTCCCTGCCAATGCTCGCAATCTTCCCGCTCCAGGACTGGCTGGCCCTCGACGGTAAGCTGCGCCGCAAGGACTTCGAGAACGAACGCGTCAACCAGCCGGCAGACCCCAACCACCACTGGCGCTTCCGCTTCCATATAGACGTCAAGAGCCTGCCTAAGGAAAAAGCTCTGGCACAGGAGGTCGAAGGCCTGTTGAAGGACGCCGGGCGCTACAACGGAAACAATTAATCATCAACATTTTATATGACACAGGACGAACTTTTCAAAGTGCTTGTAGCACATTGCAAGGAATACGGTTTTATCTTCCCTTCCAGCGAGATCTACGACGGACTCGCAGCCGTCTATGACTACGGCCAGATGGGTGTCGAACTCAAGAACAACATCAAGCAGTACTGGTGGAACGCCATGACACGCCTGAACGAGAACATCGTGGGTATCGACTCCTGCATCTTCATGCATCCCAGGATCTGGGAGGCATCAGGCCACGTGGGCGCCTTCAACGACCCCCTCATAGACAACAAGGATTCCAAGAAGAGATACCGCGCCGACGTGCTCATCGAAGACTTCCTCGCCAAGATCGAAGAAAAGATGGACAAGGAGGTGGAGAAGGGCCGCAAGCGCTTTGGAGAGGCGTTCGACGAGGCTCAGTTCCGCGCCACCAACCCCAACGTCCTCCGCGAGAAGGCCAAGTGGGACGAGGTG
>JAFZLQ010000066.1 GCA_017551425.1 Bacteroidales bacterium | reverse complement strand
TGCGGTGTTCGGCACGCCCGACATAATCAAACAGCTCCAGCTGCTCCCCGGCGTGGCCGCGGGCAACGAGCTCATGTCCGGCCTGTACGTCCACGGCGGCGACGGCAACGACAACCTCTTCCTGCTGGACGGCGTGCCCCTGTACAACATCACCCACTTCGGAGGCCTGTTCTCCAGCTTCAACACAGACGTCGTGGAGAATCTGGACTTCTACAAAAGCGGCTTCCCGGCGCGTTACGGCGGCCGTCTGTCGTCCGTGGTTGACGTGGAAACCTCCGAGGGCAACATGCATGAGTACCACGGCAACGTCTCCATCGGCCTGATCGACGGGCGCCTGCATTTCGAGGGGCCCATCGTCAAGGACAAGACCTCCTTCAATTTCGGCGTGCGCCGTTCCTGGATGGACGTCATCCTCGCCCCGGCCCTCGCATACGCCAATCATGAGAACGGGGACGGGATGCACGTTGACGGCGGTTATGCCATGACCGACCTGAACGCCCGCCTGACACACAGATTCTCGCCCCGCAGCAAGCTCAACGCCACATTCTACTGGGGCGACGACAACCTTCACGCCGGCGTCAACGAAGACCTGGACATGTACATGAAGCTCAGCATCGGCTCGCGCTGGGGCTCCCTGGCGTCCAGCGTCAGATGGGATTACGACTTCTCCAAGGAGCTCCGCAGCAAGCTCACGGGCTATTACAGCCGCAGCGGCTCCGACGTAGGATACGGCTTCGAGATAAAGGCCAAGGAGGAAGAAGATGAAGAGGAGGAGGGCATCCTGGAGCTGAGCATGGACGACCACAACGTCTGCGCCGTGCATGACGCCGGTATCAAATACGACTTCGACTGGTTCCCCAATGCGTCGCATCATGTGCGCTACGGCCTCATGGCGGCTTACCATCATTATAACGTAGGACGCAAGTACGAAAGCAGCCGCAAGTTCTTCGGATTCGACAAGACCGAGGACTCCAAAGACACCGGCGAGGCATACGACGCCTTTGAGCCTTCGGTGTACATCGAGGATGAAATATTCCTTGCCTACAACTTCACGCTTAACGCCGGCCTGCGCTGGAGCCTGTTCACCACAGGCCATGACACCTGGCATCACCCAGAGCCCAGGGCGGCATTCAAGTGGCTCATTACCAAGGATATATGTGCCAAGTTGTCGTACACCCGCATGAGCCAGTACGCCCATCTTGTGTCGGCGATGTACATCGAGCTTCCCACCAACAGCTGGATGCCTTCGTCCACCGGCGCCGGCCCCATGCTGTCCGACCAGGTCGCCGGAGGAATATACCTCACGCCCGGTCCCTTCAAGATCAACGTGGAAGGATGGTACAAGTCGATGCAGCACATGCTGTCGTACAACGGCGCCAACGCCTTCTACCCGCCGCTCGTCAACTGGGAGACCTCGTTTACCGAGGGGCGTGGCTGGTCTTACGGCCTCGAGCTCGAGACCACGTATGAGAGCCCCAAGTTCGATTTTTCGGCCTACTATACGCTCAGCTGGACCTGGCGCGAGTTCGAGGCCTACTATCCTTTCCCCTTCCTCGACCGCAACGACAACCGCCACAAACTCAACCTCGTAGGAACCTGGCGTCCCGTCAAGGGAATGAGCTTCTACTTCAACTGGAATTACCACACCGGCAACCGCATTACCCTTCCCACCCACGTGGTGGTTTATGGCGAGGGCGCCGTCTCGGACATGCTGTACCAGGCGCCATACAACTCCAAACTGCCTGATTATCACAGGCTTGACGTGGGGGCCGACTTCAACATAATCTTCCGCAACAAGACCAGCCTGAACTTCAACTTCAGCGTTTACAACGTTTACAACCACCTTAACGCATCCTTCGCCATGCTCGACCGCGACGAGAACGGCAACTATTACGGCCTGGGATACGGTCTTGTGCCAATAATCCCGACGGTGAGCGTCGGATATAAATTCTGAGCCATGAAGAAATACGGACTTGTTTTCGCCCTCCTGGCCCTCGTCTCCTGCGAGATTCACTTCGAGCTCGACAAAAGTTCGGATCCGGCGATCTACGTGCAGTACCTGCCCACCTCGGAGATGGATGCAGAACTTCTTGTGGCTTACGCCGAGCCTGCTTTAGACAAACCTGCGGATAAGGCGCATCCATTTGATATAAACGACGTTACGGTAACGGTGAACGGCACCTTGGTCCGCGTGTCGGAAGATACGGAAAAGAGCTCCTGGAACCGTCATTACCTCCATGTGAAGGCATCCTCGGGCATCAGGCCGGGCGACGAGATATCCGTGAAGGTTGCGTCCGGGGACGTCCCCGTAGCCACGGCGTCAACCGTGGTTCCAGAGCGGCCGGTCATCAAGTCGGTGACGCTTTCCCAGGACGTGCGGGACACCACCGACGTCTGGAAGGTCACCATCAAGCTGGACAGGCCGGTGAAGGACGGCGAGTACTACGGAATCAAGGCCATAAAGTACACCGAGTGGTATGCGGCTTCCGGCCCCGACATGTTCAATTACCAGGTCGATACAACTGCCTATACTGAGTATTTCAACCCCGGGCAAATCGCCGACTTCTCCGACATCAGCTCCCTCGACCTCGACAATTACGCCTCCATCAGTTACAAGGACGGCTTCATCAGTTCCGGCCTGTACATGGGGGAGTGCCTGACCCTGCTCACCAGCCGCCAGATAGAGGGAGACACCTATTCCTTCTTCGCCAATGCGGTTGATTCCTTCGTCTGGAACGATTTCGACTTCTCGGACATAGACTTCGGCCTTGGCGACGACGACTACACGGAGTATTACCCGGCGCCCGATTACCCGGAAGATCCCGATTATCCGGAAGATCCCGAGGATCCCGACGATCCGGATGATGACGGGGAATATCCCACCCTTCCCGAGGATCCTGCATTCTGGATGTACCTCGGGGAATCCAGCAAGTACCGGTTCGAGATATACCGCCTTAGCGAGGAGTTCTACAACTACGCCAAGGCGCAGTACCTGAGCACTTACAACATGCTGTCCAACTTCGGTGTCACGCCTCCCAACTTCACCTACACCAACGTCCAGGGCGGGCTCGGCGTGGTTGCGGGCATCTCCGGAGTATCCACCCAGTGGCTCATCCCGCCGGAAAAGAAGGAGGAATAGATGAAGTTCAGGCTGTTCGTAATCTACTTTCTCCTGTCTGGCGTGCTGGCCGATGTGTTCGTCTGCTTCGTTGCAGCGGCGCAGGCGCCCCT
>JAFZLQ010000065.1 GCA_017551425.1 Bacteroidales bacterium | reverse complement strand
CCTGCCGGTATTGTTCTGGGATGCCCGGAATGTGACCGGGGTGGAGATGGTGGCGCTCTGCCCGACCTCGATGGTCTTGGATGAGGGGCTGACGGTGAGCCAGGCGGGACGCTGGGTATTCCAGGACACGGTGGCATCCACGTTCAGGCTGAACTGCATGCCTGCGTCGGGCGAGAAATAATAGGAGCTCTGCGCCGCACCGGCGAACTGGAGCACGTACGGCATCTGGTTGAGGGTGACCGAATATACCAGTCCGCTGACGTCGTCCGACACGAAGTTGACGGTGGTCGAACGGCCCTTCGAACCGGAAGCGTCTTCCTCTGCCGACAGCGACACGACGGCGCTCCCTTCGTAGGACCTGACACCCGGATATCCGTCTATCTTCACCCAGCCGGCTTGCGGAGCCACTTCATAGCCGCCGGAGCACACCACGGTGACGTCTTCGTATGTAAGGCCCTGAGGGTCGATGTTGACGGAGACCTTGTCGACGCTGAAGACATAAGGATCCTGGTCCACATTCAGCTTGAGCTCAAGGCCGTGGCTGGCAAGGGTGACGACGCCGGCGCGCCTCTGCGACCAGCTCGCGGTAGAAGTGTTGTGGTCTGCGGTGATGTTCACGGCCTTGCCGTCCGCCGTCTTCGAGGCGTGTATCCAGGACGGCATGTCGCTGACCGACCAGTCAGAGGTGCAGGTCACCGGTATCTGCCTGGCGGCGTCCTCAAGCGGGCCGAAAGTGGTGGCGCGGTCGAGCTTGGCAACGTCTTCCCCGTCGTTCCAGAAGAAATCGTACTTGCCCTGGGTGAGGATGATGGACTCATGCCCGTCGGTGCGGCCCTTGGCCTCGTGAGGGAGGCTCACGAGCTGCAGGTTCAGCTGCGTGGGAGTGCGCTTATAGACGGGTGACGCCTTGATGGTGACTGTGGTGGCCTTGTCGTGCACCGGTGTGTTCCAGGTGAAGGTCCAGCCTTCCACCTTGCCGCCGGACTTGATGGCGACGCCGTTGGCCGCGTTGCGCAGGGCCCAGTCGCCGGCGCTCGTTACGTCGAACTTTACTTCGCCCGTCGAAAGCGCGCCCCATTCGTAATTCGGCTGTGCGGTAACCACCCAGTTGAAAGGATCCTGGGTGATGCTGATGTCCTCGAAGAGATCGTTGAACCCGTCGTAGAATTCGCTCTCGAGCCTGAGGGTGAGCGTCTTGGGATTACCCGGTTCGAGGTTTTCGAGGGGCTTGACGCTGAGGCTGAAGGATTGCAGGCCGGCCTTGTTTCCGTTGTAGTATCCGTTGTGGATTCCGGGTTCCTTCACTATTTCTATATTATCCTTGAAAGGTTCGTCGGCGGAACCGCGCATCAGGCGTACCCTCCATCTGGACGAGCAGTTGACGGTAAGGGCTATTATGTCGCCGGCATTGGGGACGGCGGGGAAGGAATAGCTGTACGTGTCTGCAATAACGTCCCAGATGAACGGGTCCTGCGAGAGGTCTATGGTCCATTCCTTCTTCTGCCCGGCTTCCTTGTGGGCAAGGCTTTCCAGTACGATGGAGCCGCTGCGCTTAGTCGGAGCAAGGTTGTTATCCGCCCACAGGCGCAGGATGCCGTCACTGGCGTTGTTTCCAGTGGCCTCGTAATGGAAGCCGGCCGGCACCTTGCCCTTGAGGGCCCAGGGTCCGGAACTCGAGACGTTCAGGTTCAGGGTCTCGGAATCGTCGGGGAGCTCGGAGAATTTGACGCTGGTGCGACCGAAGTCGAAGCGGAAAGGCTTCTGGGTGCAGGAGACGGTCCTGTTGTCAAGGCCGGAGGGGGCCGTCACCACGAAGGTGAAGACCATGTTCCTGGAGCTTGAACCGAGGTTGTGCGCAGGTATGAACGCGTAGTGCTCGGCGTTGCCGGAGGCAAGGGCGTCGGGCAGGTACTTGTTGCCGAGATTGTCCATAATGTACCATTCCGCGCCCCTGGTTATGTTGATGTCGCAGATGTTCACGGGCTCGGCATTGTACGCCTCGATCTCGCTCATGACACGCTGAACGCTGAACACGAAGGGATCCTGGCTGAGTTTCACGGTCACGGTCCTCTTCCTGTCGCTGGAGGCGATTTCTGCCGGAAGGATGGCGGAAATCTCTATCTCGCCCCCGCGTGCCGCCGGGGTGAGGTTGGGCAGAAGGTCGAATTCCAGGACGCCCTTGTAGCCCTGCGAATCGTTCCACTCTGTGGGCACGTTGACGACGAAATCGGGTTTCTTCGTCATTTCCCAGGGACCGCCGCACTCCAGGAAGAAGTAGCAGTCGTCATCCGGGGTCTCATATGCGGGCAGGACGCCGAGGTCGCCGGTTTCGGGGTCTTCCTCACCGTGACGGCGCACTATCAGGCGGAATTCGTTCTGGATGATGTCGAAGGTCTTCTTCCAGCCGCTTATGGATGTCTTGCCGGCCTCGGAATGGTTGACGCTCTTGAAGGTAACCGTTGCCTGGCGGCTGTGGTCGTAATAGTTTCCTTCCGTGGATCCCACGCGGAGCACGCGGTTGCCGGACATCACGTCGCCGGGCAGGCCGCCAACCCAGCCGCGCATCTCGGGATTCTCGTTGCTGCCAGGGTCGTATTCCACCTCGCAGGTCCAGCGGCCGGAGCTGCTGACGTTCACGTCAGTCGTGGCCGTGGAGAAGGGCATCAGGCCCAGCAGTGCCGCAGGCCAGTCGATATCGAGAATATAGCTGCCCTGGCTGAACACGAAGGGCACCTGCGGCACGGCGGCGCCGGACGCGAACATCGACGCCTTGGGGCTCAGGTTGCACGGAGTCCCCTTGGCCGGGGCGTGCGCCATGGCGTTGAAATAGGCATAGCCTCCCTGGTAGTTGGCGCTGGCCTTGGGGGTGGAGATGTCTTCGAACTCGAGGTTCTGCTCCGTGACGTAGAAGGTCATCCTGTAGGTGCTGTCCGCGGGGAAAGTGCCTGCAGACGGCTCTATCGACCAGTCGAACCAGGGATTCTCGCCGGGATAGAAATCGCAGAAATCGTCGAAGGCGCAGGGCGTCTTCACATAAACCACGAACTTCTCGCCTTCCACACGGCCCACGTCTTCATTGGGGAATTCGTGCGTGCAGACATCCATGGGCTCGCCGCCCTTGCTGTCGCTCACCCGGAACGCCAGGCCTTTCTGGAAGCCGCTTATGGTCTTGCCGAGGCCGTCTATCTGCTCCTGCGGCAGCAGGTCGAGTATGTCCTTGGGGAGAGTCGGAGACAGCAGTATGCTGAACGGACGGGGCTCGGCGGAAGGGTTGGCGAATCCGGCACGCACGTCAACGGTGAAAGGCTCGCCGGAGCCCTTGATTTCCCCGCTCACAGTCTTTCCGTCCGGGCCGGTGACGAGCAGCCAGTCGCTGGCGCCGGAAAGGCTCCAGGATGCGTCTGACTTGACGGTAAAGCTGTAAGTCCTGGGAGACAGGGCGTTGCCGAGTTCGGGGAATACCGGGCCGTCGTCGGGAACATCAGCCTCAACCCACTTGACCACGAAGTTGAAGTGCGTCTGGGAAACGGTGATGTTGCGGGTCCAGTAGCTGTTGACCTCTTCCCACTCATCGGAGGAGAGGGAGATGCCGGTAAACCTGGGCACGAAGCTTATGGTCTCCACTATGTCTTCTTCCGCGAGGCAGGGCTCGAGGGGAAGGAGGACGAGGCGTGCGCCGTCGGCCGTCTTCTCAAGCTGATGGTCGAAGATGGCGTCGAAGCCATCTGGGGCCTCCATGTCCCAGTCGATGTTGCTCTTGAGTACCAGGGACTTGGCGGAAGGCTGGTTCTTTGCGGGCTTGCCGTCTTCCTTTACCTGGAAATTGTACCATTCGAACGGCACCCTGTCTGCGCCGTCCTCTATCTCGAAGATTATCTTTCCCTGCTTGATGGTGAGCACGGCGAGCGTCTTGCCGGTTGCGGTGCCGGTAAAGAGGAACGAGACGTTGCGGGCCGATTCGCTCAGGTTGGGCTGAACCTGCACGGAAATCCTCGTGGTTCCTGCATGTCCCAGCTCGGCGGAGGGCTTGTCGGCGTCGGAGAGCTGCACCCAGGAGGGCAGGCCCTGAACCTGCCAGGCCTCGTCGGCGGTAAGGTAGATCTCGTCGTACACCTCTCCCATGTGGCTCATGGAGAGTTCCGACCCTTCGCTTCCGAGTGTCAGCAGGCCCCGCTGATCCTCGCCGCCTTCAATCGGCTGCTGCACGAAGGCATCTTTGCTGTTGCAGGAAAAAAACAATACTGCCGAGCCCGCAAGGGCAAGCAACGCTCTGATATTCATAATGTTCTATCTATCGTAAATAAGGTCTCCGGGGGTGGCGGAGAGGAGTTTCTTCATCACAATGCGCACCGTTACCGCGGCGGCCACCACAACAACCACCGCAGCGGCAAGCGTAATGAGCGGAGGGAATGCGCGGATCACGTCGCAGTGCCAAAGGGACAGGTATCCGAAGCCCTCGTCCTTGACTATGCCTGCGATCTGCATGACCAGCTGCACGAAGCTCACGGCCACCAGCGATATGACCATCGCGGCGCCCACCAGGGCGAGCATTATTATCATGTAAACCCTCTGCAGCTCCTTGTTGGAGATGCCGAAGGCCTTGAAAGTGCCTATGTTGCGCTTGACCTTCTGGAAGTAGGACTGCAGCAGGTTGACTATGAACAGCAGGATGCAGACTATGGCGAATATCACCATCACCACGGACAGGGTGATGGCCATTACGCTCACAGCCTGGAAGTTCTCCTTGGCGTTTATCTGGGACATCTCTATCTCCAGCTCGTTCCTGCCTACCACTTCCTCGGCGAAAGCGGAAATCTCCTTGAGGTCGTTGAAGTATATCGAAAGGTAGTCGCCCGTGGGCAGGGAGTCGAACGAGTAGTCGTAAGGGTAGATACGGTGCACGTCCTTGCCGGCGAACTCGCTCATGAGCCTGTCGTTCACGCGGTTGGCCACTAGCGGATCGACCTTGAGGGTGTCGGTTGGATAGACGCGGCGGAAGCCGAGGTAGTAGTCGGTGTAGCCGTCCTT
>JAFZLQ010000064.1 GCA_017551425.1 Bacteroidales bacterium | reverse complement strand
CTGACAGTAGTAAGTCATCCTGACAGTAGTAAGTCATCCTGACAGTAGTATGTCATACTGAGGATTGAAGCTTTTTTGAAAAAAGATAAGCAAGATTTGTTACTTTTGGGTATTTAAACGGAAAAACGATTCAACGATGTACCGCATTACCGTATTCCTTGCAGCTCTGCTGGTCTGCGCAGCAGCCAATGCCCAGCAGTTCGACCCTGCCCACAGGCACTCGATAGAGCTTTCAACCGGCATTCCGCCGCTCCAGTCCGGCGTCTTCGGGTCCAGCATCTCAGCCCGTATGGAGAGGGGATATAGCGAAGACCACATCTTCCGCCCCACTTTCAACATAGCATACACCTTCGCAATGAACGAGCGCTGGGACCTGAACGTAATAGTCAACGGCTGCGGAGCCTATATCCGCAGGAGCTATTATCCGTACACACTGGAAACGGAGACCAGCCCGGACGGATATCAATACACTTACAAGCGGTTCGATTTCAAGGCCGATCCCGAATCCACCGAGGTCGTCTATTCCGGCACCATGTACACGCCTATGGTCGATTTCCGCTGGAAGTGGCTGCGCAAGGACAAGATGCGTCTCTATTCCTCCTTCGGCCTCGGGTGCCTTGTGCTCGGAAACTTCGGGCTGTTCATCCCCACGCCCTACCTAACCCCCGTGGGCATCAACTTCGGCGCCGGGCACTTGTACGGCCTGGCCGAGCTGAACATCAGCTGCGCCTCCACGGGCCTGCTGGCCGGAGTGGGATACAGATTCTGACGAAGGGCTACAGCCCCCTTTCCCGCTTGATGGCCTCGTAGGCCTCCTGCACCTGGCGGAACTTTTCCGATGCCGCCTTCTGAACCTCCGGGCCCAAGGTGGCGACTTTGTCGGGATGGTTCTTCATGGCCATGCGGCGGTAGGCGGTCTTGACTTCGTCGTCGGTGGCGGTGGGGGAGATTCCCAGCACGGAGTAGGCGGAACCTGTGTCCTTGTAGAACATCGAAATGACCGACGCCGCATCCTGGGCGCTTATGCCCATGGCTCCGGCGATGGCCTCGAGCACAGACTTCTCGCTCTTGCTGAACTCTCCGTCGGCGATGGCGATCTGCGTAAGGTAGTGGAACAGCTGCAGGCGCTGGGAGTAGTTCATGTAGCTGGCGATCTGCCGGCCCACGGAGTAAATGTCGATGTTCTGCCTTCCCAGGTCGTCCAGCATGCGCATGGCCTCCGGGACCGTCGCCTCCCCGAAATTCCTCCGGACGAAGTCCTTTACGTAGTCCAGCTCCGACTGTAGCGTGCGCCCGTCCGCCTTGATTACGGCGGCCGAAAGCACCAGAAGGCTGATGAGGAAGCTGTTGCGCTGCTCGGTGGCGGTGTAGCTGCGGTATCCTGCGGCACGCTGGCCGCCCCCGTCTCCGCCAGGCTGGAGGATACGGTCTATCCTTTTGTCAACTACCGAGCCGAGGATGTAGCCGAGCAGGCCTCCTATCGGCCCCAGCGCAGCCCATCCCAGCACTCCTGCTATCCATTTTGCAGCTCCCATCCGGCAAATCTTTACTTTAGATGAAGCAAATATACGATAGTTTTTTTACTTTTGTGAAACGGGAATACAAGATGAAATACATTTGTTTGATTATGCTGCTGTCTTTACTGGGATGTGCCCAAAAACCCGAAGGGGAGTTCAAGTATTACGAATACCGCTCAACCACGATGCGGGAGTATCCGCGCGAGTATTACCGTCTGGAACGTACGCCGGAAAACGGCCTGACTCTGTCCTGGGCTCAGCACAATTCCCCCGTTACCGTGATCCGCGTGCCGGAAGAGGCGGCGGAGAAGCTGACGTCTATTATTCTCAACCACAGGCTGTACACCCTCAAGCACGGCTACACGCCGCCGTTCGACGTCAGGGACGGCATCATGTGGCATGTGTATTTCTGCTTCGAAAAGGGCGACTGCAGCTGCAGCTCAGACAACGCCTGGCCTCCCGCATTGCTCAGGAACGGCATAGAGAAGGCAAACGCCTACTTCTGCGAGCTGATAAGCGCGTCGGCGGAGGAAGACATCCTGGAAGTAAAGGCCCGGGATTAGTCGGTGCAGATGGGGGACACCTTGAACGTGCAGAGGGTGAGCTCGTTGGAGTAGCCGTCGAGCGACGACACCTGCGCCGTTGTGGACCTGATATCCGATATATAATAATCCGTGTCCGCGCCGTCATCGACGGTCAGGATCCACGTGTTGCCTCTCTTGTGACATACATAGGGGAGTATGTTCTTGCTGCTGTATGTGTACTGCGGGATGGTGCGCATGCCGGAAAGGCTGTCGAAATACACGAAGCAGATGGAGTTTTTGGCAAGCGTGAAGTCCCAGAGGCAGATATACTCCGACCCCGTGCTGTCCGTCTCTGTGGTGTACCACTGGTGCGAGGTGAGGCTGGACGGGGGAGTTACTATAAGACCCTGGTCGTCGAAGCAGGAAACAAGGCATATAAGGGCGGCTGCCAGGCCGAGCAATCTTTTCATATTTGAAATATTTTTAACAAAGATACTTATTTATTTGAGAAAATAATTAAATTTGTAGGACACTAATGAAACCAATTTCATTTTTTACCACATAGTATGAAGAAATTATTGTCAATCATCGCGGTGGCCGTCCTCACGGTCCTGGCCACCGTCTCCTGCGAGAAAGAAATCGCTCTCGAAGGAATCACCCTGAGTCAGGATGCCGTTACGCTCGACGTCGGCGGCACCGCTACTCTCACTGTCAGCTTCAAGCCCAGCAACGTCAGCAAGGCCCCCACTGTGGAGTGGAGCTCCTCCAAGGATGCAGTCGCCACCGTGGCGGCAGGCGTTGTTACCGCTGTCGCTCCCGGTTCTGCGGTGATTACGGCAAAGGCCGGTACGTTTACCGCAACCTGCACCGTAACCGTCAATGAGCAGGAGACCCCTCCCGGCCCCGAGGATCCTTACACCGGACCTGTAACAGGCACCGCAGAGTGGTCCGTCATCGGCGCGCTGCTTGAGAAGAACTGGGACACCGACTTCGACTGCGCAGAGGCAAACGGCGGCTTCGTCCTCAAGGATGTCCGCCTTACCACCAGCAACGAGTTCAAGTTCCGTCACAACCACGACTGGGGCGACAACCGCGGTATCAACGAGCCCAACGTGGCCACTATCATCGAGACCGCAGTCCCCACCAAGGCTGTTCCCAACGGCGGTAACATCAAAGTCGCCGCAGACGGCCAGTACGATCTCTGGTACTTCGCAGACAAGGAGGCTATCGTAGTCGTAGCAGCAGGTGCATCCCTGCCCGACGTCCCCAGCTTCGCAGTGGAGCCCGACAACTTCGACTACACCCCCGGTGCAGATTATCTGGCAGCAGACAACCTCTGGAAGCCCGTCGATGAGGCAAAGAACGTGAAGTTCTTCTACTACATGACATGCGTACCCGACTGGTCCGTCGCCAAGTACGACAACATCGGCAGCAAGGAGTGCGAGTACCTGTACTTCGACCAGTCCACCTACAGGCTCACCTTCGAGGAGGAAACTCCCGCCGGCCGCTGGGCAAACCAGTTCTACATCATGCCTGACGAGGGCAACTTCATCCCCCTGAGCGCTTCCAAGAGCTATAAGCTCAAGATGACCGTCCAGTCAACAGACACCTTCAACGGCTTCTTCAAGCTCGTTACCTACAATGCAGCCAATGCTCCCAAGTGCGAAGGCGCAACCGTATTCGAGCTTGCATATCCCGACGGCCTCGAGATGGTCGCAGATACTCCTGTTGTAGTAGAGAAAGAGTTCGCCGGACTTGACGCAGAGAACATCGTCCTCCTCTTCGACTTCGGCGGCAACCCTGCCGGCGCAAAGGTTTACATCAAGGACATCACCCTCGTAGAGACCGGCGCACCCGTAGATCCCAACGCATATTCACTCATCGGCTGCCACGCATACGACAACAGCAACCCTTGGGGCTGGACCACCAACTTCGACTCCGAAGTCGTCGATGGTGACTGGCGCGTAGTCAAGGGCATCGGCGCTTTCCAGGGCCAGATCGACTTCAAGTTCCGCAAGGGTGACGACTGGGGCTCCCAGCTCGGCGCCGTCCTGCCTCAGGAGAAGGAACTCAACCTTCTCTTCAAACTCAGGGGAATAGATGACTCCGGCGAGCCTAAGAACATCATCCTCAAGGGCGAAGGCATGTATGACGTTTACCTGAACCCTGTTGAAATGCTCGGATTCATCCTCGAGGCCGGCACCGCATTTGCCGTACCTACCGAGATGGAGGTCGAGAAGGAGATCCCTTATTCCCTGATTGGTTGCCACGCGGCTGACCCTCAGACTGATACTTCATGGGGTTGGGGCACCAACATGGCCATGACCGATGTCGAGGCATATCCCGGCTGGACCAAGGTCACTCTCGGCCCCAGCCTTGGCAGGATGGCATTCAAGTTCCGCAAGGGAGCTGACTGGGGCACTCAGATCGGCGCTCTCAACGACAATGCCAACAGGCAGACCGGTATCCTGATTCCTCTCACTTCCACCGGAGCAGCCGATATCGTTTACTACAGCGAGGAGAATATCGACGTATATCTCAACGCAACGGATATGGTCTGCGTTATCTATCCTGAAGGCTATGAGTTCACAATCCCCACAGAGACCGAAACCCTCTATGTAGATCCCGCAATCACCATCGACGGTGACATGTCCGACTGGGCAGATGCAGTCGGTGTCAAAGGCGGCGAAGGCCCTTACTACGAGTTCAAGGTCTCTTACGACGAGAACAACATCTACTTCTACAGCAAGAGAAACTTCAGGGACAACTACTGGGGCAACTACGGCTACTTCTATTATGGTATCGATGAGGACAACAATCCTGCCACCAAGATGGATAGCGACCAGGGTATGCCCGGTGTTGAGGAATGGGTCCTTATCTATCCTTTCGGCGGTTCCAATGATTCCCCGGCCATCGAGCATACTCCCGGCGACGGCGGTATCAACAACTGGAATACTGTCAAGTTCCCCGACAACTCCCTTGCAGGTGTAATCGGAACCGAGTATGTTGAGACTGAGTTCGCATGCCCTCGTTCGATGCTCAACAATATTCCTGCCGGATCCACTGTCAGGTTCTATTCATGGGGCAACAAGGATGCATCCAACATCAAGACTACTCCTCTCGTCATCAAGTTCAAGAAATAAGACAGAGCCTGATATAACAAAAAAAAGGCGCGGAGCAATCCGCGTCTTTTTTTGTGCCGTAAGGAGTAAAAAAAATTACTCGGCCTTCTCGCAGTTGCCGCAGCACTCACCCTCGGAGCACTCGCCCTCTGCGTTCTCGCAGTTGGCGCACTCGCCGGTGCACTCTTTCTCGGTGCCTTCGCAGCACTCGGTTGCCTCGGCCTCTGCAGCCTCGCCCTGGTTCTGGTTGTTGCTGTTGTTGTTGCAGCATGCGCAGAAGCAAAGAGCGGCGATAGCCATAGAAATAACAACTTTCTTCATATTCTAATAAATTTTAAAAACGGTCCGCAAAGGTAGAACTATTTTTCGGATATTCAAAGACTTCCATGTTTTTTATCTGCCCGTCCTCTATCTTGAAGCGCAGGGCCGTACGCACAAGTTGCCAGCCCTGGAGCCCCGCGGCGCCCGGATTAAGGTACAGAAAACCGTATTCGTCGTCGTTCATCACCTTGAGGATATGGGAGTGCCCGCAGATGAAAACGTCGGGCTTGAACTGAGCTATGAGCTTGCGCGCCTGGGGATAATAATGGCCCGGCGAGCCGCCAATATGAGTCATCAGGATGCTCAGCCCCTGTACCTTAAGAAGCTGATATTCAGGATACAGGTAGCGGATGTCGTAGCCGTCGCAGTTGCCGTAAACGCCCACCGCCGGCTTGAAATCCGAAATCGACTTTACGAAGTCCTCGCCTCCGCCCCAGTCCCCCGCGTGCCATATAACGTCCACAGGAGCAAGAAACTCCCTGAATGGCTCGCTGAAAGTCCCATGAGTGTCTGAAATCAGTCCTATATACATATTGGATAAAGGTCCTAGCGTATCAGTGTCGATTTCGGAATCGTAAGCACCCTCGCTCCCCGAAGGGCAAATCTTATAAAAGCAACCCGGTGTGCCGGGAGGGGCCCACTTGTGGGAGGGCGAGCGAAGCGAGGATGGAGAAATCGATACTGATCGCCAGCTTTCTACGGTCTAATTATTTCAACTTCGCCCCGCAGACCAAGTTTGATGATCTGCGACGGCCGTCCGGTGGCACCGGCGTCGAGCCTCTTGGGGGCGACCCAATCGACGGCGGAAACTATCGCCGGGTCGATCTCGCTGAAACGCGCGGGTGCAGGCTCGCCGGAAATGTTGGCGGAGGTCGATACCAGAGGAGCGCGCAGGCGGCGGGCCAGCTCCACGCAGAACTCGTTCTGCGGGATGCGGATTCCAACGGAACCGTCCTCGGCGACGACGGCCGGCGCGAGCCCCTGGGCTCCCGGATAGACTATGGTCATGGGCGCGTCGTTCACCTCTACCAGGTCTATGGCGATGGACGGAATCTCCCGTATGTACCGGGCAACCATGTCAAGGTCGGATGCCAGCAGCACAAGGGATTTTGCCTCGCTGCGCTTCTTGATGGCGAAGACTTTGGCCACGGCGTCGGGATTGGTGGCGTCGCAGCCTATGCCCCAGACGGTATCGGTGGGGTAGAGTATGACGCCGCCGGCTTTGAGTACTCCGACGGCCTCTGCAATCAGCTCTTTCATAATATGTTATGTTCGAACAGGACTCCTCGTTTGCGCCACCAGCGTATCATCAGCCAGCCTATGATCATGCCTCCGAGATGGGCGAAGTGCGCGACTCCGTCAACCCAGCCGAGAACGCCCGTAAAGAGCTCGATGGCGGCGAAGATTATGACCATCCACTTGGCGCTGAGCGTCACGGGCGGGAAGATGAGCGTCATGCGCGACTCGGGGAAGAGCATCGCGTAGCCTATGAGAACGCCGTAGATTGCGCCGGACGCACCCACGGTAGGAGTGGATTTGAGAGCCGCGATGGACTGCGTGGCTCCGGCGCTGATGAACGCCTGCATCTCCAGATACTGTGTGCCTATCTGCAGCGCGGCGGCGCCAAGGCCGCAGATGAAGTAGAACAGCAGGAACTTCCTGCTGCCGATTATGCGCTCCACCACCACACCGAAGATGAACAGGGTGTACATGTTGAACAGGATGTGCCAGAAGCCTCCGTGCATGAACATGTGGGTGACGACCTGCCACCAGTGGAAGAATTGGGAGCTGGGATAGAACAGGCCGAACGTGCCGATCATGAAGTTCTCGTTGACCATGGTGGCGACGAATATGATGACGTTGACCAGAATCAGGTTCCTGGTGACGGGCGGAATGCTGGAAAGGAATCCGCCGCGGTTTTCCTGGTAGTAATAGGACATTCTCTAAAAACGTTTTTCTATCTCGTCCGCGCCCAGTACGGAGATTATGCGCTTGCCGTTGGGCGTGAACTCGGCGTTCCCTGATGCAAAAAGCGTGTCAAGCAGGTGTTTGACGGCCGACGGAGTGGCGGGAACGTCGGAATTGGCCGCCGCAAGCATGGCGAATTTGGCCGCCGTCTTCTGGCGCATGACCTCCTCGAGCTCGCTGGCTCCGTCGGACAAAACCAGCGTCAGGTCGCTTGCAAGCTGCTCTATCTTGCCCGGTTCGCAGCTGTAACCCTCGGGCACGCCGCTCACCAGGATGCTGTCCGTGCCGGACGGGGCGATGTCGAAGCCGAGGCTCCTCAGGAGTGACAAATTGTCATCGAAAACGAGCCTCTGCGCCGCTCCGACCTGTACCTGTACGGGGAAGAGCGCCGTCTGGCTCACATGCTCGCCGCCGCCGAGCGAGGCAAGCGAACGCTCGTAGATTATGCGCTCCCAGGCGCGCCTGATGTTGATTATCATGAGGCCTGAGGTGCCGCGGCTGACTATGTAGCGCCCCTGAAGCACGAAGGCGTCGGTTGCCGGGTCTGACTGGAACAGGGCCGATGCGTCCTGCTGACGGCGGTTGAGGGGACCTGCCCCGTACGTGACGGGCTGCTGCGGGGGCTCCTGGGGCCGGTCGTCGAAGGGGTTGAACGACGGATCCGGCTCGAAGCTGTGCTCGCTCACCGGTTTGTATTCGGCGAAACTCTTTCCGAAGGCGGGATACTGCACGCCTGCGGATGCCGATTCGAAGTCGAGCCCGGCGCTGAAGCTGCCCCTGCCCAGGGCCTCCCGCACGCATGCGCTGAGTACCTGGAAGATGACGTTGTCGTCTTCGAACTTTATTTCAGTCTTTGTGGGGTGGATGTTCACGTCAACCGCGGAAGGGTCAACCTCCAGGAAGATGAAGTACGACGGGGTGAGGCCCTCTGGGATGAAGTTCTCGTAGGCCTTCATGACGGCCTTGTGCAGGTAGGGGCTGCGGAAATACCGGCCTCCCACGAAGAAGAACTGGTTGCCGAGGGTCTTGCGGGCGCTCTCCGGGCGGCCTGCGAATCCGCTTATGCGTACGACGGAGGTGTCTGCCGACAGGTCTATGACCTCGCCCACCACATTGCGTCCCAGGATGTCCAGTATGCGGAATTTGAGGCCCTTGGCCTTGCGCAGCACGAGGACTTCCTTGCCGTTGTGGCTCAGGGAGAATGCGATGTCGGGCCTGGGGATGGCTATGCGGGTGAATTCGTCGAGTATGTGCTTGAATTCTATGTTGTCGCTCTTGAGGAACTTGCGGCGCGCGGGGGTGTTGTAGAAGAGGTTGCGCACGGCAAAGTTGGAGCCGACGGGCGCGGAGACGCTGGATGTCCTGGCCTCTCCGCCGCCAATCACCACCTGGGTGGCGGTGTCGTCCTGGGGACGGCGTGTGCGGAGGGTGACTTCCGCCACGGCGGCTATGCTGGCGAGGGCCTCGCCGCGGAAACCGTAGGTGAGTATGCGCTCCAGGTCTGCCGCAGTGGCTATCTTGGAAGTGGCGTGGCGCTCGAAGCAGAGGACGGCGTCTGACGGGCTCATGCCGCAGCCGTCGTCTATGACCTGGATGAGCGTACGGCCGGAATCTGTTATGACGACGTCAACGCGGGTGGCGCCGGCGTCCACGGCGTTCTCCATCAGCTCTTTGACCACGGAGGCGGGGCGTTGGACCACCTCGCCGGCTGCGATCATGTTGGAGATGCTTGAGGGGAGTACCTTCAGACGTCCCATTACAGCATCGAATAGAATTTGGCGATGAAATACAGCACCGCGACTATGAGCAGCAGGGTGATTATGCCGATGATGGTCCTGGTCTTGCCCATGTGGGTGCGGGTGCGGCTGTAGGCGCCGTCGCGCAGGGCCCCCTTGATGTAGGAGCCGGGGACGTAGGTGCCCTCCTTCTTCTCTTTGTCCAGCGTACCGTCAACGGCGCCGAACATCTGGCGGCGTTTTTCCTCCTCCGGATCGTAGTAGATGGGTTTGTAATTGAAGACGCGGTGCTCGCTGTCACCGAAAAAATTAAACAGTGCCATAGATTGCAAAAATAGCGATTCTTTCTTAATTTTGTAGAAAAAGAATACCCAAATGAAGAATTCCCGACTCTGGCTTGTGCCCCTATGCTTTTTCGTGGTCTGCTGCGCCCTCAACCTTACCGGATGTTTCATCAGCGACGTGCTCAAGGCAACCGTCAAGCCGGCCCTCATGCCGCTGCTCTGCGTCACCACCCTGGCCTGGCTGCTGCCCCGGCTCAAAGGTAACACCGCCCTGGTCGGGCTTCTTGTCTCCGCCCAGCTGTTCGGCTTTGCCGGAGACACACTGCTCATCCCGGACGGCTTCCTGTTCTTCGCCGGCGGGATAGGCAGCTTCCTTGTCGGGCACATATTCTATATCACCCTGTTCGGCGGCAGGCATTCCTTCAAGGGCCTCAAGGCCTGGCAGTGGATAGCCGGCATAGCCGCCGGAGCCGCCGCCACGGCCGCGCTTATTCTGATAATTGGTGTAAACGGCGCCCTGCTGCCTCCTATGGCAGTCTATGGGTTCACTCTTATGATGCTGATTTTCAGCGCCCTGTGCGGCGCGCTCCGCTTTGGCGGCTGCGCCTGGTGGACAATCCTCTGCGGCGCCCTGCTCTTCACCTTCTCGGATTCGCTCATCGCCATCAACACTTTCAAGGGCCTCAGCCCCTTCATGAGCGGATTCGGCGTCATGAGCACCTATCTCGTGGCCCAGAGCCTCCTGGCAATAGGAAGCTGCAAGCTCATCCTTCAGTCTCCCAGGCAGGTATAGACCTGCGTAACCGCAACCAGGGCGGCCGTTTCCGTGCGGAGGCGGCTGCTTCCCAGCGTTACGGGTATCCATCCGCTTGCCAGCGCCAGCTCCGCCTCGGCGGGGGAGAAATCGCCCTCCGGGCCTATCAGGATCATTATCTCCGGGAGATGCCCGATCGGGTCGGGCGTGACGGTGGTTGGAGCGAGGGGCTTGTTCCGATGGAAGCGTTCCGACGCAAGAATCTCCGGTATGCTGTGTTTGTCTCCGTCGAAGCAGTAGCAGATGAGCTTGACGGCGTCTGAAGGCGCGCCGAGGATGAAATCCCGTACGCTTACAGGTTCGGGAATCTCCGGCAGGGCCCCTTTGAGCGACTGTTTGGTGGCAGACAGCACCAGGCGGCGCAGGCGGTCGGTCTTCACCACCTTGCGCTCGCTGTGCTCGCCTATGACCGTGGCGATCACGTCCACGCCTATCTCAGTGGCCTTCTCGCAGAACCACTCGTATCGGTCTATGTTCTTGGTGGGGCAGACGGCCATCGTGAGCCTGTACGGGTGCGCCCCGAAACACGAAGACGCCACCTGCACTTTGCAGGCGGCGCCTTTGGGATTGGCTTCGAGCAACTCGCAGACGTAGAGAGTGCCGCTGCCGTCGATCACGTTGATTCTTTCTCCTGCCTTGTGACGCAATACCCTTACACAGTGGACGGATTCTTCCTCATCGAGGGTGAATACGCCGTCGGAGGCGTTCTTGCAGTAGAAAAGTTCCAACTATTGCTTGCTGAACTTGATGCTCTTCATGTCTATGTCGAGCTTCTGGTTCTTGTTGATGCGAACATCTTTGTCTGTCTTCATGGTGACATGGAGAACCGCACCCTCGAGGTTGAGGACTTCTGCGGAACTCTTGATGTGGATGAGGACGTGGGTCTTGACGGGATTGTCTATGTCTCCCGGCTTGACGGGGGTGTCGAGGTCTGCGCGAACACCGTTTGTGGAGGTGCCGTAGCCGGAAATCTCGAACGGGATGGTGTTGGTGACGTCTGCTACGATCTGGTAGTCGTTGACGGTCACGTTGTACTTGCTTACGTCGATAAGCTCACCGGAGTAGTCTATGTCGTACTTGATGACGGTGCCTGCGGGGAACCACAGGGGGACGTGGAGCAGCGCGCCTACGCTGAACTCATATTCCTCCTCCTCTGCGGGAGCTGCTGCACGGGTGTTCATGAGCTCGACGGTGAGGTCTGAGACGACGATGGGATCTTCGGCGGAGATGCGGTTGATAACCTCAGCGACGCTCTCGTTGATTACGATGTAGTCGTTTGCGGTGTACTCTTCCTCATATCTGAGATTCTCGTTGTGACGGGTCTCGAGGGCGATCTTGTAGCTTGTCTTGTTTGCGGGAACTACAAGGTCCGGCATCTGGGCCTTCTTGTTTCCGGAGGAAACCTTACCCTTGAAGACGACGGGCGTGGGGGAAGGGTTGGAGAAATCGAGTATGAGGCGTGCGTCGGAGAACACGGCTCCTGATTCTGCGGCGCAGAAATCGGGGATGTCTTCCTTGGAGGTGGTCATCTCAAGCTCGCCGGGAATCTCTATGGCTACGCCTTCCTTGAGGTTTGCGGTGATGGTTGCCGAGCCTTCTGCCATAACGGTTATCTGGAGGTTGCCCTCGCTGTCTTCTTCTACTGCCTCGCTGGAGTTGAAGTCCATGAGGTCATCTGAAGGGACCTCTACGGGTTCCTGCTCGATGGGGACCTCGACGGCGGCCTCGGTCTTGCTGAGGTCGTAAGAGTTGTCGATCTTGCATGAGACGGCAGTCATGGCGAATACGCCGAGGGCTGCTAAAATGACATAGTTCGCTTTCATACCGCAAATATATAAATTATTTGTGATATTGTTCACAATTTAAACCATTATTTGAAAAGCTCTTTCACCAGTTCCGGCACGTCGGCGACCTTGACGATTCTGATCTTTCCGGAAGGGACGCCGTCGAGGGCGCTGTAGGAACTCACGAATACCTTTTTGAACCCCAGGCGGGCGGCCTCGGCGATGCGCCTGTCGGTCTGTCCCACGGGCCGGATCTCCCCGCTCAGGCCGACTTCGGCGGCAAAGCAGACGTCTCCCGGGATGGGATAGTCGAAGTTGGACGACAGCACGGCGCAGATTACGGCGAGGTCGCAGGCCGGGTCGCTCACCTTGAGGCCTCCGGCCATGTTGAGGAACACGTCCTTGGCGCCCAGCCGGAAGCCGGCGCGCTTCTCCAGCACCGCCAGCAGCATGTTGAGGCGGCGTACGTCAAAGCCGGTGGCGCTCCTCTGTGCGGTGCCGTATGCGGCCGACGAAACCAGGGCCTGAACCTCGAACAGAAGGGGCCTGGTGCCGTCCAGCGTGGCGGCTATGGCGGCTCCGCTTAAGCCCTGTTCATGCATGGGGATAAGCATCTCCGACGGATTCTCCACCTCCCTCAGGCCGGCGCCCGTCATCTCGAACACGGCGAGCTCCGAGGTGCTTCCGAACCGGTTCTTGATGCCCCGCAGCAGGCGGTACGCACCGCGGTTGTCCCCCTCGAACTGCAGCACCACGTCCACGATGTGCTCCAGTATCTTGGGACCTGCGATGTATCCGTCCTTGGTGATGTGGCCGATGAGTATGACCGGGACCGCCGTCTCCTTGGCAAAGCGCAGCAGGCGGGCGGCCACCTCCTTGATCTGGCTCACGGAGCCGGGCGTCGATTCCACGGCGTCTGTGTACATGGTCTGCACCGAATCCACGATGATGAGGTCCGGGGCGATGGCCCTGGCCTGCTCGAGTATGTCTTCCACGCGGGTCTCGCAATAGATCAGGCAGCCTTCCGGGATGCCGTCGGGCGAGAGCCTCCTGGCCCTCATGCCCACCTGCTTCTCGCTCTCCTCGCCGGTAACATACAGGGTCCTGAGCCCCGGGCATCCGAGCGGAATCTGCAGGCTGAGGGTGGATTTTCCTATGCCGGGCTCGCCGCCCAGGAGTATGAGAGAACCGGGCACGACGCCCCCTCCGAGCAGGCGGTCGAGTTCGCCTATGCCGAGGCTGATGCGCGCCTCTGCCGAATCGTCTATATCCTTGAGGCGCAACGGTTTGCGCTCGCTCTTCACGCCCTTGGACGCAGCCCCTCCGGAGCCCTTTTCCACGGGCGCCTCCACAAAGGTGTTCCACTCTCCGCAGGCGGGGCAGCGGCCGAGCCACTTGGGGCTCTCGTTGCCGCAGCTGGTGCAGTACCAGACGGTCTTGCTCTTACTTGCCATCTTTCTTGAAATAATAAGGGTCGTCTTTCAGGAATTTGACGCCGTTGCTCTCGTACCCGAGGATGCGTACCGCCCCGATTGGCTCGCGGCCGTAAACCTCCAGGGTCTCTATCTTGACTTTCTTTGACGAATGCACTATGACGCCGTCCCCGGCATACAGGGCTACATGCGTGACCCTGAACGGTTTGGCGCTGCCGAAGAACAGCAGGTCTCCGGGCTGCCACTCTTCTTTGAAAACGTTGCGCCCGCACTTTATCTGCTGGCTCGCGTTGCGCGGCAGTATCAGCCCGTTCATGTAGTAGCAGAACTTCACCAGGCCGCTGCAGTCGAAATGCTTGATGGAGTTGCCTCCCCACATGTACGGCGTGCCGGCGAAGCTGCGTGCCAGGCTGAGGATGTCTTTGGCGTTGGGGCTAAGGGCGGCGGTGCGCATGGCAAAGTCGGTAACCGCCGTTGATGGCACCCATCCGAAGCGCCCGTCCGGGAGCTGAACCTTTGTCCAGCGGCCGCTCGGGCAGGTCTCTCCGGTCTGGCGCACCAGGTCTCCCATGGTAAAGTCGCAGATGGGGGCGGAGTCTTTGCCGGGTTCCTCCCTGATGCGGGTGTACTCTGCGGTGCAGATCCACTTGGGCGAGGCAAGCCAGGCGTCTTTCTCTTCGTCCGTGAGCTCGTGCAGCGAAAGGTCGGTAACCCAGCCTGTATAGTCTTCAGCGCGCACCTTGACCCAGTATCCCTCAGTGTCCAGGGTCTCTACCAGGGCGCCCATAAGCATCTGGTTTTCAAGGGGAGCCTCGTAATCGGGGTTAAGCCTCATAAAGGCGGACGACAGTGTAACCACGGCCCATCCGAGTATGGAGAATAGTGTCATGAGACAAAAATACAAATTTTCTTTATTCCGGGAAATGAGTATATTTGTACTTTCGACACTAAAAAACCAATCAGATATGAAAAAAGGTATCTTAAGCGACATCAGCAAGATTATGAATCGCGCCGCGTTTGCAGACGTCGATCACAAAATCACCAAGTACAAGTATGGCTCAGATGCTTTTATGCGTATTTTGGAGAGCCGTTACTCCTGCCACTCTTTCAGCAACACGCCCGTTTCTGATTCCAAGCTGGAAATGATTCTCGAGGCCGGCCGCATGGCTCCCTCGGCAAAGAACCTCCAGCCCACCCGCATCTGGGTGGTCAAGAGCGAAGAGGCGCTCGCCCGCCTGCGCACCGTACATCCCTGCTACGGCGCACCGCTCGTCCTCATTGTCGGCTGCCGTAACGAAGAGGCCTGGGTCCGCGAAAGCGACGGCGTGAACGCCGCCAAGACAGATGCCTCCATCGTCCTCACACACCTAATGCTCACCGCCACCGACGCAGGCCTGGCCAACATGTGGATATGGGACTTCGATCCCTCCAAGGTCCGCGAAGTGCTGCCGGAGACCAGGGAGCACGGAATCTATGCGCTCCTTGCCGTAGGCTATCCCGCCAAGGGCGAGGGCAACCCCACCGAGCTCCACTCCCAGAGAAAGCCTCTGGAGGAGATGGTCAAGGTTCTTTAGCCGCATCCATATACAGGCCCAGTTCCGAGAGGACCGGCGTGGCTTTGGCTCCGGTCACGGTGATCCGGACTTTCCGTGCCGTGCATTCCGGAATGCGGAGAATGCGTTTGTATCCCACCGTGGTGCCGCCGGCGATTTCCTGCCAGCGGCCTCCGTCGTATGCCTCCACCTTGAATGAGCTGATCCGCTGGCCAAGGGGGATGTACTCCTGCAGCATGATGAGGTTGAAGCTCCGGCGGGCCTTTAAGGTCACTTCCGGCTTGCGCAGGACGGCGTAGCTGTCGTAATCCCCGTCCGTCAGTCTTGACGGTCCGGAGGCCAGGTTGACGGCGAAGACATCGTCCCGGCGGTTGCGGAACTCCATCAGCCTCAGCGAATCGGCCTGGGGGATGCGGCCCCTGGTGTCGGCGGGGACGTTCAGCAGCAGGAGGGCGTTGCGGCCGACGCTCGAGTACCAGATGTCCATGAGCTCGTCGGTGGTCTTGATCCTGTCGTCCTCGCTCGCGCGCCAGAACCAGCCGGGGCGGATGGAGACGTCCGCCTCTGCAGGAATCCATGCCGTGCCGTCCTCATCGCCACCGCTGAGGGATTCTGCGGGAGGGCCTCCGGCGCCCGGAGTGAATCCGGCGGTGTTCAGGGTGCTCCAGTTGGTCTCTCCTGCTATGCCTTTTTCGTTGCCGACCCACCTGCATCCGGGCCCTGAGTCGCTGAATTGTATGGCGTCGGGCTGCAGTTCGCTTACGGTGGCGTTGAAGAGCGGCCAGTCGTATTCCTGCCGCTTGCCGTTCGGGCCTTCGCCGCAGGCGCCGTCGAACCATTGCTCGAAGATCGGCCCGTAGCTGCCGTCATGCACGCTCCGGAGCGTCTCCGCATACTTCAGGTTGTATTCGGGAGTGCCGTAGGAAGGGTCGTTGCGGTCCCATGGGGAGATATAGACGCCAAACTTGACGCCCTCTTCCCGGCATGCGTCGGACAGCTCCTTCAGCACGTCTATGTCCTTGACGCTGTGAGGGCTGACGGGGTTCGGCCACAGGCAGAATCCGTCGTGATGCTTTGCGGTGATGATAATTCCCTTCATGCCGGCGGCCTTTGCGGTGCGCGCCCACTGCCGGCAGTCGAGCGCCGTGGGACGGAACAGGTCTTCCGGCTCGGCGCCGGTGCCCCATTCCAGCCCGCTGAACGTGTTGGGGCCGAAGTGGACGAACATGTTCATCTCCATCTTCTGCCACTCAATCTGAGCCGGACTCGGCACCGGGCCGAACGGCTCCGGCGCCTTCGTGCAAGCGGTCAGGGCTGATGCGCAGCACAAGGCAACGCATGCTGATAATAACGATGTCTTTTTCATACTCATCTGCAAAGATAAGCAAAAAGCATCGGTATTCCGGTGCGCCGGGCTATTCCACTACGCAGAAGTTGTCCAGCCAACCATCTGGACATGTGTACAGCACGCTGCCGTTCTTGAAAACGTAGTTGTCTGTCATCACGTAGCTGTCTCCCGAGGATGTGACCTGAATGCTGCGATTACGCAATCCGAATTGCTGGTTTGCGCCCGCGGCGTACGTGCGGACGACGTTACCGTCACGCCTTTCCGTGATGGTGCTCTCCGCCTCTCCGAATTCGATTACAGCCGTATGGACATGCCCTCCGGCAACACAGAACGCGTGCTGGAAGTAGTGTTTGGATTGATAATAGACAGTAGGGCCTTCCTGGTTCTTATAGAGGAGAGCTTTGTAGCCATCATTGCTTTCTGTGGTAAGAACGTATATGTCTCCGCTGTCGGAGATCTGTACATAACCCCTGTATGGGCTGTCATTTCTCAGTTCGTTCTCTGACCACTGGCCGTCCTGGCCGTATTTGAACAATACCAGATGGCGTGTGTCAAAAGAATCGATGTAAACGACTGCCAGATACACGTCGCCGGATGGAGAAACTGCGCAGGTTATGTCGTTTGCCACATAATCGCTCGGTATCTTGCTGCTAACGCTTGTTCCGTCCGGGTTGACGATAATTACATAATTGTTAGTGTGTGCGTTATTACTGAATACGAGCGCTGCCTTGCCGCCACGGACAGACATACAGCTGATATCGTCGGACGCTTGTTGTAAGTTGACTTTATACAGGGGCTCGCGATTCCTGCACAGGTAGTACAGATAATCATTCATAAAGTAGTCGTAATATGATTCAAGGGAGTAAAGGTCGGAGCCTTCCGGGCACATATCACATATGAAATTGAACTTGAAACTCTCTTCGTCGTATGCTCCGCTGAGCGGATCCGGCTGCCCGTTCACCCATAACTCTGAACCCGAGTAGTAATAATAGACCCTGGACCCTGCTTTTTTGCTCACCGTCACTTTGCAGCTTGCCGTGAAGCCGCCCTCCGCGGAAGTGGCTGTAACTGTGACGGTTCCTTCAGCTATTGCCGTTACCAGGCCCTCTGCGGATACTGATGCCACGGAGCTGTTGTCCGTTTTCCAGCTGACCTTCTTGTTGGCGGCGTAATCAGGAGTGTACAACACCTGCAGCACCTGCGTCTGTCCCACGGTAAGGGTGAGCTCGCTGGGGTTGACGCTGATTCCCTTGAGGGTGGGGTCCTTGATAACCGTGACTTCGCATTCGCCCTGGACGTCCGGATAGTCAATGCTGCGGGCGAAAACCTTTGTGGTGCCTTCCGAAATACCGGTCACCAGGCCGCTGGAGCTTACGGTGACGATGCTGGTGTTCAATGCCGCCCACTGCACTTCCTGGGATGCGCCGGCAGGCTGTACGGTGGCGGTGAGCTGTGCCGTAGTCCCTTCGGCAAGCTCCAGCGGGGAAGGGGAAATGGCGATGCTCTGGGCATCGACTATGCCTTGTACCGTCACATCGCAGCTTGCGGTAAAATCGCCGTCATCGGTCTTGACGGTAATGACGGTGCTGCCGCCGCTGAGGGCCTGCACGTAGCCGCCGCTGCCGACGCTGGCGACATCTGGATTGCTGCTGGACCAGGTGAGGCCGGTGTTGCTGGCGTCTTCTGGTTCTATGATGGCGGTGAGGGCGTAATCATCGCCTTCCTTCAACTCGAGCTTTGTCTCTGCGAGTTTCACACCGGTTACGGGCACGAAAGCCTTGCTGACGTAAACCACGCAGGCGTCCGTCTTGCCGCCTGCAAGCGTCGCGACCGTCACTACTGTCTGGCCTTCACCAACGGCGGTGACGATGCCGTTGCCATCGACAGAGGCCACATCAGGCGCGGTGCTGCTCCAGCTGAGGGCGGTGTTGGTGGCGTTTGCCGGTTCTACGGTGGCCTCCAGCTTTGCGGTGCCGCCTATGTTGAGCGTAAGGTCGTGTTTGTTGAGGGTTACGGACGACGGGTCGATTTCCTGGGTGCATCCGGCGGCAAGGGCAAGCAGCGCCGCGAGCAGGGCGATGTGTTTTCTCATTTTATGATACGGTTATGCCGCACAAACCGGGCGGTTTGCGCGACGTGGTTATTTAAATTGCTGATTACTAATGCGTTAATACCCCCCCCCTGTAGAGGGGTCACAGACAAGGCTTGTATGATGTGCCAAAGCCATTCTAATTTCGCAGACGTCCAAAAATACGAATAATCCGGGAAAACTGGAACGCCAGATGCTGTTTTTGTTCCATTTCACCTTAAATCTGTGCTGTTTGGAACAAAACCATGGCATATCATTCCAAAACAAGTTCCTAATTATCAGTAGCTAAGCATTCCAGCAATTGTCTAGTTCAGCCAGGGGCTGAGGAAGGAGTCGCGCACCGGGGGCCAGTCGGGCTCGAGCCACATGGCGTGGCCGCAGGTGGGCACGCACACGAAGCGCTTGTCGGCGGTGCCCAGGTTGTTGTAGATGGCGAAGTTCGTGTGGGGCGGGCAGGTGGGATCCTGCAGGCCGAAAGCCATGATCACCGGGCAGCTCACGCGTGGCGCGAAGTTCTTGACGTCGAAGTATGAGAGCGTCTCATACAGATCGGAACGGTCTATTCTGTTGGCGTCGGCGTAGTCCAGCACCTCGTGCACCGGCCACTGGACAATCTTCGCATAGTCTTGATAATCACCGAGGAACGGAACTGCCAGCGAGACTGCGGCAAGCCGGTCGTCGATGGCCGCGGCCACTGCGGTGAAGGCTCCTCCCTGGCTTTCGCCCATTGCAACCACCCTGTCCATATCGGCCTTGTCCATCGATGCCACAAGGTCGATCGCGCGCCTCACGTCGCAGAAGGCGCCCCGGTAGTAGTAGGTCTCTTTGCTCTCCACGCCCTGCGTCACCCAGCTTTCTGCCGCCTCCTTGAAGATGCCCTGGCGACGTACGCTCACCAGTACGTCTATGCGGCAGGGATCCGCAGAAGGGTCGAAGCGGAAAGGCTCGGCTCCGTAACCCATGTATTGGATAAGCACCGGATACTTGCCGGGCGAGTTGGGGATGCAGACGCTGCAGCCGGCCGTGGCCCCGCCGAGAGAGGCGTAGCGCACGTCGTAGGTGGTGCGGACGTCGTTGGAGAACTCCGGGATGAGGGTATATTCGGGCTCGAACGGCACGGTGTCCAGCTCCTCGAAGGTCTGCTCCCAGAATGCGCCGAAGTCTGGCCTGGCGTCAGTCGGGCTTACTACGTCAAGTGGTCTTACGCCTATGTTCCATCGTACCGAATCCCTCAGCCTCACCTGGTAAAAACCGGGCTCCAGCCTGCCCAGGGGCACACTGATGGTGCTGTCGGCCGCAATGGTAACATCGGTCCGGAGCACTACCTCCGGCTCCTCCGCCATCAGCGAAAGGTCCGTCACGAGGCAGAACGACGCCTCTCCCGGCGCCGCCTTCACTTTGGTGTTCAGGGTATAAGGCCCTTTGCCCAGGAAGAGCCATCCGTTGTCCGGAAGGCACTCCCCGCCATAATCGACGTCATTGACGCTGCAGGCGGCCGTAGCCAGCAGACACAGCGCTAAATACTTGATATCCATATCAGTAATCTATTCTTACAAGATTCAGCCAGTCATAGAAGATTGAGTACGACAGGCAGTAGTACAGCAGCAGGCCGCACGCGATAAGTGGAGGGAGGAAGACAAAGCCCAGCACGGCCCAGATGATGAACATCACCGGCGCTCCCGCAAAGCGGAAGAAGAACCTGACGGAGTTGTGGAAGCCGCGGTCTTTTATCTTGTGGCGGCATATCCACCTGGAAATGGCCCACTGGGGCAGCGTCAGGACGGCGCTCAGCAGGAAGAACGGCGACGTGAGAACGGCCAGGGGCCATTCCCACCAGCGGCGCTTCCCGGGCGGGCGGAGTTCCAGCAGGCGCTCCTCGTAATTCTCATCGTCGGGAATGTAGAGTATGAGATCCTTTATGCGTTCAGAAAGGAACTGGCTGAGCCTGGTTGCGCTGGCCGATTCATGAAGGCCGGGATGCTCGCGGATCCACTCATTGATATCGATGGGCTCTCCAATCTTCATAGAGCAGCTGCCGCGGTAGCGGAAGAAATCGCTGTAGTCTATGCCTACGGGCACTATGCAGGTGGGCTGGGTGGCGGCGTTGCGGAGCGCGATGCGTGCCACGCCCTTGTGGAGGGGCTGCAGCGAGTGCATCGAGCGGGAATAGCCTTCGGCGAAGAGGCAGAAGGGCACATTGTGATGCAGCACGTCCAGTATCTCGGGCATCACCTCCAGATTCTGGGCAACTGCACGGAGGCCTTCGGTCCTGCGTGCTATCGGCACCATTTTGAGAACGCGGAAGATCCTGGCTATCACCGGGTTGTTGAACACGTCGGAACGGGTGCCGTACACCGACGGATCCTTGTCGCTCTGCAGCACCACAAGTGCGTCCATCAGCGCGCTGGAATGGTTGGGGGCGATGATAACGGCCCTCCCGTCCTTGGGATACTTGCCCTCTACCTTGATGCCGGTGTAGCTGCGACGCGTGCACCAGTCAACGTATATGCGCAGTAAGCTGTATCTTATGTCCCTGGCCCAGATATCAGGCATGCTTCTTCTCGTAGATATTGAATATCGTAGCTACCGTCAGGCCGGCGACGATATGCCATATTCCCCACCAGGCGGTGATGACCAGCATGCCGCCGTGAGGAGGGAAGTTCGCGAAAATGGAGGTTCCGAGCATCAGGGCGAGGCCGAGGCCGGAATTCTGGATACCGGTCTCGATGGTAAGCGTCCTGCGGTCGCGGAACGGAAGCTTGAAGGCCGTACCGACGCCGAATCCTATGCTCAGCGCCAGCAGGTTGTGAATCAGCACGACCAGGAATATGTACTTGACGCACTTGAGGAACGCATCCATGTTGCTGCTGAACGACAGCACGACCATGGCGATGAAAAAGACGATGCTGATCCACTGCAGGGGCTTCTTGAGGGCGTTCGCCACCTTGGGCAGGAACTGCGATGTGAGGATGCCGAGCGTCAGGGGGATACCCAGAAGGATGAAGATGGTCTTGAATACGTCCCACAGGGGGATGACAAGCACCGGAACGTCTCCCACGATGTTGCTTGCGGTATGCAGGTATATGTTGCCCCAGAGCCAGAAGTTGAACGGTGTCATGAGGATGGCGAGGGCGGTGCTGATTGCTGTAAGGGAAACTGAAAGCTCCACGTTTGCCTTGCCCAGGGAAGACATGAAGTTTGAGATGTTGCCTCCGGGGCAGGCGGCGACGAGCACCATGCCGAGTCCCATCATCGGCGATATCCACTTGCCGAAGAGCAGCGCCAGGCCGCAGGTAAACGCCGGCAGCAGGATGAGCTGGCTGCAGGCTCCCAGTATCACGGATTTGGGCTTCTTGAAAACTTCTACGAACATTGACGGCTTGATGCCAAGGGCGACACCGTACATTACGAATGCCAGTACGATGTTGATTGTGTTCATTCCGCCGGCATTGAGGCTGACCTCAATGGAATCGATGGCGGCAGCGATTTCGTGTGTCATTGGTTGCGGTTTTATGACCTCAAAAATAAGAAAAAATTCTTATATTGCGGAAAATATACCAGTCAATGAAGGTAAGAACTCTTTTCGCCGCCATCGCGTTTCTCGCGGCTGCGGCACAGGCAGGCGCCCAGGAAGAAGGCCGCCTGCTCCGTTTCCCCGCCACCAACGGCACGGACATCGCTTTCTCTTATGCAGGCGACCTCTGGACGGTTCCCGTCACCGGAGGCCAGGCCCGCCGTATCACCTCGCACGTGGGCTATGAATGCTTCGCCCGCTATTCTCCGGACGGCAAGTCCATAGCCTTCACCGCCGAGTACGACGGCAACCGCGAAGTCTATCTCATACCTGCGCAAGGCGGTGAGCCACGGCGCGTTACATGGACCGCAACCAACGAGCGCGACGACCTCGGCGACCGCATGGGCCCCAACAACATGGTGCTCGCATGGACGCCCGACGGCAAGAACATCATCTTCCGCAACCGCATCTCCGAGGGCTTCGACGGCCTGCTTTGGACGGTGTCTCCGGACGGCGGAATGCCGGAGAAGATGCCCCTTCCCGAGGGTGGTTTCTGCTCCTGGAGCCCCGACGGCAAGAAGTTCGCATACAACCGCGTGATGCGTGAATTCCGCACCTGGAAATACTATCGCGGCGGCATGGCGGACGACATCTGGATCTGGGATCCCAAGGCCAAGACCGTCGTCAACGTAACCAACAACGACGCCCAGGACATCTTCCCCATGTGGATAGGCGACGAAATCTTCTTCGCCTCCGACCGTGACATGACGATGAACCTCTTCTGCTACAACGTGAAGACGGGCGCCACGGAAAAGGTCACCGATTTCAACGACTTCGACGTCAAGTTCCCCAGCACCGACGGCAAGACAATAGTCTTTGAGAACGGCGGATGGATCTACAGGTTCGATCCCGCCGGCCGCAGCTGCGTCAAGGTGCCCGTAACTATCGCCACAGACGCAGTTTACGCCCGTACTGAGCGCAGGAACGTGGGCAAGGATATCAGCTCCGCAGCCCTCTCGCCCGACGGCACCCGCCTGGTCGCCACGGCCCGCGGCGAGGTCTTCGACCTTTCCGTTTCCAAGGGCGTCACCCGCAATATCAGCCGCACTCCCGGTTCCAACGACCGCAGCGCCGACTGGAGCCCCGACGGCAAGTGGATCGCCTGGATAGGCGACGGCACCGGAGAGACCGAGGTTTACCTGTACGACGTCTCCGCCGGCAGCGTCAAACAGCTCACCTCGGGTACTGATACCTATATCCGCGGCCTTGAGTGGATGCCGGACAGCAAAACCCTACTCTACAGCGACCGCAAGAACCAGGTGGTGGAAGTCAGCGTCCCTTCCGGCGCCCGGCGTACGCTGCTCAGCTGCCCCGAACAGGAATTCCGGAACGTAGGCATCTCTCCCGACGGCAAGTGGCTCACTTATACCCGTCCGGCAAAGAATGAAATGGACGTCGTTTACGTGTTCAACATCGCCTCCGGCAAGGAGTATCCCGTTACCGAGAGGTGGTACAACAGCAGCTCGCCGGTTTTCTCGTCCGACGGCAAGTACTTGATTTTCAGCTCCGATCGCGACATCAACCCTCAGTACAGCCGCATCGAGTGGAACTTCACCCTCGGCAATACGGGCGCCGCGTACATCGCGCTGCTCGCCGCCGACACCCCCTCGCCCCTGCTTCCCAAGGACGGCGCTCCTGTTGCTGCAGGTTCCGGCAGGCCGGGCCCCGGCGCCGGTTTCCCCGGCATGCCGCCCAGAGGTAGCGATGATGTCGGCTACGGTGACCCCCAGCCCAAATCCAAGCACGTCGGCAAGCCCGATGCGGCTGGTGCCAGGCCCGATCCCGCAGGCAAGCCCGGCGAGGAGGCAAAGGAGCCCGTTGACGTTAAGATCGATCCTGACGGCATTACGTCCCGCATCGTCAAACTGCCTTTCAGCGGCAGGCGTTTCTACTCCGACGGCAAGAAGATCTGGTACGGCGACTTCGGCGCCACCCGCGTCTATGACCTGGAGAGCGGCAGCGACGAGGAATGCGCCTCCGGCTTCGTCAGTTACAGGTTCGGAGACAAGAAGGCCCTGGTCCGCGACCGCGACGGCCTTTCCGTGGCTCCTCTCGGGCCCAAGATGAAGGGCGACAAGATACCGGTGGACGATATGGTCTCGGTCATCGATTATCCTCAGGAGTGGGCCCAGATCTTCGATGAGGTCTGGCGTGCCTTCCGCGACGGCTACTACCTGGAAAACATGCACGGACGCGACTGGAAGGCCATCAAGGCCAAGTATTCGGTGCTTCTGCCTTACGTGCGCACCAGGCTCGACCTTAACTATATAATAGGGGAGATGATTTCCGAGCTCGCCTCCGGCCACGCATACGTTACGCCGGGCGAGTATCCCAAGCCCGAGCGTATCGATATGGGCCTGCTGGGTGCCGAAATCTCCGCCAGCAAGGGCTTCTTCCGCATCGACCGCATTCTCGAGGGCGCCCCTTACAGCGAGAAACTGCGTTCGCCGCTTGCCGAGCCCGGCATAGGAATCAAGGCCGGCCAGTACATCACCGCCGTTGACGGCGTGAGCGTGAAGGACGTGGACAATATTTACAAGCTGCTGGTTGGCAAGGCGGGCGTACTTACTGAGCTGACGGTCAACGACAAGCCCGCAGCCGGAGGCAGGAAGGTCGTCGTGAAGCCCATTTCCGACGAGTATCCCCTCTACCACTACGAGTGGGTGCAGAAGAACATCCGCACGGTAGAGGAGAAGTCCGGAGGCAAGATCGGCTACATCTATGTGCCTGACATGGGTCCCGAGGGACTGAGCGAATTCGCCCGTTACTATTATCCCCAGCTCGACAAGGAAGCGCTGATCATCGACGACCGCGCGAACGGCGGCGGCAATGTCTCGCCCATGCTCATAGAGCGCCTCAAGAGGGAAGTGTACCGCATGACCATGAGCCGTACCTCCACCATGACCGGCACCGTGCCCGACGGCACCCATACCGGCCCCAAGGTGCTGCTGATCAACAAGTACTCAGCATCCGACGGAGACCTCTTCCCCTGGAGCTTCAAGGCCAACAAGCTCGGTACCGTGATAGGCACCCGCACCTGGGGCGGCATCGTGGGCATCAGCGGCCCTCTGCCGTACATGGACGGCACGGACGTGCGCGTACCCTTCTTCACCAACTACGACCGCGCGACCGGCCAGTGGATTGTGGAGAACCATGGCGTGGATCCCGACATCTGGATCGACAACGATCCCGTGCGTGAGCAGGCTGGCGAGGACCAGCAGCTCCTGAAGGCCATAGAAGTGGCCCTCGAGCAGCTCAAGGACCGTGTGCCCCTGCCTCCCGTCCCCGAGCCGCGTACCTTCAAGGACCTCGGCCTCCCTCAGCTCCCGTAGCTTCTGCGCCCGTTATGCGGAGCGCCGTAGCGCCATAGCGCCGTAGCGCCGTAGCACTGCGCAAAGCTAACTTATAGATAGTCAACCGATTACGTCAACTGCCTGCGGTAAAAAAGCCGCAGGCAGTATGTGTAAGTAGCTGAGAATAAGCGAGTTGATTATGCGGGGCGAGGCGTTATTGTTTATTTGATAAACTTTGTTTAGCTTTGCATAGTTTATGGAATAAACCTTAATTGTACCTCATATGAGAAAACACCCTTACCTGATGCCCGAGGCAGAAGTCCAGTACTGTCTGTCTGAGAGCCTGATCTGTGACAGCGAGACGCTGACAGATCCCGATGATTACGTGGATGGAGGAGACCCGTTTACCATTTAAAGAGACAGAGTTATGAGAACAAGGATTATTATGGTTTTGGCCGCAGTTGTATTGGCGGCGGGTTCATGCTCCGTGGAAGGCCTGAGGCCCGAGCAGGTTCAGGATAAGGTAATAACCATGGTCACCACCATCTCTCCCAAGTCCGGGGTGGACACAAAGGCCCTTACGGATCCCGGCGACGGCACCCTTAAGGCAGAGTGGGCAGTAGGGGAGGAGCTGTATATGGTATATGAAGACACGAAAGGCGATTATAAGGAGGCAAAGGCTACAATCACCAAGGTCGATACAGACGGGTCAGCAACCATGTCGGTAAAACTGGTTAATCCCAGGTCGTGTGAATTCAAGATAGCCTATCCGTACGGCACTTATTATTATGATCCTTCCGATCCCGGAAAGAACATCTTCATGGATCAGACCGGCACCCTTGCGGATATCAGCGCCAACTACGACATGTCCGACGGTCTTGCCAACCTGGTCGTAGAGAACAATGTGGCATCGGTGCCCGGCGGTATATCCCTGGACAGGGCAGTGAGCGTCTGGGAGTTTACCCTCACCGACGGCAGCTCGGACATAACAAGCTCCGTGACAAGCTTTACCCTCAGTATCGGTGACGGCAATTATACCGTTTCCCCTTCAGGCCTGAGCGCCATATACGTGGCTTTCTTCCCTCTTGAGAACGCGGGCGTTACCGTGACCGCCGTCACGCCTTCAGGCACCTTTACAAAAACCAAGGACGGCGTAACCACGGAAGTCGGAAAACTGTATGTCTCTGCAGGTCTTGCACTTGAGCCGGCTGCCGCCACCACCACGTTTGCCTATACCGCAACGGAGAAGCTTACCATATTCGACGACATCTCCAAATTCACCGGAGCCACGTCGGTACAGTCCCATACATTCGCCAACGGGGCTGGCAAGGTAGTGTACGAGGGCACCGTAACGGCTATGGCCGACGGCGTCATCTATTACGACAAGACCGCACGTGCCGCAATAACCTCCATCACGCTGCCGGCAAGCCTTACCGCGGTGAGCGACATGGCGTTCTACAACTGCGCATCTCTGTCGTCCGTTACATTTGCATCCGGCTCCGCTCTTTCGGAGATTGGGGGGCGTTCTTTCAATCAATGCACCTCGTTGGCCTCAATAGCCATTCCGGCCGGAGTTACGGCAATAGGAGAAGATGCTTTCTATGGATGCTCGGCACTGTCGTCAGTCACCTTCCCCGGCACTTCTTCCCTTAATACAATCAAGACGGGGGCTTTCTGGGACTGTACGGGCCTGAAGTCCATAACCCTGCCGGAAAGCCTTACCACCATAGGCTGGTACCAGGAGTTCAACGACAAGATTTATTACAACGGCAGCGTGTTCTGGAATGCCGGGCTCACATCCCTTGTGATTCCCAAGAACCTTACCACCATTTACGGCGGCGGCCATCTTGGAAACTGCCCGCTTACTTCGCTGACCGTCAACGCCCAGAATCCCAAATACTACAGCGTCAGCGGCGCAAATGCAGTATTCGAGAAGAACACCGACAGGCTTGTCATGGGATGCGCCATCACCACCGTGCCCGACGGCACGAAGGCCATAGGATACGAGGCTTTCTTCGGTGAGGAGCTGGAATTCTCCATCGAACTTCCGGAGTCCGTAACGGTAATAGAAAACCGCGCCTTCCATATGGCAAGGGGATTGAAAACCGTCAATATCCCCTCCGGCGTCACCCACATCGATGAAGAGACCTTCCTGTTTGCCGAAAACGTTACCGACGTTTACTGCGCCGCAGATCCCGCGAAGATGAGCTGGGACGGCTTCGATCAGGCGTTCGATATGATGCACCCCAAGGCCACCAGGTTCCACGTTGCCGATGCCGCAGCATGGCAGGCAAAGTTCCCCGATGCCAACGTCACTTTCGTAGGTGAGGGCGGCGGCAGCCAGCCGGCCGGAACCTACAGGGCGTATACCGACGGTACCCATTACACAGATGTAGCCATCCCCGCTGGCGCCGTCACCGTCACCAACTCCACAACCTCCTGGTCCGCCGGCACTTACGTAGTCAGCGGCGACGTTACCATATCCGGTGGGGTTACCCTTGCAGGTAACGTTGATCTCATACTGTGCGACGGAGCAGAACTGAAGATAACCGGCGGTCATATCGAAACTCCGATGGACGAAGGCAATACCTGGGAGTACCTGTATAACCTGAACATTTACGGCCAGTCTCTCGGCACGGGCAAGCTTACAGTGGTCGATAACGACATCAACATCCAGGCTCACGATATGGGCATCCACGGAGGCGTCATTACCGTAACCGAAGGCGGCGTGATGCAGGGAATAGAAACGGACGGAGTGTTGAACGTCTATAACGGAACCATCAATGCCAGGTGCGGTGCAAACGGCATCATCTGCCTGGGCACCGGAAACATTTATGGCGGGACTATAACGGCAGAGGCGAGCGGAAGCGCCGCAATACTGGCGACCAGCGGTGAGCTAAAGATTTCCGGAGGCACCGTCAATGCAAGTTGCACCGGCGTGGCTTCAGGCATTGAAGCTGCCGGAGACCTGACAGTCACGGGCGGTGTCGTAACTGCTTCAGGCGGCGATGGTTATACCGGCATTACCGTTTACGGAAGCTTTACGCTGGGCAGCGGCATGGTGCTGTATGAGGGCGACAGCCCCAATCCCACTGCGGCTGCGGCAGACCAGACCGTTTGTACCAAAAGGTACGCGATTATCAAGTAAATGACTATCTTTGCCCCTGTTATGGAAGAAAACTTTGACGCTCTCGAAGTGATTGCCCGTACCAGGGGCAAGGTTGAGATGGACGTTATTCCCTCAGGCAGGAAACTGTTTCCGCTGTGGGGCTCCATTACCGCGTTCTTTTACGCCCTGGAGTTCGTACTGCTCAAGCTGACCGGCAGTGAATGGTGCCTGTGGCTGTGGGTGGGAATTCCGCTGATAGGGATCCCTCTTATGGTCGCGATACTCCGCAAAGACCGTGAGCGCCTGCATATGCGTTCGCGCGGCTCCAAACTGGTACTTGATTATTGGATATTCGCAGCCTGCGCCATATGCCTCGGAGGATTCATCTTCGGCTTCTTCGACCTTTACGAGTCGGTGGAGAATCCTTTGATATGCCTTCTGGTCGGAATAGGTGCGTTCGTCACGGGAGAGACCGTCCGTTTCCGGCCAATGGTTATTGGCGGCCTTGTTGGAGCGTCCATAGGCTTTTTGTCGTTCCTCCTGCAGGCTGAACTGTGGGCCTGGCAGACTCTGGCGGTGGCGCTGTGCGCAATTGTGGCGCTCATTATCCCGGGATGTTTGTTTGAAAAGAGGATAAAGGATGGAGTTCAGTAACCTGGATCCGTTGCTGCACAACGAGTTGCGCCTCAAGGTAATGGCTGCGCTGGACTCGTTGGACGACGCCGACTTCGTGTATCTCCGCGAGCTCACGAAGGCCACGGCGGGCAACCTGAGTGTCCAGATCACCAAACTCGAGGAGGCAGGCTACATCAGGGTTTCGCGCAGCGGCGAGGGGCGCGGCTCCCACACAGTTTGCCGCATTACCGACAAAGGCGCCAGGGCAATTCTGGCGTACCAGAAAGCCCTGATGGGCTATTTTGCAAAGAAAGATTAGCGCTTCTCCTTAAAGAAATCCGCAACCAGTTTACCGCAGGTTTCCGCGAGGGGGCCTGCGGTTACTTCTGTCTTGGGATGCAGGAGAGAAGGGGAGTATAGACTGTAGCCGCGCCTTGGATCGGGCGCGCCGTAAACTATGCGGCCCACCTGTGCCCAGCAGAGGGCGGCGGCGCACATGGGGCAGGGCTCGACAGTTACATATAAGCTGCAGTCGGTCAGGTACTTGCCTCCCATAGCCTCGGTGGCGGCGGTGAGGGCGATCATCTCTGCGTGGGCGGTGGGGTCGTGCAGGCGCTCGGTCATGTTGTGGCCCCGGGCGATAATGCGTCCTTTGCAGACGACCACGGCACCGATCGGCACCTCTCCTTCTGCGAGGGCGGCCTGGGCCTCTCGCAGGGCTTCCTTCATAAAAAGCTCGTCATTTTCCATAAGCGCCCAAAGTTATGCAAGATGTTTGAAACTTTCAAAAAAAGTCTCATCTTTGTGTTTCATTATGAAACTTTTCCTGATCGACGGCCATGCGCTCGTCTTCAAAATGTATTACGCCTTCCTCGGCCGTCCGATGGTCAACTCGAAAGGCGTGGATACATCTATCCTCTTTGGCTTCACCAAATACCTGCTGGAGCTCATTGACCGCGAGAAACCCACACACATCGCGGTGAGTTTCGACCCTCCGGGAGGCACCTTCCGCAACAAGCTCTACCCTGAGTACAAGGCAAACCGGAGCGAGACTCCGCAGCTTGTCATCGACGCCCTGGAGCCGCTTACGGCCATAGTCAAGGCGCTTGACATCCCCGTGCTGATGATCCCGGGTTTCGAGGCCGACGACGTAATCGGGTCCATGGCGGTACGCAGTGCGGCCGAGGGCTTCGACGTATATATGGTCACGCACGACAAGGACTACGGCCAGCTCGTCGCTCCGCACATCTGGCAGTACAGGCCCGGCAAGTCAGGAGCCGACAACGAGGTGCTGGGCGAGGCCGAGATTTGTGAAAAATGGGGGATACGGAATACGGCGCAAGTTATTGATATACTGACGATTTGCGGTGATTCGTCCGACAATGTGCCGGGGGTGCAGGGAGTGGGCCCGGTGGGGGCGTCCAAGCTCCTCGCCAAGTACGGATCCACAGCCGGCGTCTATGAGCACCTGGCTGAGCTCACCCCGCGCCAGCAGCAGCTCTTCGAGGCCGCCCGCGGCCACATCGCCCTCAGCCGCGAGCTCGTCACCATAAAGACCGACATTCCGTTGGAGACCACTGCCGACGATATGGTCCTGGACCTTCAGTGGAACCCGTCCGTCGAGGAAATCTTCAAGCTGTACGAATTCCCTTCGCTGATACGTCTGGTTCGGAAGATATCTGACTCCGCTCCGTTGCGCAGCCAGGGGTTTTCAGAACTGGATTTTTCGAACCATCCACTGGATGATTCAAAAAATCCATCCCCCCCAGACGCTCTCGCGCCCGGGTCCCCCCCACTCACGACTGCGTGGGCGCAGACGGTTCTGAAAACCCCTGGCTGCCTCCACTGCGCTCCGTCAGATATCACCGACAACAGAATAGCAATACTGCTGGATGGAGAGAAGCTGTATGTTGCAGACAGTCACGGTGTTGCGAGCGGGAAGCCGGAAGAATTCAAAGATCTTCTGGAGAATCCTGAGCTGACCAAGGCGGGCATCAGCCTCAAGGCGCAGATGAATTCATTGGCGCTGCAGGGAATCACGCTGGCTGGAAAGGTTCAGGACGTCGAGCTCCTTCACTACCTTCTCAACCCCGAAGCCTCCCACAAACTCCCCGAACTCGCCCGCAGCTTCCTCGGCGTCGAGCTTGAGGAATCCGCCTCCGAGGCTCAGATGTCCCTCTTCGACGAGGCTCCGGAGGCCGACCGCAGCAAGGACGCCGCCGTCCTTATCCCCCTTGCCGATGCGCTGTTTGTAAGGATGGACGCCACGGACCCTCGCCTGCGCAGCCTCTACGAACATGTCGAAGAGCCACTCGAAGGCGTGCTTGCGCGGATGGAGCAGGCGGGCGTACGCATCGACCCGGCCGCCCTGCGTTCTTTTGCCGACGGCCTCCGTACCCGGGCAGACGCTCTCGAGAAACAGATACGGGAGCTTGCCGGCGCGCCGGAGCTCAACGTCAATTCGCCGAAGCAGGTCGGGGAGATACTCTTCGAGAAGATGCGCCTCGACCCGCGCGCCAAAAAGCCCTCGAAAGGCAACTGGCCCACGGACGAGAAGACCCTCACAGAGCTCGCCGACCGCAGCCCGATAATCGGAATGATTCTGGATTACCGTGGCCTCAAGAAGCTCCTCGGCACTTACATCGACCCTCTGCCGGGCTACATAAGCCAGCGTGACGGACGTGTGCATACGACTTTCAACCAGGCACTTACGGCAACCGGACGCCTGTCCAGTTCCAACCCCAACCTGCAGAATATCCCCATACGTACGGAGCAGGGGCGCGAGATTCGCCGCGCCTTCGTGCCCGGCGCTCCCGGATTCGTCATCATGAGCGCCGATTACAGTCAGATCGAGCTCCGCATCATGGCTCATCTCAGCGGCGACGAGCATCTGAAGGAGGCCTTCCGCAGCGGTGTGGACGTTCACTCGGCTACGGCGGCAAAGATCTTCGGCATCGGCGTGAGCGATGTCACTTCGGACCAGCGGCGCATCGCCAAGACAGCAAATTTCGGCATCATGTACGGCATCTCGGCCTTCGGCCTCAGCCAGAACCTCGGATGCCCGCGCAGCGAGGCTAAACGCCTGATAGAAGACTACTTCGCGTCGTTCCCCAGCATACGTGCGTGGATAGACGCCACTCTTGAGGGGGCACGCAGGAACGGCTACGTGGAGACCCTGCTCGGCCGTCGCAGGTACGTGCCGGACATCACCAGCGGCAACGCCACAGTGCGGGCGTACGCCGAGCGCAACGCCGTCAACGCACCCATACAGGGCACCAGCGCCGATATAATCAAACTGGCGATGATAGCGGTGGACCGCAGGCTCCGCGAAGAGGGGCTGAAGTCCCGTATGGTGCTGCAGATTCACGACGAACTGCTGCTGGAGGTGCCGGAGGCGGAAATAGACGCCGTCCGTTCGATCCTGATTTCAGAAATGCAGGGAGTCATCAAGCTTGACGTCCCTTTAACCGTAGAATGCAATTATGGCTCAGACTGGCTCCAGGCCCATTGACGAACTGGTGCGCCGCGCGATAATAGGCGACGGCACCGCATTCACAGAGCTGTGGGACTCCAACATAGGAGCCCTGAGGGCCTACCTCGGCAAGAACATGAAGCAGCTCGACCGTTTCTACGTCGAGGATGTCTGCTCCAAGACCTTCGAGAAGGCCTTCCGGCAGATAGGAAGCTATGATCCCGCCATCGGCCGCTTCGACGCCTGGCTCAAGAGGATCGCACGCAATACTGCCTTCGACGTCATAGAACAGGAAGCTCGGCGCCAGAGGGGATATGTGTCGATTGACGAAGACGGCCGCTCGCTGCTCGTGGCGGATACCCCCAATCCGGAAGACCCCCTGGACGAGGTGATAAAGACGGAGACGCGCTCGCGTACCGAGAGTATGGTTGACAGGCTCCCGGAACTGTATCGCGACATCGCCCGCAGCCGTCTCATCGAGGGGATGCAATACAAGGAGATAGCGGAGGAAACCGGGCTCGAACTGAATACTGTCCGTACCCGTATCCGCCGCGCCAAGATGCTGTTGGACAAAATGATATGAGAACACAACGCTCCGATTTCGATGCCGCAGCCGCCCTCTACAGGGAGTGGAACGAGCGCATCAACGTAGTGTCCCGCAAGGACATAGACAACCTGTACGAGCATCACTTCCTGCATTCTCTTGCCATCGCCAGGTATGTGGAACTGCATTACGGCGAAGGGGTGATGGACGGGGCTTCGGTGCTGGACCTGGGTACCGGCGGCGGCTTTCCGGGAATTCCGCTTGCCCTTGAATGGCCGAAGGCTGATTTTACCTTGTGCGATTCAATAGGGAAGAAGCTCAAGGTGGCCCAGGCGGTTGCCGACGGGCTCGGGTTGAAGAACGTGGAATGCGTGAACGCCAGGGCGGAGGCCCTCCCCGGGCAGTTCGACTGGATAGTCACCCGCGCAGTCGCCTCGCTCAGCGACCTTTATCCTTGGGTGAAAGGTAAATACCGCCGCAGCATACTGTGCCTGAAGGGGGGTGACGTGCTCTCGGAAATCTCCGAATTATGCCGCCGCAGGGGGGTGCAGGCAGGCTTTGTAAGGGTCTGGAAGATCGAAGATTGGATAAATAACGAATATTTCAAAGAAAAATTTGTAATTGAAGTTGGAAAATCGTACCTTTGTCCTCCCAAATTCGAATAATTAAAAAAACATAAGATAATGAAACGTACATACCAGCCCTCAAACCGCAAGAGAGTCAACAAGCATGGCTTCCGTGAGCGCATGAGCACTCCCAACGGACGTCGCGTCCTTGCGGCACGCCGCCGTCACGGCAGGAAGAAACTCACCGTCTCTTCCGAAGACAGGTTTTAGTCTCGTCTAAAACCATTTAACGGGAGATTAGCTCAGCTGGTTTAGAGCACCTGCCTTACAAGCAGGGGGTCGACGGTTCGAGTCCGCCATCGCCCACGAAACAAAATGCTGCCAAACGGCAGCTTTTTTTGTCGTGGGCTTCGCCCGACTATCCCCCTGCACCCCCAGG
>JAFZLQ010000013.1 GCA_017551425.1 Bacteroidales bacterium | reverse complement strand
TTACTAACAAGAATACTAACAAAATCGCTTAATATGATTAACGACCGCCTGAGATAGACTCGGACGGTCATTTTTTGTAAATTATTATAAATCAGGACGTTTTATGATGAGTTAATACATCTTGAAGGGGAAGTTCACATATTCACAATAATGGAACCGCGGTTGTATTTGTCAAAGTAGCCCCAAAACATCGGCCGGAAGGAGGGAATTACCCTGGTCTTCTTCCGGGCGAGTTTTAGTAAATAGTTTGATTAATACTGTTTTACCTTGGGTAAATGGGAGACTTCGGGCTATCTTTTCCAGCTGCCGCGTCAGAAGACGTCCGTTTTCGCCGGTGGACCATTTACACTCTCCAATGAGGATGGTCTTCCCGTCGGTTGACTCTGCAACCACGTCCAGCTCTACATCGCGAGGTTTTTCCTCTCCTTCAAGAAGCACTTTCCCCCACCATCTGGAGGCTTTACCGAAAACGATTTCGTCAATCCGGTTCCCGAATACTGCATCCCGACACAGGTGCTCCCACCAGTATCCGATATGTGACGATAGATTATCGGCCAGAGCCTCTTCAAGAGGAAGTCTGCGGTCCATTTCGATAAAGGAACGGTTTGCCGGTACAAACCTATAGTAAAAACTAAGGAAAGGGTCGGCTATCTGATAAAGGCTTCTTTTACTTGATTTGGGCGATTCTCCAAAAGGAATATCTTTTTCCAGATAACCCAAATCCAACAGTTTGGCCAATGGGCGCGAAAGGTTTGTGGCGGGTTCGTTACACCTTGATGCTATCTCTGAAAGCCGATGGATACCATTGCCCACAATGGACATGATGGTTGCTGTCTTCACCGGATCTTTTATGTCGTCCCGGAAAGGATGAAGCGGTTCCTCATACAGCGCTCCAAGATTGGAAAAAATGTGAGTGTCAATGGCTTCTTTAAGGCTGGGACAATCCTCCCTAAGCTTCCAGTAGCGCGGTACGCCTCCCCACACGGCATAGTTCTCCACTGTCTCCTGCGCATTCAAACTCAAAGCATCCGACAGGAAAGGTGCAGCAATCGGCCTCATATTGAAATCGGAATCATCTCTGCCAAACAGGGGAGATGACTCGTCGTGAGACAGGTCATACATCATTTGCTGAGAGGAACCGCAAAGGACTAAATTGTATTTCAACGGGTCCTTATCATCATCCAGCAGGCCCTGGACAATGGATGGCAGCGCCGGCGTATTCTCCACAAGATATGCGAACTCATCCAAACAAACAGTTATTGGCTCAGTTACCCTATGATTGATAGCTTTCAATAGCGCCTTCCAATCCAGGTAAACGGCATCGGCAAACCCCGGGAATCTCCTGCTGATGACTTGTGAACACACTAGCATTTGATTGGGCGCGGCCGTTCTATCGGCCTCGTAGTATATGTCGCTTTCCTTCAGAACCTTACCTATCAGTGCCGACTTCCCTATCCTGCGACGTCCCCTGACGATGACAAACCTGGGCGAACCACTGTTAAGGAGTTCACGCAGCCGCTGCTGCTCTTTCTTTCTGTCAACAAATTCCATATTAAATAATTATGCGGCACAAACATAATGTTTATAAAACATAATTCCAAATAATTCTTCATTAAATGGTGCGTTTTTAGTTCAAAAAAGACGCACCGGTTCAAGAAGAACGCTGAATAACGAAAGCATCCATTATCTTAACACTAATCTCTATGGCATAAGGTGTATGAAGAACAGCCGACATCATGGCTACCCCCTGCTCAGTATAGGCATAGGGACGGGTTGATGAGTGCTTCAAGGGTTCGAACCGGTTGCAATTTGCAACCAGTTCATTCTTCTCATCTTTAGACAACTGAAATCTGAACCTTTGAGGGAAACGGTCTCTATTACGATTGGCCTGCTGGTTAAGTCGTTTTGTTTCAACGCCATATAAATTCGCCAAGTCCCTGTCAAGAATCACCAGAAGGTATTTCCATTATAAACCGGAAGCCTTGCTTATAGTCACGGTCCAGCGTCAGGGAGCCTCCCAAAAGAATGACGTGACGTTTTGTAAGCGAAAGCCCGATACCAAGACCTTCAGAGAAAGAGTTCCACTTGTAAAAAGGATTGAAGATACTTTCCTTATTATCATCAGGAATTCCAATTCCTGTATCCTCTATGACAAAACGGACACTGGCTTTGTTTGCGCTCACGCTGATGGAGATGTTCTTTCCGTCAGAGTATTTGGCGGAATTGTAAAGGATTTCCCGAATGCTGCGCATGAGGTAAAGATGATCGGATTTTATGGTGAAATCATCATCAAGCGATGTCTTCAGTTTTACTGTGGCCTCGGGGAAATAACGGTTAGTATAGCCGATGCACTCCCTGGCTATTAAATTTGGAGACACGGGGCTAAAACTAAGGTTCACAACTTCGTCTTGATATCCGCGGTCAGAGCTGTCGTACAGCATCAGGGACATGCGGCGAAGAATCATGGCGTTGTAGTCTATGACATGAATAATTCTCTTGAGATCTTGCTGGGACATGGAGTCCGGACCGGAATCCCGGAGAAGCTGGGCAAAACCCATGACCAGATTGAGCGGGGTACGGACCTGGTGGGTCATGTTGGAGATAAAATCACTTTGACGGTGGAGGGCTTCCTCAAGCGCCGTATTTGCCTTCTCCAATTCGTCGTTACGCTTTGACAGCTCTTCTGTTTTTTCGTTAACTTCAAGGATATCTTTTCTGAGCACCTCCTGCATGTGGGCAAAGCTGTTCTGTAGGGTGCCTATGACGCTGTTTTCGTTGCCGAGAGGCATTTCTGAAAAGTAATCCCCGTCTGTAATGAGCCTGGCCTGTTCTTCCAGAAGTTTCATTGGAGCAAAGGCCCGCGCCACAGTTCTCCGGCAAATGAAAAGGATAAAGAGCAAGACGACAAATACTATAAGGAGAATGGCTATGTCAAGGCGCCGGTATCCGCGCAATACGTCTTTTTCCGGGCAAACCAGGGCGGCGCTCCAGTCCGTCCCATAAATAGGCTCATAGGAAATCATGCTGTGAACGCCGGCAACGTCGGCATGCATGGCCCCGCTATGGCCGGCAACCATTTCACGCCCCAGGGTCAGTTTGTCGGAGAAATACTGACCAGAAGTGGGATCAAAGATGGTATTGACAAGAATCCTGGTGCTGTCCGGGTGATCAAAATACCTGCCGTCATGCCCCAGAAGAATAAAGAATGAGTTGGGGTATGGCTTTTCAGAAGACATCGCCTTGGATAACTCCGGGAAGGAGAGGTCTGTGGAGATGACGCCAATAAGGTGGTTCCCCTTGTCAAACAGGGGACGGCTATATGAGGCTATCAAATGGTCGGCCGAAAGTGAACCTTCATTGTCATCCATAAAGGGATCGATCCAGACGGCATGCCCCGCAGTAGCGGCTTTACTGTACCACTCATAGTCGAAGTATTCGTATCCGTCTTCCTGGACGGTAATGATTTCATCACCTTTTCTGACTGTATAAGCGGAGAAATAGCGTCCTTCACTTGGAAACATGTATGGCTGGGCCGAAATGGAACAGCCGGAGATGAAACTGTTCTGCTCTACAATGCGCCTTGACAGTACCAGCAGGGAATCCGGACGGAATTTGTTTTCGGCAATCCAGGCGGTGGTGTTGGTGGCGTTTTCCACACTCCTGAGATAACGGTCCGCCTTGGCACCTGCTGTGTTGAGGATCTTCCGGGTACTGTTCAAGGCAATAGAGTGAAAATGGTACTGTGACAAAGTCATTGAGACGCTATTGGCCAGGATAAACACCAGCAGCACGATGCAGAACATGCTGAGGCTTATCTTATTTGGAAGCGAATCCCGTATTTTCCCGATAAGTTTCCGCATAGGTCTCTCACTTCTTTACGTTTAACATCTCGGAAAGGATCTCTGTTACCTTGAGGCCGTTACTGTCAATACTCTCCAGTATTTGCTTCAGCTCTTTTCCATCCAAAACCCCGCCGCTTTCATAGAGCTTTTCCACGCCGGCATAGAGATCTGTTGTGACATCGACCATCTTATGGGTCATTTTGCCCAGAATTGTACTCCTATGCTTTTCCGCTTCTTTGGTTTTGGCATATGTTATGGCGAGAGCCTCCCTGCGGGACTCCTCTTTCCGGGAAAGGTCCATGAGCCTCTCCATATGGTCCGAGATGGAATTCTGCATCTTGTTAAAAAGAGCCTGGAGCCGCCCGACCTCGTCTGTACGCGTTGTGTCAAAGTCTGTGGACAGATAATTGCCGCTTGCGACGCTCCTGGAAACATAAGTGAGTTTCCGCAGCGGCTTAAGGCTGATTCGCGTAAGAACATTGGCTCCGATAACAAGGAGCAGTATGCCGGCAAGGATTATCAAAATGGTATAGCGGAAGCCGGGGTCATACTGACTGATCAACTCATTTTGCGGATAAACCACAGCAATGCTCCAACCAAGGCTGTTAACCTGCCGCCCGGGAAGCGCCGACTGCTGGAAAGGCATATATGCCGCATAATAGTGAACAGAGTCAAGAGTGAATGTTGTCTTTCCGGTTTTTCCGGCAACCATTTCCCTGATTGTTTCCATGATGGCGGGGTCTTCCGTATCACGGAAGTTAGACATGCTGTTTACACTAAGCAGCTTTGTGCTGTCCGGATGGACAATATAAGACCCGTCCTCGTCCAGGATGATTATGTAAGAATGAGAGGTTGTCCTGTATTGCTGGGCAATTTCTGTGAGTGTCCCAAGTGAGACGTCAACGCCAAGAACCCCCACGGTGCGGCCATCGTCCAGAATTGGAACATCATATGATATAATGGGCTCTTCTTCGGTATCATCATTCTTTAGCGGTCCCACCCAAGAGGGGGTGCCGTCGATGAGTGGCTTTGTAAACCATTCCTGCTGAGTAAAAGGCCGTGAGGTGAAGGTTTCAGAAGAGACAAGCAATTCCCCGCTCCTGTAAATGTAGGCCATGAATGGTTTCCCCCCGACCGTGTAATAATCTGGGTTAAGGGCAATGGCGCAACCGCTTATGTCAGGATTGGCCTTAATGGCTTCACGGCACAACTGCAGCAGCTTTTGGGGACTCTCAAGAAAGAATGGAATATCTCCTTTGATAATATGGGCGGTCTGTTCCACGCCAAGGAAGGTGTTGTCAATCCTGCAGGTAACCCCTTCCAGCGTCAGATCCGCCTGGCGCCCGGTTTCTTCATTTATGGTGATCCGCATGCCAATTGTCATTGCCAAAATGGTAAGGGCAAGGAGGACAGCAACGTATAATACTGTCCGGAAGATGATTCTGGCAGCTACTGTTTTTGGTATGAAGTCTCTGGGCATAAGCGCGTGTCCAGTATGAGGCTATGCGTTTTAGTGTACCTGGTTCTGCAAATATACAAAAAAAGATGTCATGGTGAGTTCCGTGCAACAGGGAACGCCCCCACTCCCTTACCACTCTTGATTATGCCCGAAAGCATCAAGGGCGTGTGTCGGAGCACCGCTAGTGGTAAATGCTCCCATGCCATATGCACCCCACCCGAGAGAGTTGTAGAAAGCAGGCTTCCATACACCATCCACTTCAGGCTCCCAATAGAAGATTCCTTTACATTCCGGAATGGCCTCCATTCGCGAAAACAGGTCTTTCATTATGACTGAAGCAAGCTCCGGCCGGTGCACGTCGAATCCTGTTTCGACAAGCATAACGGGGACGCCAAAATCTTTCGCCATATCTTTCACCCATATGGCAGCATTTATATTGCTGTGGGTTGCAGAAGCATTTGCACTATCCCATTCCTGTTCAGTCGGGTAATGTGAGACACCTATCATGTCGAATTTCCCTCCGGCCTCTCTGAAATCAGGGAAAAACCATCTCGGATTCTCAGTGCCCCCAAGGTGGATAATGACAAGCGCTTCCGGAAAAACATTTTTAACAGCCCAATAGCCTGCATTGCTGAGTTCAACGTAATTCGCAAAACGCGCGGGGCCGGTCTTGTCCCATTCAATTTTGCCGGCCGGGTACAGCATCCCACTATTGGTTTCGTTCCCAACTTGCACCCAGCGCGGGCTGACGCCGGCTTTCTTCAGGGACCAAAGAACGTCTCCGGTATGTTCCGCCACTGCTTGCTTTAATTCCTGAAAATCATATGCCTGCCACTCCATGGGTCTGTTTTCAGAGATCGGGTCTGCAAAAAAATCGCTGTAATGAAAATCAATCATTACATCCAGCCCAATTCTGGCTGCTCTTTTTGCTTTATTGACTACATCTGTTATATCGCACCAAGGGCCGTAACCATATTTCTGTGGGTTTACCCAGACCCGGAGTCGTACCGCGGTCATGCCGATCTCTTTCATTAAGGCAAATATATCCTGCTGATCCCCCGCTGAAGTGTGGAATGTACGTCCTTCAGCCTCCATTTCGGTACACCAACTAATATCGGCACCGCGTGAAAAAGAGACAGAGACAGAGACATCATCATCATCTGCTTCCGATGCTTTCTCTTTATCGCATGATACAAGAGCCGTCAAGGCAAGCGAGAGGATCAGGCAAGTAAGATAATTGCGTTTGGCGCTCATCAGTCGCATTTCATTATATGCAAATATATACTATTAACCACAATAATAAAAAGGCCCGCGCCGGTTACAGGCCCTGGGGCGCGTTCCTGAGCAGTGCGACCAGCAGCGCCACTATACCGACGGCCACGATTACCGCAAGACTCAGCAAAACATAAAGGATTCCCGTCCTGATCGTCCGCCTGATGCTTTCGGGCCAGGACAATCCCAGCCATTGACGGTAATCTATGACCAGCAGGAGCATCATTAGTCCTGCGCTGATGGACGTGCTCTTGCCCCAGGAGAGCAGCAGTGCGAACAGCATAAAGAAGCTGAACTGGCACAGCACGTATGCCGATGCCGCTGCGCATGCCGACGTGGTGAGCTTGTATCGCCTGAGCGCCACCGTCATCGCCAGCCAGAGAAGGATGAAATCACCGATGAACAAGGGAATTCCCTGGCTGCGGAGGGCGTTTTCCAGCGCCGCCAGGGAGGCCTGTCCCTGTGTGTGGACCTCTTCCGGGTGTTGGTCGAGGTGCAGATAAACGTAGCCCCGCTGAATGATCTGGAGAAAGCTTTTGGCTGTCTGGTTGACTCCTGTGGAGTCCTGTCCCGATTCGATCCGTATCGATTCGTCGTTGAAGGTCAGCGTGCCGGATATGTCGAACGGAAGGCTTTGATCGTGCTGGATTGGCTGAAGGACCGAAGACATCAGGGCGAAGAAGGCGTAGAATATGATCAGGGCGGTGAGCGGTGCGAGATACCGTTCGTGTTCGCCCCGGGTGTAGTCCCGGATCATATAGCCAGGCCTCAGCAGCAGGTGCGCAAAAGTGCGCTTGGCGTCGTCGTTCAGAAAGGGGATGCTGTCGAAAGCGCCTTTGTAGAAGTCTCCCGTCCCTTGTTTGCCTTTCCCTTTGCTGGCCTTCTTCCAGGGGTAGGCGCCCAGTTTCTGCCAGATCCTGAATGCACGCGCCCGAACCTCGAAAGGATGCTTTTTCCTGTTCCGATGTTTCATAATCCCGGCGCTTGCACTTTGTATTGCGACTGCCTTCGGCGTACCGCGGCCTCAGAGAATCCTCAGTCCGTCGGCGAGGACGTCTCCGCTGCCGCTGTGCCTGCTGTTGAGGCTGCGGGCGGTGCCTCGGATGCTGATGTCGCCGGATCCGGATGTACTTGCATCCACGAAACCGGCATCTTTGCACATAAGATCGATGTCGCCGCTGCCCGAGGAGCCCGCGGTAATCGGGTCGGCGGTAATTTCCCCTACGGATATGTCTCCGGAGCCGGAGGTCCTGATTTGGGCGGATTGCGCGGAAAGGGCTGATATTTCGATATCGCCCGAGCCGGATGTCCTTATTTCGGCGCCGGACTCGCAAAAGACCGCACCGACGCTTATGTCGCCGCTGCCGGAGGTGGTGGCGGTGAACGCCGTACAGCTGACGCTCCCGGAAACGGAAATGTCGCCGCTGCCGGAACACTTCAGATAGAAGCCGTCGCTTGCGGAAACGGGGCCGAGGACGGTACAGTCGCCGGATCCGGAAATCCTCACGCCCTCAAGGACAGGGGCACAGACGGTGAGCACGCTCTGCACCTTGGTGGACATGCAGACGGTTCCGGGCTTGACGTCTGCAATCAGGACATTGTCTTCTACATGGATATAGTAGTAATCTACAAGCTTTTCGTCGCAGGTGAGCACGACTGACCGCTCGCCGTCGGTAAGCTTGTACACTACATCAGTCGATGCCGGAAGCGATATGGCGTCGAAGCCTTCCACATCGATGACGGTATCCACGGCGACGCCGTTCCCCTTCAGGACGGACACACCCGAAAAAATGCAAGAACAGACCGCAAGGGCAGCCAGAAAGACAAATCCGTACTTTTTCATAACAGCTGGTTTTGACATACAAATATATAAACAAAAAGTGGTATCTTTACCGCCGATAGACACAGATAGTTATGATCCTCTTCAGATGCGATTACGCCGAGGGCGCGCACCCCGAAATCCTTAAACGCCTGTCCGAAACCAACTTCGAGCAGCTTGACGGTTACGGCAGCGACCCGTACACAGAAAGCGCCAGGCGTAAGATTCTCGAAGCCTGCGCCTGTCCCGGCGGCGAGGCCTTCCTGCTGGTCGGCGGCACGCAGACCAACGCAACCGTCATCGCCGCCATGCTTCGCGACTGTGAGGGTGCGGTGGCCGTACAGACCGGCCACATCAACGTCCATGAAGCCGGTGCCGTAGAGTATACCGGCCATAAGGTCATGACTCTCCCGCAGCACTTTGGCAAGATGGACGCCGGCGAGCTGGATGCCTTCCTCGCCGCCTGCGGCGCAGACGTGAACAGGGACCACATGGTATGGCCCGGCCTCGTCTATATCTCCCTGCCAACTGAATACGGAACACTCTACAGCCGCGCGGAACTCGCCGGGCTCCAGTCGGTTGCACATAAGTACGGTCTGACGCTGTTCATCGACGGAGCCCGCCTGGGATACGCCCTGGCAAGCCCGGAGTGCGACTACACCCTCCAGGACCTGAAGGACCTCTGCGATGTCTTCTACATCGGCGGCACCAAGGTGGGCGCCCTGTGCGGCGAGGCCGTCGTCTTCCCCAGAAAGGCGCCGAAGCATTTCTTCACCACCGTCAAGCAGCACGGTGCCCTCCTTGCGAAGGGCAGGCTTCTGGGTATCCAGTTCGACACACTCTTCACGGACAACCTCTATGGCCGCATCGCCGCCAACGCCATCGACCGTGCGCAGGAAATGATTGCCGTACTCAAGGAAAAAGGCATCCCCTTCTTCCTCGAGACCCCAACCAACCAGCAGTTCGTAATCCTTGAGAACAGGCGGATGGAAGCCCTCGCTACCCGGGTAGGCTTCGACATCTGGGAGCCATACGACGCAAATCACACCGTCGTGCGCTTCGCCACCTCCTGGGCCACCACGCCTGAACAAATCAAGCACCTACAGGAGATTCTTTGAATGAAACGGATAATAATATCAATTTTTTTGTCGCTTGTATGCCTGTGGGGCGTGAGCGCACAGGACAATACGGTTCAACCTTATTTCCCCGCCGACGAGTTGCCCGATCTTGTCCGGTGCCTGCCGGCACCGCCGGAGATGTGCTCGCCCGCCTTCAAGTACGACGTCAAGCGTTACAGATGGGGCAAAGCCCAGCGAAAGGATCCTGCGCGGGCGGCGATGGCTATAAGGGATGCGGTATGGAGCATGGACACCACGCTGGTCATTCTGGGGGAGCATTTCGGGCTCAATATATCCAGGACGGAGACTCCCGCCATTTACGAAGTGCTTACACGAGGGACCAAAACCATTGAAGACATCCGTTTCAAACCGAAGGCCCACTACTTCCGCATCAGGCCGTTCGCCTATTTCAAGGAGCCGTCCATTTTCCCGCAGGACGATGAATGGCTTGCCACCGAGGGTTCATATCCTTCCGGCCATACCATCCGGGCCTGGGCCTGCGCCCTCCTGATGGCGGAAATCAACCCGGACTGCGCCGAGGCGGTATTCGCAAGGGCATGGGCCTCCGGGGAAAGCCGCGTCATTTCGGGCTGCCACTGGCAGAGCGACGTGGACGCCAGCCGGCCCGCGGCAAGCATCGGCTACTCATACCTGCAGGCAAACCCGGAATTCCGTGCCCAAATGGCACTGGCGCAGGATGAATACCGCCGCCTCGCATCTCCCGGCCAGGGCGGACGTGAGCACTTCGTCAAGATATCCGATGTAATCCCGGACGTCATACTGGAGATACGCTACTACAGCACCCACAATTTCGTGGGCCAGCGTATCGACGGCTACCTGGCGCCGACGGCCCTGCTTACCCGCCGGGCGGCCGACAGCCTCAAGGTGGTCAGCGACGAGCTGAAGGCACAGGGGTACCGGCTCAAGATTTACGACGCCTACCGTCCGCAGTGCGCGGTGGACCATTTCGTCCGCTGGGCGGCGGATGTCCCGGATACACTGATGAAGCGCTGTTTCTATCCCGACGTGGACAAGAGCCGCCTTTTCGAACTTGAGTTCATAATGGAGAAATCCGGCCACACGCGTGGCTCTACGGTTGATTTGACTCTGTTTGACATGGCGGCGGAAAAAGACGTGGATATGGGCGGGCCCTTCGATTGGTTCGGTGAAGAAAGCCATCCCGACTACACCGGAATCACTCCGGAGCAGTACGCCAACCGCATGATATTGCGTGACGCCATGCTCCGCCACGGCTTCAAGCCGCTGGACAGCGAATGGTGGCACTTCACGCTCAAGGACGAGCCTTTCCCGGACACCTATTTTACTTTCCCCGTTTACTAGAACAGATAACTGATGATACACCTTCACGAAGAAGCCGCACGCTGCCTGTTATGCGCAGATGCACCCTGCAGCAAGGCCTGCAGGAACGCCGATCCCGCCAGAGCCATCCGTGCCGTCCGCTTTGGCAACGAGGCCATTGCACGGCAATGGGTTTCCAAGGCCGATGAGGCCGAACTGGAAGCCGCAGAAAAGGCCTGTATCCATTACGACCTCCCCATCCGTATCCGGGAGCTGGTGAAGGCCCTTCCGGAGACCCCCGGCCGAGCCGGTGGTGACGTGAGCGTCATGGCCGGCTCCGATCGGCCATCCCTCGCCATCGACTTCTGCGGCATCCGCTGCGAGAACCCCTTCTTCCTGGCCTCTTCTGCCGTGTGCACCAACTACGAAATGGTGGCGCGGGCCTTCGAGGCGGGCTGGGCGGGCGTTTTCTACAAGACCATCTGCCTGCAGGAAATCCGGGAAGTGTCGCCCCGCTTCGACGCCGTCTATGAGAGCGGAAGGAAGGGCGATTTCTACGGATTCCGCAATATGGAGCAGCTCAGCGAGAACCCCGTTGAGATGGACTTCGACATCCTCAGGCGCCTCAAACGGAACTATCCCGCCAAAATCGTCGTCGCTTCCATCATGGGGCAGTCGGAGGAAGAATGGGTGCGGCTGGCCAAAATGGCCGAGGAGGCGGGCTGCGATGCCGTGGAACTCAACTTCTCCTGCCCTCAGATGCGCATGGCCGGCATGGGCAGCGACGTAGGCCAGGACCCGGAGCTGGTCACCTTCTTCACCGCATTTGTCAAGCGCAGCGTCAGCATTCCCGTCATCCCCAAGATGACCCCCAACATCGCCCATATCTGCGACCCCGCCATGGGCGCCTATGCCGGAGGGGCCGATGCAATATCGGCCATCAACACCATCAAGAGCGTCACCCTGGGCGAAGGCTCCGAGGTCAACGGCTGCCAGACGGGCTCCGGCTATTCGGGCAGGGCCGTCAAGCCCATCGCCCTGCGCCACATTCTGGCTATGATCAAGCACCCCATCCTGAAGAACACCCAGTTCAGCGGCATCGGCGGTATCGAAACATGGCGCGACGCGTTGGAATTCATCCAGCTGGGCTGTCGCAACGTGCAGGTCTGCACGGCAGTTATGCAGTACGGCTACCGCATCATCGACGACCTGGTCCTGGGCCTGCAGAACTATATGGCCGAACGCGGCGTCACCAAGCTGGCAGACCTCGTGGGCGAACTGCTTCCCAGGTTCTACCTGCCGCACGACCTGGACCGGGACACCATCGTCTATCCTAAAATCGACCGCGAGAAGTGCATAGGATGCGGCCGCTGCTATACCTCCTGCGCCGACGGCGGCCATCAGGCCATCAGCTTCGGCGAAGACCGCCAGCCCAGGGTCAACGGCGCCAGGTGCGTCGGCTGCCTGCTATGCCGCCTGGTGTGCCCCACCGGCGCCATCGGCCCGGCGAAGAGGGTGAAGAAAAAGTCGTAGCAACCGGATTCTACAGCCAGGGGCCCAGCAGGCTGGTGAGAAACTGAAGCACATATTCCCCCGTCGTCCAGGAGTCGAAAAGCTTCTGGTCGATGGGGGTGCTTCCTTCCAGCGCCTCGAGGAAAGCCTCTTTCTGCCCGATGGCGGTGGGCGCGTCGTAGATATAGGCGTTGGCCTCGTAGGTGCGCCTGAAACTCAGCCTGTCTATGTTTGTTGACGCTATGCAGGTGAGGTAATCGTCGGAAACGATGGTCTTGGCGTGGTTGAACGGCGGCTTGCGCATGTACATCTTCACTCCGGCGCGCGTGCACTCCTTGAAACAAGTGTGGAATGCCGGCTCAACGGGGCCGAGGTCCGTAACCATCGGAATGAGGACCCGGACGTCCACGCCGCGTTCTGCGGCTCCCGTCAGCGCCTTGAGTACGCGTTGGGTAGGAAAGATGTAGGGGGTCTCGAACCAGACGTAGTCGCGGGCGTTCTGAAGGAGATGGATTATGGCTTCCTCCGCCATGTACGCCGGAGCGTCCAGGCCGTCGGGGACTATCTGAATAATCTTTCCGGGGCTTTCGGAGGGCGCTGCGGCGCTGACCTCCAGCCTGAAGTCCATCTTGTCCCCGGGGCGGGTGCAGACGGCGTCCCAGTTGCGCCTGAGGATGGCGCTCAGGCTGTTGACGGCAGGGCCTGTGATGCGCATGTGGGCGTCTTCCCAATCGAGCAGGCTGCCCTTGGTGAAATTCATTCCGCCCGTATATGCTATCTTTCCGTCTATGATGTTGATTTTGCGGTGATTGATGGTGGCCGGATTTGCAAGCACGGAGAAGATTTCCCAGATCGGCGTCCTTTCGTATACCTTGATTCCTGCCTTCCGGAAACCGTCGTAGAACCCGGTCATCAAAGGCCTGCCGTCAAAAATGCAGTCCATTAAGTTTCCGAAGGACTCATGCAGGTAATGAACCTCGACGCCGTCGGCAGCCCGCTCGCAAAGAATGTCCCTGGTTTCCAGGCCGCCGGGCTCTTCTGCCAGCAGGAAGGTCTCTATCTCAATCAGTTCGCGGGCATTGCGAAAATCTTCGAAGATAAGTTCCCTGTAGCGCTCTCCGGAGCGGAATATTTCGAAGTCGTTCCCCGCAGTGGGGATGCATTCGTCCGAAACAGTCAGGAGGCGGGCGAAATCGCGGAACCGTTCATCTATGAGAGGGGTGGCGTCCTGGATGAACGCCACTGTCGCAGAGTCGGCGGGATGAAGAAGCGAAAGGCTCAGAAGGATGACAGGGAGCGAAATCACAGGCAAATGGTTATAACGCTTTGCAAGTTACGAATTATTTGTTTACAAACAATCCGTTTCACAAACATTCAAAAATGATTAACTTTGCAGTTCCATGACTAGAAATGGTAGCATATCCGCCCTGGGCGGCAATCAATTCCTGGAGGCGATGCTGGTTCTCATCAGTGCGGAGCTGGCAGATGCCATATGCGGCATAGTGGACGGCGTTTTCGTCGCCAGGTTCCTTGGAGAAGAAGGCATGGCCGCCCACGGAATAGCCTCGCCTATCTTCGAGGTGCTGTGCATTTTCTCCTACATGATAACCGCCGGCTTCCAGCAGCCGTGCACGGTGTATATCGGCAGGGGGAAAACGGAGCATGCCAACGGCCTGTTCACGGCAGCCATGCTCCTGACGATGGAGTTCGCAATCCTTTGCGCGGTGCCGGGGCTGTTTTTCACCAGTCAAATCGCCCATATCATGGGGGCTCCCAGCGGCGGCATCATCAACACCATGGCGGTGGATTATCTTAAGGCCGTGTTCATAGGCACGCCTTTCCTGTTGCTGTTCCTTTCGCTGATACCGGTGCTCCAGTTGGACGGGCAACGGAATCTCGTGCATCTTGGATGCCTTGTCATGGGCGTTTCGGACGTAGTTATCGACCTGCTCAATGTAAAGGTGTTCCACGCCGGCATGTGGGGCTTCGGCATGGCTACCAGCGTGAGTTATCTGCTGGGGACCCTGGTCCTGCTCACATATTTCATGAGAAAAGACCGCCTGTTCCGCCTGCACCCGCGCGCCATGCGCAGCAGCCGCCCGGGCGCCATATTTACCTCCGGCCTCCCCTCCGGAATTCGCGTCGGAGCCCGGTCCATAGCCATAATCGCCCTTAACTCTCTGGTTATGGGAACTGCCGGCGTTACGGCCATGGCCGCTTTCGCAGTGCAGCAGAACCTGTCCTCGTTGCTGTTGTCGGCGGGGGTGGGCATTTCCGGAGCCACCTTGCTCTTCTCCGGCATCAGCTATGGTGAGCAGGACCGTCGCGGGCTTATCGACGTGATACAGTTGAGCGGACAGGCCTGCGTCGTGGTTATCGGTTTCCTGAGCGCAATCGTCTTTGCCCTGGCAAGGCCGCTGGTCGGCTTGTATCTGAGCCCGGATGACGCCTCTTTCACGTTGGCCATCCACGCCGTCCGGTATCTGGCGCTTAGCATGCCTCTGGTTGCCATAGCCCGCTGCATGGGCAGTTACGAGCAGGGTGTGGAACAGAACAGAAAGTCTATCTGGGCATTTCTTATGGGTGAACTGCTGGCCCTGGTTCCCTGCGCATTGCTCATGGGATGGCTGTGGGGCGTCGAGGGAATATTCGCCTCCTTTGCCGTGAGCCAGTTCCTCGTCATACTGTTGAAGGGACTCTATGCAATCCGGCACCGCGACCGCCGGTTCAAAGGCCTTGAATCCGTCCTGGACGTTCCGTCCGACTTCGGCGTTCCTCCCGAAGACCGCCTGTACCGCACCGTGGTGCATCCGGAAGAAGTGTGGGAACTGGCGGCGCAGGCCCAGACTTTCTGCCAGGAACGCGGCATAGCGCCAGACAAAGCCTATGCGGTGAGCATGTATATAGAGGAGATGGGCAACATCGTCATGATTTATGGCTTCGCCGACGGCAAGTCGCACCACCTGGAAATCCGTCTCTCCCTGTATCAGGGCACGGTAATCCTCCGCTTCCGGGACGATTGCAAGCGATTCGACATCACCGAACGCGCCTCTCACTGGAAGGAGGATATCGAGCATCCGGAAACCACGCTTGGTGTAAGGATGATCATGAATTCCAGCGGCTACCTCAGGTACGACAATTCGCTGCGCACCAACAACTTGCTGGTACATATCCAATAAGGCCCGATGACCCTTCACGCGTTCAACATATTCCTGATAGCGATGGCCGTCATAGCGCTGGTGGTCTTCGTGTCGTTGTTCTTCGTGAATGCCGGATACGGCAAATTCTACCAGCCCAAGTGGGGTCCGTCCATAGACAACCATCTGGGATGGTTCCTGATGGAGGCGCCGGTTTTCGTCGCCATGCTGGCGCTCTGGTGGCTTTCGCCCCGCAGGACGGACGGCGTAAGGCTGGTCTTCCTGCTGCTGTTCGAGCACCACTATTTCAACCGTTCCTTCATTTTCCCGCTGCGCCTGCGCGGCCACGGCCGCATGCCGCTGTCCATCATCCTGATGGGGGTGCTGTTCAACACCCTGAACGCCCTCATGCAGGGCGGCTGGATATTCTATTTCTCGCCGCAGGACTATTATCCCGGCAGCTGGCTAACAAGCCTGCCGTTCCTTGCCGGAACCGCAGTTTTCCTGGGCGGACTGTTCATCAACCTCCAGTCGGACAGGATAATACGAAACCTGCGCAAACCCGGGGATACTGCCCACTACCTGCCCCGGGGCGGCATGTTCAGATACGTAACCAGCGCCAATTACTTCGGCGAGTTCATGGAATGGGTGGGCTTTGCCATACTCACCTGGTCCTGGTCCGGGGCCGTCTTCGCCCTCTGGACCTTCGCCAACCTGGCGCCGCGCGCTGCGCGCATCTACGACCTCTACCTCGAGGAATTCCCCGGTCAGCTGGATACGACCAAGACCAAGAGAATCATCCCTTTTATCTTCTGAAATGATTGAGTCCAAAGTGTTTACGCCGGTCAAGATCGGTCCGGTGACCCTCCGGAACCGGGTAATACGCTCGGCCGCTTTCGAAAACATGGCTTATGGCAACAGCCCTTCGCAGGACCTGTTCGACTATCACACTGCGGTAGCGCGCGGCGGCGTGGGAATGACCACCCTTTCGTATGCGTCCGTCAGCCGCAGCGGCCTGTCTTTCAACGGCCAGCTGTGGATGCGCGAGGAGATAGTCCCCGGGCTCAGGCGGATCACCGACGCCGTGCATGCGGAAGGCGCAAAATGCTCTATCCAGCTCGGGCACTGCGGCAACATGACCCACCGTTCCACCTGCGGCTGCCAGCCTGTAGGCGCGTCCGGCGGCTTCAACCTGTACTCTCCCACCTTCGTGCGCAAGCTGAAGGTCAAAGACATAGACGCTCTGGTGGAAGACTTCGGCAACGCGGTCAACCTGGCACGCAAGGCGGGATTCGACTGCGTTGAGATCCATGCCGGGCACGGATACCTCATCAGCCAGTTCCTTTCGCCCTTCACCAACCACCGCCACGACGAGTACGGAGGTTCGCTTGAGAACCGTATGCGCTTTATGCAGAGGGTGATACGCAGGGTGATGGAAGCGGCCGGAGACGACATCGGCGTGATTGTGAAGATGAACATGCACGACGGCTTCCGCGGCGGCATGCAGGAAGCGGAATGCATCGAGGTGGCTCGGGAACTGGAGCGGCTCGGGGTGCACGCCCTGGTGCTCTCCGGCGGCTTCGTGAGCAGGGCGCCCATGGAAGTTATGCGCGGCGCAATGCCCCTGCGCACGATGGCCTATTACACCAGCTGGCTCAAGATGTGGTGGCTCAAGGCCCTGCTGTTCTTTGCCGGCCGCATCGTCATACCTACCGTTCCATACAAGGATGCATATTTCCTGGACGATGCGAAACGCTTCCGGGCGGCGGTGAAGCTCCCACTCATCTATGTGGGCGGCCTTGTGTCCCTGAACAAGATGGAAGAGGTGATAGACGCCGGATTCGACGGCCTGCAGGTGGGCCGCGCCCTCATACGGGACACCGACTTCGTAAACAAACTGCACAGCGGTGAGATGACCCGCAGCGGCTGCGGGCACTCGAACTACTGCATCGGACGCATGTTCACACTCGATATGAAGTGCAACCGGTGCATGGAAAACCTGCCGGCAAAGCTGCGCCGGGAGGTTGACAGGGCTGAAAGACGTTGGGCTGCCGCCGATGCCGCGGTCACTGAATCTCAAACAGGTTCAGGAACCCGGTCATCATAAATACGCTGCGAATCTCGTTCGTAATATTCCGGACAATTATCTTTCCGCCCTTCGAGGCGGCCGCTTTGCGCAGGGTGATGAAGATCCTGAGGCCGGAGCTGGAGATGTAGGTCAGTTCCGTGCAATCCAGGATCACGGTGCCGCCGGCTTCTTCTGCCAGCTCGTCCATCTTGGGGGCAATCTCCAGCGAGGCCGGCGTGTCAAGGCGGCCAATCAGGAATGCGGTTACTACATTGTCTTCCCGCACGATCTTAACTTCCATGATATCAATAGTTTTTAGTTAAATACAAAATGTTCTTCTGGCCGATCCTCTCGTATCGTACCGAATCCATGATGGTCCTTACAAGATGGATACCAAGACCTCCGACCGGACGGTCTTCAAGGCTTGCGTTGATATCCACCTCTTCCCTGGCGGTAGGGTCGAACGCCTTTCCGTAATCGGTGATGGTGAAGGCGAGGGCGTTTTCCCCGGCGGACGCGTCAATCCTCACCTTGCCCTCAGTCCCCTCGGGATATGCGTACAGGATGACGTTGGTGACAGCCTCCTCCAGCGCCAGGTTCATGCTGTCCGTCATGATGGGGTCCATTTTGGAATCCTTGACGGCCAGCTCCACGAATTCCGGCAGAAGTGCAATCTGGGCGATGTCGTTGGTCAGAATGAGGCGGTGCGTGATGGGCAGATAGTGGATGAAGAGTATGGTGAGGTCGTCGCTCTGCGGCGCGTCGCCTACGAACTCCGCAACCTTCTGCTTGATGTTGTCAAGGTGCCTCTCGGCGCTCTTGCGTCCGTGCAGGGCCTCGTCCATGCGTTCCTCTCCGAACTGTTCGTGCGCGGCGTTCTCCGCCTCGGTGAGGCCGTCCGTATAAAGGAAGAGTGCGTCGTCGTAGCGGAATACCGTTTCCTGCTCCTCGAATTCGAACCCGGACATTATGCCGAGCGGCAGGTTGGGGGCGACGGGCAGCGACCGTATGGCGTCCGTCAGTATCCTGGGCGGATTGTGGCCGGCGTTGCAGTAGCGCAGTTTTCCTTCCGCCAGGTCGAGCACGCCGCAGAAGAAGGTGACGAACATGTTGTTCTCGTTCATCGCCGACAGGCTTTCGTTCATCGCCGTAACTATGCGCCCCGGGCTGTTTTCGCTGGCCGACAGGTTGCGGAAGGTGGTGCGGGTGACCGCCATCACGAGAGCCGCAGGAACGCCTTTTCCGCTCACGTCGCCCACGCAGAAGAAGAGTTTCTCGTCCCGGATGAAGAAGTCGTACAGGTCGCCGCCCACCTCCTTGGCGGGTACTATCGTTGCGGCCATGTCGAGGTCGTGCCGTTCCGGGAAAGGCGGGAAGGTCTTGGGGACCATCGACATCTGGATGCCGGTGGCTACATGGAGTTCGCCCTCAATCCTCTCTCGCTTCTTGTCCAGCTCGCGGTAGCGGCGTTCGCCACGGATGAACGACTGGAGCATGAGGATAATCATCAGCAGGCCGAGTACCTGCAGGATGCCGACTATGGTTCCCACGCGCCTCAGCACGCCGAAAATGTCGTTTTCCGGGATGACGAGGCAGAGGGTCCATCCGGTGCGTCCCACCTCGGAACTGAAAGTGATGGCCTTTTTTATTTCGTCCGCATCGTCCGGCGGGCTGATCATGACGCGCCCCTCGCGGCTGTTCACGGTGCAGTAGGCGTTGGGATAAACCTTCATGCGTCCTACCAGGTCCTTGAGCCATTCGAGGGAAATGTCGGCGGTGAGCACGGCGGCCTGGGCGCCCTTCGCATTGTGGACCGGCATGGAGTAGGTGGTCATCAGCATCTCTCCGCCGCCCTCGTCCACATAGGGCTCGGACCAGTAGCCGTCGTCAAGCTCCAGCGGCCGCACGAACCATTCCTGATGCGGGTAGTCGTACTCTTCGGTGGCCAGAGAGACGGCCCTGACGGCGCCGTCTTCGTCCAGGCAGACATAGGGGGAGTACAGCGGCCTGTCTTTCCTGTAGCCCGGCACGAGGGCCACGGTCGAACCGGCCACAACCGGGTTGTCCACCACGATCCTCTCGCAGACTCGCCCCAGGCTGTCCGGAACGTCCAGGCTCCACTGGGCAATCCAGATGCTGTTGCGCACGGCGGCCTCGGCCTGGTCGATAATGTCCATGATTTCGTAGTTGGTGGCTTCCAGCTGGCTTTCCGCCCTGAGCCTGGCTTCTTCCCGGAGGCCGTTCTGGGAGAAGTAGAACTGCACCAGCGCCGTGGCTTCCAGGGCGACGGCTGCCACTATTACCAGCAGCAGGGCGCGTATGTTTCTCAGTTTCTTCATAGGATCGTGTCGAGTGCTGCGCGGAACTCGGGCATGGGGCACTTGGTGTCACGCTCGATGTTCAGGGTCTTGAGGCCGGCGTACGGGCGCACCAGCTCCTCAATTTCCTTGAGGGGTATGCCTTCGCCGAAGTAAACCGGGGCGAAATTGTCCCAGAATTTCATGGCGAGCGCCTTTGGCATGTGGAAGGTTTCGCTGATGAAGTCCTCGCCGCTGAGGTAGCAGCAGAGGTACACCTGGCCGATGTCGAATAGATGGTTGCCCCAGCAGAAGTCTCCCAGGTCGATGAAATAGCGCTTGTCTCCCACGAAGATGGCGTTGCTGTACTGCAGGTCTCCGTGGATGGCCGTGTCTTCGTCGGGGGTGTCCGCTATGAAGCGGCCAAGCTTGTCCTTTTCCGCGGTCGTGAAGAAGGGATTCTCGGACAGCAGGCGGTAGTAACGGTCCTTGACGTTCTCGAACTGGGCGGTATCCACATGCGTGGAGTGGAGCTGCCTGCACATTTCTGCAAACTCGGCGGCATATTGCGCCACCTTCCCGGGTTCGTCGCCCGTGGCGCGGGAATAAGACTTCTTGCCGACTATGCGTTTGAAACGTATGCCGAAGCGGCCGTCCTCCGTTACCACATATTCGCCGGGCTCAGGCGTGGGGATGCCCATGTCGTAAACCTTACGCGCCAGCGTCATTTCGTCCAGCGGCTGCTGGATCTTGCCGGGAAAATAGAGCTTCAGCATCACCGACGGGTCGGTCTTGTGGTCATAGCTCTCTCCGTTGAATCCGCCTCCGGAAAGGACGTAGTCGTTGAGGGATATTTTAATGGCTTCCATTATGCAAATACTTGATTGATAAGCTTTTCGAATTCCTGGAACGCAACTGTGCCGTCCAGCTCCCGAAGGGCGTCGGCAAGACCGCGGTAGTGCCATTCGTGCTCTTTGGGGTCATTTGTGTGAAAAATGTCCCAAAGGGCTTTGCCCTGTACCGCATAGTCGCGGGCGATGGCCCTCATGTTGGAGAGTTTGTCTCCGAGGGCCACTATTTTGGCGTCGTGGCTGGCGCGGGACAGACGGTCGATGGCGGCCTGCTTGCGGTCGTGCCAGGGAGCGCCTTTAACGTCCGTTTCCGCAGCCACGAGGGAGGCGACGCGGTCGCCGAATTCCTCGCGTATCTGATCCACCGTCACGTCGGTATCCTCCACAGTGTCGTGCAGGGCGGCGGCGGCCAGGAGCTCCTGGTCGGAAGTCATGGTGGCTACTATCTCCACAGCCTCCATGGGATGTACTATATAGGGGTATCCTTTCCCGCGGCGCTCGGTTCCGGAGTGGGCTTTTACTGCAAAAATGATGGCCCGGTCGAGGATGGCCGTATTCAGTGGTTTGTTTGCCATAACTTATTGGTTCATAAAAGGAAGGTCTTTTGCCTGCTCCAGCAGGAAGTCGGCCATGAATTCGTTGCCCTCTGACTGTCCGTTGAGGGTGTCGAGCATCAGTTTCAAACCTGCCCGTCCGCCGCCGTTCTTCAGGATGTATGCAGTACACAGGTTCTGGGGCGCCACGGAGGACGACAGGATGTCCAGGTCGGTCACGCCCATCTGGAAGCATGCAATCTGGTATGCGGCGTCGGAATAGTTCTTCACGAGCGCGTCTATGTCGCCAAGGGTCTTGAATCCCATTTTTTTGAACAGCGGCAGGAATCCTGAAAGGTCCACGGCCTGGATTTCCGCCTGGTTGATGGACGCCATTTTCCGGATGAGGCGGTCGAAGGGGCCGAGGGAAAGGTAGCTCCTGAACGAATCGCCGTCCAGCTGCACGTCCGCCAGATTGCCGGAAGAAACCAGCTTCTGTACCTGGCGGCGGTAGTCCGAAAGCTCCCTGCGGATGCGGCTGAACTCGTCGTCAACCAGCTCCAGCATGCCCGCCAGGCGGCTGAGGTTGCGCAGATAGACCTTGGGTATCTCCACACCGCTCTTGTAGCCGGTGTCGTGGTTCAGGTTGGCCCAGGCGTGCTGCAGAACCGTGCGCATCTGCACCTCGAAGCGTATCCTGTTGAGCTCTGGATGCTCCGGGTTCACGAACAGCGATTCCGGGATGCGGCAGATGTAATGCAGCGACAGGTAGCCGAAGCTGTCTATCTCGTGGGCCTTGCGTTTGTCGATGGAGTTGTCCCAGTCTATGTCGAACAGGCGCTCGATGATGGAGGCGACCTTATCGACGTCGTCTATGTAGAACGTGATTACGCGTAGTCCGACTATGTCCGTGACGTCGAAGATGTCGCGGTACTTGTTCCCTTTGAGCGCGACTTTGCCGGCAAGGGATTCCTCCGTCTTGATGCGGTGCTCAAGAGCGGCCACGATGATGCCGGCGTCGGCGAAGAATTCCGTCAGCCTTTCCGGGATGACATCGGCCATTTTGGAGTAAACCGGCATCAGGGACCGGTACTGCGCAAGCAGCTCCTGTGAGTGTGGATCCAGGGATTCTTGTAACATACAGTTACAAATATACTATTTTTTTCTCCTCGTTGCTTATTTCGTCGTTCTTGGCTATCTTTGTGTCGCACTAAAACTAAGTAACGATGACACTCAACGTACATTCCGAGACCGCAAGGCTGCGGGAAGTCGTGCTTGGCCTGCCGTATTCCAACGGCCCCGTTCCCACCCTGGAACAGACTTACGACAGCAAGTCTTATGAATCCGTCCTTCACGGGGTCTATCCCGACGAGCAGGACATAGTCCGGGAGATGAACGCCTTTGAAGACATACTTCACAAGTACGACGTCAAGGTTTACCGCCCCGAGCTCGTGCGCGACTGCAACCAGATCTTCGCCCGCGACGTGGGCTTTGTGATCGACGACAAAATCATAGTTTCTAACATCATCCCTGACCGCCAGGACGAGATAGACGCCTACGAGCGCATCTACAAGCAGATCCATTACAAGCAGATCTACAACCTGCCCGAGACGGTGCACGTGGAGGGCGGGGACGTGGTCCTTTGCGGAGACACCATTTTCCTCGGCCAGTACAATTTCCCCGACTATGCCGAGGTCAAGACGGCCCGCACCAACAGGCTCGCCGTGGATTATCTGCGCATGATATTCCCCAACAAGAGGATAATCCCCCTCAATCTGCGCAAGAGCGATACCGACCCGTACGAAGGGATACTGCACCTTGACTGCACCTTCATGCCCGTCGGGCGGGACAAGGCCATCATCTACAGGCCGGGATTCATGAATCCGCGCGACGCCCAGCATCTCGTGGATTTCTTCGGCCCGGAGAATGTCTTCGAGCTCACCCTGGAAGAGATGTACTGGATGAATTCCAACGTGTTCTCCATCTCGGAGGACGTAGTGGTCATAGAGGAGCATTTCACCCGCCTTGGGGAGCATCTGCGCGAGAAATGGGGCATGACGGTAGAAACCGTCCCCTATCGCGAGATCTCCAAGATGGGAGGCCTCCTGCGTTGTTCAACCCTGCCTTTAAGAAGAGATTGACGTCATGAATAACAGACTTGCAATGGTTGCCTTCGGCGGCAATGCGCTCCTGCGCGCCGGGCAGAAAGGTTTTTACGAGGAGCAGCTCGAGAATGTGGAATGTACCTGCCGCCAGCTCCGTCATCTTCTGGAGCGCGGCTACGACCTTGTAATCGGCCACGGCAACGGCCCCCAGGTGGGCAACGTGATGCTTCAGCACGAGGCGGGACGCAAGGAATTCGGCCTGCCCGCCATGCCCATGGACTTCTGCGGCGCAGAGACCCAGGGCTCGATCGCATACATGATAGAGACCGGCCTGGAGAAGGTGCTGAAGGAGGCCGGAATCGACCGCCGCGTAGTGTCCGTCGTGACCCGTGTCGAGGTGGCTGCGGACGATCCCATGTTCAGGAATCCCACCAAGTTCGTGGGTCCGTATTATCCGGAAGCGCCTCAGGACGGCGCAACCTACAAGCCGGACCCCCGCGGCCTTGGCTGGAGAAAGGTGGTGGCGTCTCCCAAACCGGTTAGAATCAGCAATATAGACATTGTGGAGCAACTCGCTCGCGAGGGCCATATAGTAATCACCGTGGGCGGCGGCGGCATCCCCGTCATCCCCACTGCAGACGGTCACAGGGGCGTTGAGGCCGTCATCGACAAAGACCTCGCCAGCGCCCTGGCGGCCGTCACCATGAAGGCCGACGAGTTCTACATCCTCACCGACGTCCCCAAGGTCTATATCAACTACCGCAAGGAGAACCAGGTGGCCCTTGGCATCATGACTGTTGCCGATGCCAAACGCTACCTCGCAGAGGGTCAGTTCGCCGAGGGCTCCATGGCCCCCAAGGTCCGTGCCGGCATCGCATTCGTCGAGGCCGGAGGCAGCGAATGCATAATAACCGAGGCCGCCGCCCTTGACGACCCTGATTGCGGCACCAGAATCATCGCATAATCAACAAGTTAAGTCTTATGGCATACAACCTCAGAAACCGCAGCTTCCTCAAGCTGCTTGACTTCTCCCCCAGGGAAATCCAGTTCCTGCTAGACCTCGCCGCAGACCTCAAGAAGGCCAAATATACCGGCACCGAGCAGCAGCGCCTCCGTGGCAAGAACATCGCCCTCATCTTCGAAAAGACATCGACCCGTACCCGTTGCGCCTTCGAGACCGCGGCCTACGACCAGGGGGCTCACGTCACCTATCTGGGCCCCACCGGCAGCCAGATCGGCATAAAGGAAACAATGAAGGATACCGCACGCGTGCTCGGGCGCATGTACGACGGCATAGAGTACCGCGGCTTCGCACAGAAGACCGTCGAGGAGCTGGCGCAGTACTCTGGCGTGCCCGTCTGGAACGGCCTGACCAACGAGTTCCATCCCACCCAGGTCCTGGCAGACTTCCTGACCATGCGCGAGCATGCCGGCAAGCCGCTCAGAGAGGTTTCGTATGCATATCTGGGCGACGCCCGGTTCAACATGGGCAACTCACTGCTCGTGGGCGGCGCCAAGATGGGAATGGATGTGAGGATAGTGGCTCCCAAGGCCCTGCATCCCGCACCTGAACTCGTCGCCCGGTGCCGCGAGATAGCAAAAGAGACGGGGGCCCGCATCACCATCACCGACGACGTGGATGCCGGCGTGCGAGGCTGCGACTTCATCTACACCGACATCTGGGTGTCGATGGGTGAGCCCGACGCCGTCTGGAAGGAAAGGATCGACATGCTCATGCCTTATCAGGTCAACGCAAAGCTTATGGAGCGCACCGGCAACCCCAATTGCAAGTTCATGCACTGCCTGCCGTCCTACCACAACAGGGACACCAAAGCGGGGGAGGACGTGTACCAGAAGTTCGGGCTCGACGGCATCGAGGTAACCGAAGAGGTCTTCGAGGGCCCGGGCAGCATAGTCTTTGACGAGGCCGAAAACCGCATGCACACGATCAAGGCTGTCATGGTGGCTACCCTCGGCGACTAGCTGAAGCTATTGCCGGCAAAGTTAAATTGCTGGTAACCAATACATTATATGAACTGCCTGCGGTGTTTTTACCGCAGGCAGTTCGGCTAATGGGCAGTCAATCAGTAAGTTAGCTTTGCGCGAATAAAAATTTTGCAAAAAATTGTACCTTGTATTGCAAAGTATTAAAAATTATTTATATCTTTGCGGTGTCAAAAACCGTTAAAGCAATGAAGAAAGTTATTAACGCCGGTTTGGGCGGCAGAAGTTTTACCATCAACGAAGACGCATATGCGCGCCTTGACTCATATCTCGGCCTTTTCCGTTCGCATCTCAAGGATGCCCCGGCATCGGAGGTGATGGACGATATCGAGTCCCGCATTGCCGATCTGTTCTACGCCTCGGTGGGAGAAAGCGGCCGCGTGGTTGATCTCGACCTCGTAGAAAAGGTAATATCCCAGCTCGGAATGCCGGACGGCAGCTCCACGAGCGCTGCGCCGGAAGAGCCTGCCAAGGCCGTCCGCAAGCTCTACAGAGACACAGACGACGTCCGCATCGCAGGTATCTGCTCCGGCCTCGCCCTGTACTTCGGCATAGACACGGCCCTCGTCAGAATCATCATGCTGGTGGCTCTGATTGCAGGTTCTGTAGGCTTCTGGCTGTATGTAATCCTCTGGATCGCCGTGCCCAAGGCCATAACCCCCGCGCAGAAATGCGAGCTCCGCGGCCTTGCCCCCACGGCAAGCAACATGGCAAAGTTCTCTACCTATAAAAGTAAATAAAAATGGAAAGCAACGCCGACAACGTGCGCTCACAAATGCGCAAAGGGGTGCTTGAATACTGCATCCTCTGCATCCTCGCGGGTCACGAGGCCTATGCGTCCAGCATCATAGACGAACTCAAGGCCGCAAACCTCATCGTAGTCGAGGGCACTCTCTATCCGCTGCTTATCAGGCAGAAGAATCAGGGCCTGCTGTCTTACCGCTGGGAAGAATCGACCCAGGGCCCTCCCCGAAAGTACTATTGCATCACCCAGAAAGGCCGCGAGCAGCTCGCAGAGATGGACGCAGCCTGGCAGGAAATGGTCAAAGCAATCGAAACTCTCAAGAAATGAAACAGACAGAGAAAGTCAGCATAGGCGGATATCCGTTCACCCTTGAGTCCGACGCCGCAGTCGAGGCGGAGGCATACCTCAAGCAGATGTCCGAGTATTATACCAATCCCGAGATCACTGATGGTATAGAAGAGCGCATGGCGGAGCTTCTGCGCGAGCGCACCATAGAGGGCGGCTCGGTGAGCAAGGCCACCATCCTCTCCGTAATAGACATCCTCGGGCGCCCCGAGCGCATAGCGGAAGACGAGCCCGAGAGCGGCGCTCCCGACGTCAAGCCTTCAAAGAAACTCTACCGCGACATGGCGAATGCCCGTATCGCAGGCGTCTGCGGCGGCATCGGCGCATACTTCAATTTCGATCCCGTCATCCTTCGCGTCGCGTTCCTCGCGCTCACGCTGGTGTCGATGTTCAGCCTCTTCGAGGTTTCCGGTGTCGCGTCCATCAGCGTCCCCATGATTTACATTATCCTGTGGATCTGCATCCCGCCGGCACGCACTGCAAGGCAGCGCTGGGAGCTACGCGGCGACGACGGCTCGGCAGAGAGCGTCCGCCGCAATGTCGAGAGCGGCAAAGTGAGTGACGCCCTCCGCCAGGTAGGTAACGCTCCCGTCTGGGGTACCGTCGGCCGTATCTTCGAAGTCTGCATCGGCCTCCTGCTGCTTATCATCGCAGTTTCCGGCCTCTGCGGCGAGGCTGTAGCATTCTTCGGCTGGAAGTGGCTCGGGATGGAAGAGGTAGCCGGAACAGTCATAGCTGATATCGCAGATTCATTCCCTCAGGCAGCGGCCGCCGCCGGCGCCGTCTGGTTCCAGATCCTGCTGCTCGCCGTCTGCGCCCTCCCTTTCATCGGGATGCTCTACGCCAGCATTATGATGCTCTTCCGCATCAAAGCCCCCTCCTGGCACCCCGGCCTCATCATCTTCATACTCTGGATAATCTCAATCATAGCACTCGCCGTCTTTAGCGCCTGCTTCTTATTCTCCGCCGTTGCGGCGTAAATAACGCGCGCAAAGCTAAGTGGCTCGGTGTTAGCCGATTAAATGATTCAGGGACCCCTGAAACAGGGGTCCCTGAATCGCTTATGTCGCTGATTATCAACCAGTAACGATTGCGGCCAGCTGGCAACAAGCAGCGTTAGACGGTAGCGGAGTGAATGCGGGTGATGTTTTGAAAAACTGTGGCCGCCCGTGGCCACACGAACGGGAGGGGCCCGCTGCGTAGCAGTGGGAGGGACGGAGCGGAGCGGAGGTTTTTCAAAACTTCACCCGCGCAACGTAGCTACCGGCTACCGCCTCTTCTCGTAATCCCTCAGCGACCTGAAGACCTTCGGGCTCAGAAGCAAAACTGCAATGACGTTGATCCAGGCGCAGATCCCCACGCCGATGTCGCCGATCTGCCAGATGACGTCGGCCTCCTTGAGGGCGCCGAAGATCACGGCGCCGAGGATGGCGGCGCGCATCAGGAACACGGCGAGTTTCTCGCCCTTGCCCTCGCGCCCGCGCCAGAGATATATGATGGCCGACTCGCAATAGAAATAGTAGGCCATGATTGTGGTGAACACAAAGAAGATCAGAGCAACGCTGATGAACTTGCCTCCGAGGCCCGGCAGCAGCGAATCAACCGCCGCCTGGGTAAAGCCGGCGTAGTTGTTGCCAAGCTCGGGCGCCTGCGCCACCAGGATCTCCCCGGTGCCGGAATCCAGCACATTGTACGACCCGCAGATCAGTATCATCAGCGCGGTTGCCGTACAAACCAGCAGAGTATCCACATACACCGAGAAGCTCTGCGCCAGTCCCTGCCTCACCGGGTGCGATACGTCTGCGGATGCAGACACTATGGCCCCGCCTCCCTGCCCGGCCTCGTTGGAGTAGATCCCCCTCTTCACACCCATCATGATGGTGGATCCGAGTATGCCGCCGAATGCGGAATCGAGCCCGAATGCACTCCTGAAAATCATCCCGAACACCCCCGGGACGGCCTCCAGATGCGTAAAGATGATGACCAGCGACAGCCCGATGTAACCCAGTGCCATGAACGGAGTCACCACCTTGGCCACCTGGGAAATGCTCTTGACGCCGCCAAAGATGACGAGTCCCAGGATCACCACCAGCGCGATTCCGCTCCACAGCGGAGGAATTCCGAACGAATTCCCCAGCGCCGAGCTCATTCCGTTGGCCTGCACGGTGGGCCCGCTGAGCCCGTATCCAACAATGCACACTATGGCGAAGACCACCCCCAGCCACTTGGCCCCCAGGCCCTTTTCTATGTAGCTGAACGGCCCCCCGCGGAACACTGTCTTGTGCGGGAAGTTGAACATCTGCGCCAGTGTCGATTCCGAGAAAGCGGTGGCGGCGCCGAAGAAGGCGATAAGCCACATCCAGAACACGGCCCCGGGCCCTCCGAAGGCGATAGCGGTGGCGACGCCAACGATATTACCCGTGCCGATGCGCCCGGAAAGCGCCATGCAGAAAGCTTCGAAAGAAGAGATTCCGCTGCCGCGTCCCGCCTTGCGCGAGAACAGGGACCGCACCATCTCCGGCAAGTGGCGAACCTGCACGAAGCGGGTGCCCACGGTAAGGAACAGGCCGGCGGCGATGAGCAGCACCACAAGCGCCGGACTCCACACGATATCGTTGATTATCTGGACAATACGGGTAAACATCAGAAATACTTCTTTTCTTGCCGGTCAAGGGCGATGAAGATGAATATCAGCACGGTGAACGACCACAGGGACGAGCCGCCGTAGCTGAACAGCGGCAGCGGGATGCCGATTACGGGAATCAGCCCTATGGTCATACCGATATTTATGAACAGGTGCATGAACAGGCATGACGCCACGCAGTAGCCGTAGATGCGGGTGAACGAGGTGCGGGCCTGCTCGGCGTCCCGTACGATCCAGAAAATCAGCAGCGTGTACATCGCTATCACGAAGAGGCAGCCCACGAATCCCCACTCCTCTCCCACGGTGCAGAAAATGAAATCGGTGCTCTGCTCCGGCACGAACCCGAAGGTGGTCTGAGTCCCCTGCAGGTATCCTTTGCCGAACATTCCTCCCGAGCCTATCGCAATAAGCGACTGGTGTACGTTGTACCCGAGCCCCTGAGGGTCCTCCTTCATTCCCAGAAGCACCTCGATGCGCCCCCGCTGGTGTTCTTTCAGCACATTGTTGAAGATGAAGTCGGTGGCGAAAACCATCATGATGCCTGCCAGCGCCGCCAGCACCACCCTCCGGATTATGCGCCTGCGTATGCGTTGCGACGGCACGCGCCTGAGGTAGCGCCATGCGAATATCACGGCAATCACGACCACCAGCGCCACCGAAACGGCCCAGTGCGTTGTGAGCGTCAGCACGAAGAGCAGGATGCACATGCCCGCAAGCCCCAGCCACCAGCCGGAAAGCCCCTCACGGTACAGTACGAATATGAATCCGGCGTACACCAGGGCCGATCCGGTCTCGCTCTCGGCGATTATGGCCAGCATGGGGAGCGCTATCACGAGCAGCGCCGTCAGCCTGTCCTTCCACGATCCCATCTTGAAGCCGGGGCGGCTCATGACCGCCGCCAGCAGCAGCGAGGTGGTTATTTTCGACAGCTCCGCCGGCTGGAACTTGACTGCGCCGAACTCGAACCACGAATGCGAGCCCTTCACGTTGCTGCTCAGGAAGATGACCAGTATCAGCAGTACCAGCACCAGGCCGTATGCGGGACGGCAGATGCTCTCCCAGAAGTAGGGCTGGAGGACGAACAGGATGACAGTCGCGATAAGCAGCGCCCCGGCCATCCAAATCGCCTGCTTGCCGCTGTTGCAGCTGAGGTCGAAGATGCCGGTGGGCTCGCCGCTGCGCACCGCCGCATAGATGTTCAGCCAGCCGAAGAACATAATCAGCAGGTACAGGATGATAAGCCTCCAATCTACGGTGTGCCGCAGGCCCCTTACCGGTTCTTCGTCTCTCATTGGCGTATGAGTTTAGTGCGTAACACCCTGCGTTCCAGGTCTTTGCGGTCTTCGCTGATTTCTCCCCTGAGGTATTTCTCCACCAGAAGAGACGAAATCGGGCATGCCCAGCTGGCGCCGGAGCCCGCGTTCTCTATGTATGCCGCCACGGCAATCTTGGGATTGTCCATCGGCGCAAAGCAGATGAACACCGAATTGTCTTTGCCGTGAGGATTCTGGGCGGTGCCGGTCTTGCCGCAGATGTTCAGTCCGCGCACGTACGCCACGTTGGCGGTGGCCCCGTCGTCAAACTGGTTGACGGCCTTCCACATGCCGCGTACCATCTTGGGGAAGTGAGTGGTGTCCACCAGCGTGTAGTGGCGTTCCGTGTATTTGGGGTCGATTTCCACGTCTCCGGCAGCCTTAACAACATGGGGGATGTAGTAGTATCCGCGGTTGGCCATGATAGCCGCAAGATTGGCTATCTGCAGGGGCGTGGTGAGGATTTCACCCTGGCCGATGGACAGGGACACTATGGTGGGGAAGCGCCAGTGTCCCTTGCGGTAACGCTTGTTGTAGAACTCTGCGGAAGGTATGTTGCCGCTGAGTTCGGAAGGGAAGTCGCTCCCCAGCTTGTTGCCGAAGCCGAAGCTCATCACCATCTCCCGCCAGTGGTTGAACGCCTCCTCGGTAGAACTGTATTCCGGGTTCTCCAGGATAGTGCGCATCACGTGGCAGAAATATCCGTTGCATGACATCATCACCGCGTCTTCCATGTTCAGGGGTGTGCGGTGGGCGTGGCAGCCCAGCATGCGGCCGCTTGAGGTATAGACGTATCCGCCGTAGCAGGGATAGTACATCGACGGCTGCAGCACCCCGTCCTCCAGGCCCACAAGCCCGTTGACCAGCTTGAATACGGATCCGGGAGGGTAGGACGCCGACACGGTGCGGTTGTACAGCGGCTTGTGCTTGTTCTGCGACAGCTGGCTGTAGTGGCGCCCGAAGTCGGACAGCACGCTCACGTCTATGCCGGGGCTGGATACCATCGCCAGGATTTCGCCGGTGGACGGCTCTATCGCCACAAGGCTTCCTTTCTTGCCGTTCATCAGCCTCTGGCCGTAGTTCTGCAGGTATGCGTCGATTGTAGTGGTGATGTCTTTGCCGGGGATGGCCTCTACGTCGAACTCGCCGTCCTTGTAAGGGTCTTTCTTGCGTCCGCGGGAGTCGCGCTGGTAGATGTGCCAGCCGGTCTTGCCCCGCAGGTCCTCTTCGCGCGCCGCCTCGAGCCCGGTGCGGCCGTAATAGTCGCCCGCGCGGTAATCCGGATGCGTCTTGAGAAAGTCTGCATCCACCTCGGAAATGTATCCCAGCAGGTTGCCGCCCGCGTTGAAGGGGTACTCCCTCATGCCGCGCGCCTGGCTCTTGAATCCCGGGAAGCGGTACTGCTGCTCTGCGAACTTGAGGTATGTTCCGGCCTCCACCTGCTTGAGGAAGGTGAGGGTCTGCCAGCCGATTCGGGTGCGGAAGTTATGGTAATACTCCATACGCTCCCGGATGAACTGCTCGGTGGTGTCCAGGCACTCGGCGAGGGCGAGGGTGTCGAACGGCTGCACCTCGCGCGGCGTCACAAGTATGTCGTAGCAGATGCGGTTGCCCACCAGCAGCACCCCGTTGCGGTCATATATGACGCCCCGGGGCGGGTAGATGAGCTCGCGCGACATGGAATTGTTGGCGGCGTCCGTCTTGTAGCTCTCGTCCACTATCTGCACCCAGAAGAGCTTGCCGAGGAGGATGATGGCCACCACCCCGAGCCCTATGAGCAGCTTGGCTGAACGGTTGTTGGTTTCCATGCTACTCGGGACGGAGGATTGTAGCCACGAAAAGGCACACGGGCGTGCTCACGAGCACCGACAGGAAGAAGCGCAGGACGCACTGCCAGAAGCCCATGGTGCCGGCGGAATCGGCCCAGACGTACACCAGGAAGTACAGGGCGCACAGCAGCAGCATGGCAAGGATGAACTTGGGGATGCCGAAGCGGGAGATGCCGAGTTCCCCCTCGCGGGCGCCCAGCTCGTCGCCGAACATGCCGGCGATCACAAGCCCGCGGGCGAGCGCGACGGGTACGAGCGCGACGCTGGTGAGCCCCAGCATGCCGGTGGAGAAAAAGTCCACCACAAAGCCCAGCGCGAACGCGAAAGCCATCATGGGGATGTCGTTCCAGCGCAGCGGGAGCATGAGCACGAGGGCCGGCAGGAAGGACAGCACGGCGAAGCGTGACAGGTTGAGGAAGTTGCACAGGACTATCTGCACAAGCACCAGCACCACGTAAACTATGACATAACGGTAGCCCTTCATCGCGACATCTCCTCTATGGTTTCACGGTCCGGGTTGGATGCGACGATGACGTAGCGGATGGACGCAAGGTCGGTGAAGAGGCGCACGTCAACCACCCCGACTGCGCCGTCCACGAGGCGGGCGCCTTCAATGACGCCGAGGGGGATGTCCGGCGGATAGACCTTCGAGATGCCGCTGGTCCACACGGTGTCTCCGGCGGGGATGTCGAGGTGCAGGGGGATGTCCTTCAGGATTACGTGGTCCGAACGCCTACCGTCCCACATGAGGGGTGCGACGAGGCCCTCGCGGCCGATCCGGGCGCTCACGCTCACCCTTTCGTTCATCAGCGAAAGGCCGTAGGAGTAGTGCCTGTCAACCGAATACACCAGGCCGACGACCCCGTTGGGCGTGATGATGCAGTCGCCCTCGTTCACTCCGTCTCCGGAGCCCTTGTCGATGATGATGTAGTTGTGCCGCGAGTTGGTGCCCATGGCGGTAATCTCCGCCGGAATGTAGTTGAAGCGGGGAGCGAGGCCGGCGGAATCGAGCCTGGCCATGGCCTTGAGCGAACGCTCCAGCTCCTTGTAGTGCTGGACCTCCTTGAAGAGCTCGTAGTTGCGGCCGGCGAGTATGTCGTTCTGCTCGCGCAGGCTGAAGTAGCTGCGGACGCGCTCGACCGTGCCCCAGTTGGCCGCCATCACGTTGTGGGCGAAACGGTTTATCCAGATGTTCTGGAGGGTTGAGGAGGAGCGCAGCATAGACAACGCGGCAAACTCCAGAAGTATGAAGATTGCCGCGGTGATGATTCCTACGTACACTCCCTTTCCCTTGGCCATTTATCGCATCAGGAAGGAGTAATGGTCTGTGTTCTTGAGGGCAGCGCAGGTACCGCGCGCGACGGCGTGCAGAGGGTCGTCGCAGACGTGGAACTGGATGTTGACTTTGTCTGTGAAGCGCTTGGCGAGGCCGCGCAGCTGGGCGCCGCCTCCGGACAGGAAGATGCCGTTCTCCACAATGTCGGAATAAAGCTCGGGCGGGGTGTTCTCAAGCACGTGGAGGATGGACGTCTCTATCTTGGCAATGGATTTGTCCAGGCAGTGGGCTATTTCCTGATGGGTGATGGTGGCCTCCACGGGGTGTGCGGTCATGAGGTTGGGGCCGCGCACGATGAAGGGCTCCGGCTCGTCGTCGAGGTCCGGAATGACGGCGCCCACGGCTATCTTTATCTTCTCTGCGGTGATTTCTCCCACCTTGATGTTGTGCTGCTGGCGCAGGTACTGCTGGATGTCCGACGTGAAGACGTCGCCTGCGGTACGGATACTCTCCTGGAACACGAGGCCGCCGAGGGAAATTACGGCAATTTCCGTGGTACCGCCGCCTATGTCCACCACCATGTTGCCCACGGGCTTCTCGACCTCCAGTCCTATACCGAGGGCAGCCGCCATGGGCTCGAAGATGAGGAATACGTCGCGGCCGCCGGCGTGCTCGGTGGAGTCGCGGACGGCACGGATTTCAACTTCAGTGGAGCCGGAAGGAATACCCACGACAACCTTGAGGTTGGGGGTGAAGAGGCTGCGGTGCCTGCTGTTGACCTGCTTGATGAAGCCGCGGATCATCATTTCTGCGGCATTGAAGTCTGCGATCACGCCGTCCCTCAGGGGGCGGATGGTGCGGATGCCGGGGTTGTTGCGCTCATGCATGAGCTTGGCCTTCTGGCCTATGGCGATGCACTTGCCGGTGCTGTTGTCGATGGCGACTATGCTGGGCTCGTCGAGGACGATCTGGTCGTTCTGGTAGATGACGGTGTTGGCCGTACCCAGGTCGATGGCGAGCTCTTGGTTCAGGAAGGAAAAAGCCATAATTAGTACGATAAATGATATTCGTACAAAATTAAGTAAAATTCCAGAAAAACCTCTAAATTTGTTAGAAGAATGTTAATTACGCTATGAGCAGACCGGTATATGCAGTTTTCGTCGCGGGAGGGAGCGGCACCCGCATGGGAGGCGGCGTTCCCAAGCAGTTTCTCGAGCTCGGGGGCATCCCCGTGCTGCAGCGCTCGGTGGAGCGTTTCCTCGAGGCCGAACCCTCGGCGCACGTCATAACCGTGCTGCCCTCGCAGCACATGGCCACGTGGCAGGAGCTGTGCATACGCCACGCCGTGAGTTTCCCGCAGGCCGTGGTCGCCGGGGGGATGACACGCTTCCACTCCGTGCTCGCCGCCCTCGCCAAGGTACCCGACGGCGCCATAGTTAGCATTCACGACGGCGTGCGCCCTCTGGTCACTCCCGCGCTGGTGCGCAGCATGCTGGACGCCATGGCGGCCCCCGGCGGTCCCCGGGCCCTTGTTCCGGTGGTGCCGGTGGTGGACACGCTCCGCAGCACCGAGCCAGGCGTCCCGGCTCCGGACCGCAGCAGGCTCGTGGCGGTGCAGACGCCTCAGATGTTCCTGTCGGAGGTGATAAAAGACGCTTACAGGCAGCCCTACGACACGTCCTTCACAGATGACGCTTCTGTCGTGGAACGCGCCGGCGTGGCGGTCGCCACAATTCCGGGGGAGAGGTTCAACATCAAGATAACCACCCCGGAAGACCTCCGGCTCGCCCGGCTGCTGCTGTAGAGGCTATTCCCAGACCTCCAGTTTGAGTCCCGGGATGCGGGAGAAGTGCCTGGTATTGCCGGTTACAAGGGTTAGGTTATTATCGATGGCGATGCTTGCAATCAGCATGTCCATATCATCCAGCTTGTTCCCTTGCTGTTCCAGCCGGGCCCGGATTTTCCCGTAAGTAATAGCGGCATTGTCGAAAGGGAGGATAATCATTTTGGTTGTCAGCCATTCAATCAGCCTGAAGTCCCGCGTACGGCCACTTTTGAATGCCCCGGCATACAGCTCACACAAGCAGGCAGAAGCTGTGAAGCATTTCTTCCAGCCAATGGTTTGTATCCTTTGCTGAGTATCCGGCTTTCCCCGGAACAGATTCACGAGAATACAAGTATCAAGCAGATAACGCTGTGTTTCCATTACCATTCAGGTATTTCGCGCCAGGACCTTCCTCCGCGCAGTTCTTCCATGATTTCATCAGTTGTTTTATCTCCCCAGGGGTCCGGCTCGCCCGGTTCTGGTCGGGGCATATCCGCAAAGATTCCGGTATAAGGCCCAGTGTATGGCTCGAGTTTCTTTATTACGAGTCTGTCGTCTTCCAGATAGAGCTGAACGTCGTCTTTTTCTTTCAACGACAGTTTTTTCAGGAATGGGGACGGGATCAACAATCCACGGCTATTGCCGATTCTGATAATCTTGCAATCAACGCTGTTATTGACGACCGTTGAATTAATGCCGGATCTTCTCATTTTTATAAATGTGAATGGTTTCGGCAAAGATAACGCAAGCATAAGTAAAAACCAAATTTATTATGTTATAACATTTTGTACTATTCCAGCTCGAAGCTGCAGATTACGTCGCCGAAGCGTCCGGTGACTATGTCTTCCTCCTCGAAGAAGCGGGCGGAGAGCTGGCCGCGCCAGACTATGTCGTCTTTCTCGTTGTAGGGGATGTCCAGCGAGACGCCGTAAGTCTTTGACTGTATCTTCACCGAGGCCTCGCATTTCCATCCGGTGCGGGTGCCGCCGTCGTCCTCCACCACCAGGAACGCGATCTTGTCCAGCTGCGTGGAGAAATCGGACACCATTATGGCCTCGTACGGCATTTCCTTGCCCACGTCGCGCCGCTTCACCACTATCATGAAGTCCGTCACGCTGGGGCTGAACAGTTTGAGTTCCGCTTCCGTGCTGGCGTTGAAGCCTTCCACGCTCCCCACCTTTATCCAGAACTCGGACGCACCCCCGAACCAGCTGTCGTAGTTCCGCAGCATCTTGAAGCTCCGCAGCATCAGACGCCTCGGCCTGGAAGATTGCAGGTCGTTGCCGGCAGTGACGGATGTTTCCGTCATGCCCGACTCGATCGGGCATCCGGTTTCGGTGGCAGATTCCGGCGTAGCGGAGGCAGCGAGAGGGCCCGGGGACCGTGGCCGCCCGTGGCCACGTGAACGGGAGGGGCCCACAAGCGCAGCGCAGTGGGAGGGACGTAGCGAAGCGGAGGTCCCCGGGCCCTCTTGCTGCGTAGCAGAGCCGGAATCGGTTCGCGAGAACAGTTCCAGCGGCGTAAACGCGGCGTCGGAATTTGAGTTGATTACCCAGACGGGCCGCATCTGGGCGA
>JAFZLQ010000063.1 GCA_017551425.1 Bacteroidales bacterium | reverse complement strand
TGCTATTCTGCGCTGAAGCGGTAGATGCAGGTGTGGGTGTAAACTTCTCCGGGGCGGAGGATGACGTCGCCGAAGCCGGGATGGTTGACGGCGTCGGGATACTTCTGGGTTTCCAGGGCGAGGGAGCTGCGGAAGCCGAGAACCTTCCCGTTGGAGCCGTTCTCGGTGCCGAGGAAGAAGTTGCCGCTGTAGAACTGCAGCCCGGGCTGGTCCGAGAGCACCTCAACCCGGCGTCCGGACACAGGGTCCTCAACCGTACAGACCGGTTCCACCCCGTCCGTAGTCTTATCGATACACCAGTTGTGGTCGTACCCGCGGGCGTTCTTCAGCTGGATGTCGTCAAGTCCTATTCGCTCCCCTATCAGATGCGGCTCCCTGAAGTCGAAAGGAGTGCCCTCAACGGAGGCTATCTCTCCCGTGGGTATGCTCTCCGCATCGATGGGGATGTAATGCGAGGCGTTGATCTGCATCAGGTATTCCTCCACGCTGCCGTTGCCCTCTCCGCGCAGGCAGAAGAAGGGGTGATGGCTGAAGTTGACCGGAGTCGCCTTGTCGGTGGTGGCCGAATACGTCACCTTGAACTCGTTGCTGCCGTTCAGGGAATAGGTCATGGTCATGTCGAGGTTGCCGGGATAGCCCTCAAGCCCGTCGGGATGAAGCAGGTGGAAGACGATTGCGGTATCGCATGCCTCCAACACGTCCCAGACAAGATTGTCCACTCCCTTGAATCCGCCGTGAAGGGTGTTGTGGCCGTTGTCGTTTGCAGGCGTGTGATAAGTGACGCCGTCCACCTCGAAGCTCGCCCCGCCTATCCGGTTGGCGACCGGCCCCACGCAGGCGCCCAGGAAGCGCTCGCCCGGAGGGGTGATGTATTCATCGACAGTATTGTGGCCCACCACGATATTCTCTATGTTGCCGTCCCTGTCCGGAGTGGTGAGGGACATCACGCGGGCGCCGAAATTCGTCACCTTTATAGTTACGTCTCCGGCCTGGATGGTATAGACGCCGATATTGTCTTTTTTGCAGGCACAGAGCGCCAGCAGCGCGAACAGGGCTATTGCAGTCTTTTTCATGGGGTTGATTCTTTTACGACCGTAAAGATAACTGTTTTTGTGCTTATTATCGTTATATTTGTGACTATGAAAACCGCAAGACTGCTATTTATGGCATCCCTCATCACGCTCGGATGCACCGGCGCCAATGGCAAATGGGCACCGGCCGGTGACCGCATCAGGACACCCTGGGCATCGGAAGTCAGCCCCAAAAACGCCCATCCGGAGTACCCACGCCCGCAGATGGTACGCAATGGCTGGAAATGCCTCAACGGACTCTGGGACTACGCAATCACACCCGCAGACCTCCCCTACCCCGACGCCCCGGAAGGCAAGATCCTGGTCCCCTTCTGCGTCGAGTCCTCGCTGTCCGGAGTGGGCCGAAGGGTAGGGGCCGACAGCGCCCTCTGGTACAGGCTGGACTTCAAGATTCCCGGCAAGTGGAAAGACAGGGTCCTGCTGCACTTCGAGGCGGTTGACTGGAAGGCCCAGGCATGGCTCAACGGCCAGTATCTGGGTTCCCACACCGGCGGTTACACCTCGTTCGAATTCGATATCACAGACTATATGGTCAAGGGCCGTCAGCGCCTGGTACTGAAAGTCCTGGACGGCACCGACAACGACGAGCAGCCCCGCGGCAAGCAGGTCTCCAAACCCGGAGGCATCTGGTACACGCCTGTCACCGGCATTTGGCAGAGCGTATGGATCGAACCCGTCCCTGAAACTCACGTCAGGGACTACAACTGCGTCGCCGACGTGGAGACCGGCTGCATAACCGTCACTCCGGAGATTGCAGGCGATGCCGATAAGGTGCGCGTGAACCTGTATGCCGGTGTGGAAGGCTGGGACGCAGACGCCAGGGCCCCCGGAAGGCCCGTGTCCATGAACACCGCCGCCCCGGGCGAGCCCGTAAAGGTATATGCGCGGGATTCCCGGCTCTGGACGCCGGAGCACCCGTACCTGTACGCGCTGGACATCGAACTGTACAAAGACGGAAACGTCATAGACAGGGTGAAGGGCTACACCGCCTTGCGCAGCTGTACGCAAGTGGTTGATGCAAACGGACATAAGCGTATCGGGCTGAACGGCGAACCCTGTTTCCAGTACGGTCCCCTCGACCAGGGCTGGTGGCCGGACGGCCTTTACACCGCGCCCACCGACGAGGCCCTTGCCTTCGACATCAAAAAGACGAAGGAGTTCGGATACAACTTCATCCGCAAGCACATAAAAGTGGAGCCGGCGCGCTGGTACTACCACTGCGACCGCCTCGGCATGATGGTGTGGCAGGACATGCCCTCGATCGCCGGCAACGTGGATGTCTTCGTTAACGACGGCATCTACGACCCCCAGTGGGGCCGCGACGCGTACGACACCGGCTGGGACTATCCCCTGACGGATACCGCCAAAGCCACCTATTATAAGGAATGGGGAGAGATTATCGGCCAGCTGAAGAAATACCCATGCATAATGGTGTGGGTGCCTTTCAACGAAGCCTGGGCCCAGTTCGATACCGAGGCGGTGGTGGATTTCACCCGGTCCCGGGATTCCACGCGCCTCGTGAATGCGGCATCCGGCGGCAACCACCGCCACTGCGGAGACATACTCGACAGCCACAACTATCCCCAGCCGGTAATGCTCCTGCGCAGCGACGGCAAACAGATTGACGTGTGCGGCGAATACGGCGGCATAGGCTGCGCGATTGAGGGCCACACCTGGCAGAAAGACGGCAACTGGGGCTACAAGGGCCTCTGCAAAGACGGGGATGAGGTGCTCGAAAAATACCGCCAGTATGCCCTGGAAGTCCTTCTGCCCAGTATCGCGGAAGGCGTTTCCGCGGCCGTCTATACCCAGACCACCGATGTCGAGGGCGAGGTCAACGGACTCATGACCTACGACCGCAAGGTAATCAAGATGGACGCCGAAGGCCTCCGTGAAGTGAACCTCAAGGTGCGGGAAAGCCTGTAAGATATGCGCATGAAACGCCTGTTCTGCATCTTCCTGATAGTCCTTGCTGCAGCCTGCGGCAAGGACGACCTCATCATTGTGGATGACGGTGGCAATCAGGGGAATACCGTCGTTGATAACGGGGGTGACGGGAACGGCGGAGGCGATGAGAATGGTGGCGACAACGGGAACGGCGGGGGCGATGAAAACGGCGGGAGCGGGGAGAACGGCGGAGGCGGCGGGCAGGAAGGCAACCAGCCCCCTGAGTTTGAACGATTCCTCCCGGTGCTGCCGGCAAGCGGCACCGTGCCGGAAATCAGGATTACGATAAGCGAATCGGAATGGGAGAAGCTTCTGGCCGCTTTCAACAAAGACAGCAACACCCAGGAGTACATCAGCTGCGACGTCGATTACAGCGACGGCACGGTCAAGGAGAGAGTGGCCAGAGCCGGCCTGCGCCTCAAGGGCAATACGTCCAGGCGCTATCCCGGCGAGGCAGGCCATCTGCAGCACGTGCACTTCGGCCTCCACTTCAGCGAGTACGTCAAGGGGCAGAAGCTTCTGGGCACCAGCAGGCTGGACCTCAAGTGGTTCAAAGACGACGCCGCATACTGCCGCGAGGTGTTCTGCTACGACCTTTTCCAGCGTGCGGGTATCTGGACGGCCATCAGCGCCGGCTATACCAGGCTGTGGATCAAGATAGGCGAGAAAGAGACCTACATGGGAGTCTATATCCTCATGGAGCACGTGCGCGGAGACTACCTCAAGCGCAGGGAGACCCTTTTCGGCGGCAGGGACGGTCATCTCTGGAAAGGCCGGTGGGGAGGTTCGCTCAAGGATCCCAACGGCTGGATGGGGGCCGACGACAACAAGAACAACTACACATACGAGCTGAAGTCGGACGAGACCGATTTCGCGGCTGCAAAGGCGCAGCTCCAGGACTTCATCCGCAAGCTCAATTCCCTCAAGGGCGAAGAGTTCTACGCATGGGCGGAACAGAAAATGGACGTGCCCCTGCTGCTCAGGACCTACGCCGTGAATGTGCTCGTTGGCATGTGGGACGACTACTGGACCAGCGGCAACAATTACTATTTCTACTTCAATCCCGCCGGCAGGTTCTACTTCATCCCCTACGATTACGACAATACCCTCGGCACAAGCCTGTACTACGATTCCGGCAGGCAGAACCCCCTGCACTGGGGCGACGACAAAGCCAATCCGTTGATTGCCAAGCTCCTGGCCCGCGACGAATGGCGGGAGTACTACGTCCAGTGCCTCAAGGATCTATGCGCCGGCGATTTCCAGGCCGATACGGCCATGGCCAGGATCAGCTCATGGCACAAGGCCATCTCCGGCTTCGTCTCCAACGACACCGGCCAGGACATGACCATCGCCGACCGTCCGGCCTCCTGGGGCAACCATGCGGAATACCGCATCCTCAGCCCCGGAAACAACAACTTCTTCTCCGTCAAAGCCTCAGTCGTTGACGCCCTCTAACGCGCCACGCAAAGCCAAGAATCTGTCTGGATTCGCAGAATCCCTCTTCCTCCTCTTTCGCGTCGGAAGAGGGATTAGCCCCGCTTCGCGGGCCTTTTCCCTCAATCTCCGAGAGCAATCAATATACGGGCGTGGCAGTGATACTGCCACTGTTTGTATCATTGTGCCGGCCCTTACGTGAACAAGTTCACGACGGACGGCACAATAATACAAACGCCGCACTTGCGTGCGGCGCCCGTTATTGATTGCATTGCGCGGAGGAAGAGGGATTCGAACCCCCGGTACGTTGCCGTACAACAGTTTTCAAGACTGCCGCCATCGACCACTCGGCCATTCCTCCAATCGGGGCTGCAAAAATAACTAATTATTACGTTTCTGCAAAATAATTGTTGTCAGTCGAAGGACAGGATCGCGCTCACCGCCTCTGCGGGGCTGTCCGCCAGCGACAGGATAAGGTTCTTGTACCTTCCGCGGGACAGAAGGTCCTGCAGGAAAGGATAAACCGGCACCTGGTTGCAGAAGAAATCCTTTCCGAGGAACACCATGGGCGAGGCGTATCCGAAGGTCTCGTAATGGTTCTGGGCGGCATCCTGGAAGATTTCCTGAAGGGTTCCGGCCGCACCGGGCGAATAGATGATCCCACCCTTGGCTATCGTCAGCAGGATGTCCTCCCGAACGCTGTTCTGGAAATACTTGGCGATATCGGTGGCAAATGGCGTCGCCGGCTCATGGCCGTAGAACCATGTGGGGATGCCGAGGCTGCGGAACCCTTCCCCGCAGGGATACTTGGCCCGCACCTCGAATGCGGAACCGAGCCATGCGGCGTCGCGGAAGGTGGGGGCGACGGAAAGCATGGCAAGGGCATCGTCGAACTCCGCCATGGTCCTACCGGCCATCCAGGCGCCGAAGTGGGTTGCCTCCATGGCGCCGGGACCGCCTCCTGAGCACATCAGGCGGCCCTTTTCGGTCAGTTCCTTGCTGATGAGTGCGACCTCACGGAAAGAAGGGTCGGTACGCTTGCAGGCGTGACCGCCCATCACCGCAACCACCTTGCGCTCGTCGTAACGGGCAAGGAAATCGCCCATGGCGTCGCCTATGGCGTGGTCGTGAAGGGAACGGCCGAGAGTGTCGATTATGTCGCGGGCTTCCTTGCCCCGGGCTATGTAATCGTTGTAAACCCTGGTGTCGTAGCAGGTCAGGAAAGAGTCCGGAGACCCGGGATCGAAGCCTTCGTAAAGGCTCTCGCCCGTGTACATGCTGCTGCGGAATGCATTATACGCAAGCCTGAGCTTGGGAAAGACGGTGCATCCGGGGCCGAGAGTCTCCTGCACGCCCGCCGGCAGACTGCAGCCAAGGAAGCAGCAGTCCTCGAACATGGCGCCGCTGGCGGCATATCCGGGAGCGGCGTTGAAATCGATATCCTGGAAGACGCAATGGAATACGCGCCCGGTGGCATCCGGCTGCGGCAAATCCTGTATGCGCTCTATCTCGCGATAGGGTTGGATGGTCATGACTCAGCCTTCTTTTTGTCGTCCGAGGTGAAGAACTTCCACTGGAACAGCACCAGGTAGAAAGCCCCCACGGTAACGCATGAATCGGCAAAATTGAACACCGGGCTGAAGAATATCACCTCCCCGGCGGAATTGTGTATCAGCGGGAAATAGAACATGTCCACCACCTTGCCGAACATGAAAGGGGCGTAATCCCATATCATGCCGTAGAAAAGGCAGTCGATAATGTTGCCGAACGCCCCTGCGGTGATGAGCGTGAGCCCCACCAGGACGCCCGTGGGCACGGAAGGCTTGCGGCAGAGCGACGAAATCCACCAGATGAGGGCGCCGCAGAGAAGTATCCTGAACAGCGAGAGGCAGAACTTGCCCACAGCGCCGCCGAACTTCATGCCGAAAGCGAATCCGGCGTTCTCCACAAAGCACAGGCGGAACCATTCGCCTATCACGTAGATCTGCTCGCCCAGGGACATGTTGGTCTTGACCAGATACTTGATTATCTGGTCTATGACCACCAGCACTACTCCAAGCAGGATAAGCCGGACTCCTTTTGAAATTTTCATTTCTTGCCGGACTTGGCGAGCATTTCCTTTGCCTCAACGGTAAGGGTTGCGTGAGGCACAAGGCGCAGGCGCTCCTTGGGTATCAGTTTTCCGGTGACGCGGCAGATGCCGTAGGTCTTGTTCTCTATGCGCACGAGAGCGGCCTCGAGGTTCTGGATGAACTTGTACTGACGCTGCGCCAGCTGGCTTGCCTCCTCCTTGGAGAGCTGGTAGGCGCCGTCGTCCTCCACGGTCTTGAACGAGGGGGACGTGTCCTCGATGTCGTTGGACCCGTTGTGCATGACGACCTGACGCAGGGTGTCATACTCGGCGCGGGCCTTGGTGAGCATATTCTCTATGATCTCCTTGAACTCGGCAAGTTCTTCGTCGGAATAGCGGGTTTTGATTTCTTCAGCCATATTATATGCGGTTTAGTTTGATTTTGATGGATGTATCTTCCCATGCGACCTCTGCGGCGCCCTCCGGTGCCTCTGCCAGAGGCCTGAGCACCAGGCTCTTGGACAGGGTCTGCGCCGCCACGTACATGCCGTGGGCGGCAAGGGCCTTGCTGATGGCGTCGGAGGCGGCGCCCTCGGCATAGATGAACGTATCTATGCGGTCCGTAAGCGAGAATCCGCTCTCCTTGCGGAGGTTCTGAATGGGGTGGATGAGCTCGCGGGCGGTGCCTTCGAGCACAAGCTCGGGAGTCTGCACTATATCGAGCGCCACGGTGAGCGTGCCCTCGGTGGCCACGAGCCAGCCGGGCATGTCTTCGGACGAGATTTCGTAGTCTCCGGGGCTGAGCAGGACGGGGCCTGAAGGCAGCGTGAGGGTGTATTCGCCGCTGCGCTCTATCTCCCCTATGGTTTCCTGGCCGAGCGTTCCGAACGCCGCGGCGATCTCCTTCATCTGCTTGCCGTATATCTTGCCCAAAGTCTTGAAATTGGGCTTGATGCGCTTGGTGATGATGCCGGTGGTGTCGTGAAGGAACTCTAGCTTCTTCACGTTGACCTCGGTGAGGAAGATGTCCTTCACCTTCTCTATGTGCTCGCGAACGGAGTCGTCAAGTACGGGCACCAGCACCTTTGCCAGAGGCTTGCGGACGTTGATTCCAACCTTCTTGCGGAGGGCCAGCACCATGCTGGAGGCCTTCTGGGCAAAGGACATGCTCTCCTCAAGCCCTGCGTCCACCAGCGAACGGTCGCAAGCGGGCATGGGCTCGAAGTGCACCGATTCGCTGCCGGGCACGAGGTCCAGCCAGAGGCGTTCCATATAGAACGGAGCGATGGGGGCGCCGAGCAGCGCCACTCCCTTGAGCACCTCGTACAGCGTCTGGTAGGCTGCGAGCTTGTCTTCGGGCATGCCGGAACCCCAGAGGCGCTTCTTGTTGAGGCGTATGTACCAGTTGCTGAGGTCGTCGCAGACGAAATCCTGCACCAGACGGCCTGCAGTGGTGATATCGTAGTCTTCGTAGGCGGCGACCACACGCTCCGACAGGGTGTTGAGCCTGGAGATTATCCAGCGGTCGAACATGGGACGGGCGGCGTACGGAACTGCGGCGGCGGAAGGATCGAAGCCGTCGAGGTTGGCGTACAGCGCGAACACCGAATACGAATTGTACAGCGTGCCGAAGAACTTGCGGCGCACCTCCTCCACTCCGGCCTCGTCGAACTTGAGGTTGTCCCAGGGCTGGGCGTTGGTCATCATGTACCAGCGGAGGGCGTCGGCGCCGTATTTGTCCATGGCGGCGAACGGATCGACGGCGTTGCCGAGGCGTTTGCTCATCTTCTCCCCCTTCTTGTCCAGCACGAGACCGTTGGAGATGACGCGCCTGAACGCAGGCGTGCCGCTGACCATAGTGTGGATGGCGTGCAGGGTGTAGAACCAGCCGCGGGTCTGGTCCACGCCCTCGGCGATGAAGTCTGCGGTGGCGCCGAAATCGGGCGTACCGAGGCCCCGGAGGCCGGTCTGGGCGTACGGCATGGCGCCGGAATCGAACCAGACGTCTATGAGGTCCTTCTCGCGCACCATGCGGCGGCCGGACGGCGAAACGAGGAAGATATTGTCCACGTAAGGACGATGGAGGTCGATGCGGTCGTAATTGGCCTTGCCCATGTCGGAGGGGTCGAAGCCCGCGTCGCGCAGGGGGTTGGAGGCCATGAAGCCGGCGGCGACGGATTTGTCTATCTGATCGTACAGCTCCTTTACGCTGCCGATGCAAATCTCTTCCCTGCCGTCCTCGGTGCGCCATATCGGCAGCGGCGTGCCCCAGTAGCGGCTGCGGCTGAGGTTCCAGTCCTGGATGTTCTCAAGCCACTTGCCGAAGCGCCCGGTGCCGGTGGACTCGGGCTTCCAGCGTATCTGGCCGTTGAGCTCCGTCATCTGCTCGCGCACTGCGGTGGTACGGATGAACCAGCTGTCCAGAGGATAATAGAGGACGGGCTTGTCTGTACGCCAGCAGTGGGGATACGAGTGGACGTGCTTCTCTATGCGGAACGCCTTGCCGGCCGCCTTGAGCATGACGCAGAGGTCCACGTCGAGCGTGGGGGCGTCAGGGGCGAGGGTGTCGTCGTAAGCGTTCTTTACGAACCGGCCCGCGAATGCGGCATAATCGGGGCTGACGGAACTGGCGACGTATGCCGGGTCCAGGTCTTCCAGCCTGAAGAAGCGGCCTTTGAGATCGACCTGTGCCTGAGGATCCCCGTTCCTGTCTGTGACCTGGAGCGGCGGAACGCCTGCGGCGCGCGCCACACGGGCGTCGTCTGCACCGAAGGTAGGGGCGATGTGGACGATGCCGGTACCGTCTTCCGTGGTGACGTAATCACCGGGGATGACCCTGAAGGCTCCGGGACCGGGGTTGAACCATGGGATGAGCTGCTCGTACTCCATGCCGACCAGTTCGCTGCCCTTGAGCACTCCGGGAAGCTGCTCGAATTCCACCTTGCCGTTGAACCATACGGGCACGAGGTCTTTGGCGAGGATATATGTCGCGGGGGCTCCGGTGTATGGATTGGCGCTACGCACCTTTACATAATCGATATCGGGACCGACGCAGAGGGCCGTGTTGGACGGGAGTGTCCAGGGCGTGGTGGTCCAGGCGAGGAAGTAGAGCCCTTCCTCCCCTTTTGCCTTGAACTGGGCGCAGACCGTGGTGTCTTTCACATCCCTGTAGCAGCCGGGCTGGTTGAGCTCGTGCGTGCTCAGGCCCGTGCCGGCGGCGGGGCTGTAGGGCTGGATTGACTTGCCCTTGTACAGCAGGCCCTTGCCGTATATGTCTTTAAGAAGGTACCAGAGGGTCTCTATGTAGCGGTTGTCGTAGGTGATGTACGGGTCGTCCATATCCACCCAGTAGCCGACGCGCTCCGTGAGGTTGCGCCATTCGGCGGTGTACTTCATAACCTCCTGGCGGCAGGCGCTGTTGTAGTCTTCTACGCTTATCTTGACGCCTATGTCTTCCTTGGTGATGCCGAGTTTCTTCTCAACCCCGAGCTCTACCGGCAGGCCGTGGGTGTCCCATCCGGCGCGGCGGCGCACCTTGAAGCCGCTCTGCGTCTTGTAACGGCAGATGGCGTCCTTGATGCTGCGGGCCATCACATGGTGGATTCCGGGCATGCCGTTGGCGCTGGGCGGGCCCTCGAAGAAGATGAATTCGGGAGCGCCCTCGCGCAGTTCGAGCGACTTGCCGAACGCGTCTATGGCACGCCATCTTTCGAGCACCTCGTTTCCTGCGGCTACCAGATCCAGACCTTTATATTCTTTGAATGTCATACTTTTTTGCTACATTTGCGTTGACGCAACTTTTAATCTGCAAATATAACAAATTTCACTGAGTTTCAATAATGGAAGTGCTGGACATCATACTGCTTGTGCTTTTCATCCCGGGAATCATCCACGGGCTGGTCAAAGGCCTTATCACACAGGTGGTTTCGCTGCTCGCCGTTTTCGTGGGCGCAATCGTCGCAGGCCGTTACGCGCCGGAACTCACCCCCGTGGTGCAGCTCCAGACCGGTGGGGACGAGCGTGTGGTGTACATCCTCTGCTTCATCGTCATTTTCCTCGCCTGCGCCCTGATTATGGCCCTTATCGGCCATCTGATAACCAAACTCTTCAAGCTGGCCACGCTCGGATGGCTCAACCGCCTGCTCGGCGCCCTGTTTTCCATATTCACTACCGCCCTTATCCTCGGCCTGCTGATTTCCGCTTTCGAGGGCCTCAACGCCAGCTGGGAGATAGTCGAGCCGGAAAAGCTCGAGGGCTATAAGGTTTACCCCAGGCTGCGGGACCTGGCCACGGCCATCCTTCCCCAGCTCAGGATTTTCTTCGAGCAATGGATCACCGTATAATCCTGCTTGAGACCTCCACGGCGCTTTGTTCGGCAGCGCTGCTGGAAGACGGCCGCATCACCGCGGAGCGGATGAGCGGCGAGCCGCGCTCGCATGCGTCCATGCTGGCCCCTTTCGTAAAGGAGATACTAGACGAACGCGGCCTGCGCGTGCATGACTGCAGCGCGGTGTGCCTGAGCATGGGCCCCGGCTCATACACAGGTCTGCGCGTGGGTTCTTCCACCGCCAAGGGGCTTTGCTTCGGCGGCGGAATCCCCCTGCTCGCCGTCGGCACCCTTGACGTGCTTGCAGCCCAGGCCATAGAAGAGGGACTTCCGGAGGGCTGCAGATACATAGTCCCCATGATCGACGCCCGTCGCATGGAAGTATATACCGCCGTCTATTCCGCTGAAGGCCGGCGGCTTACCGAGGTCGCCCCCAGAATAGTGGAAAGTATCAACTCTGTCATTCCTGACTCCCCTTCTGTCATTCCTGACTCCCCTTCTGTCATTCTGAGCGCCCCGTCTGTCATTCTGAGCGCCCCTTCTGTCATTCTGAGCGAAAGCGAAGAATCTCCCCTCTCCGCCTCCGGCATCCTCTTCATCGGCGACGGCGTCGCCAAATGCGAGCCGGTCCTCGGCGGCCCAGGCCGCTGGTTCCGCCAGGAGTGCCCCCGCGCGAGCGCAATGAAAGAGCCGGCACTGAAAGAATTCAGCACCGGCTCATTCCGCGACACGGCCTACTTCGAGCCGTTCTATCTCAAAGACTTCGTAGCCACCGTAGGAAAGAAGCTGTTTTAGGGATTACCTAAAACACAAAACCCACGCAGAAGCAAGCATCGAAGTAAGTGCTATCGACGCCCACAAAATTGGTGGGGAAGGTTGCAGTTGCAGACAGACGCAAGTGCCGGAAGAGTTCCAAGCCCACACGAGGGCTGATACTCAACAGTACCGGAGTATTATATGGCTTGAAACCGACAGCCGGGCCAGCCCCTAGGCTGATGAAAGGATTGACCGCTTTTGATGGCAGCAGGTTATACTCCGCCAAAGCCAGAACATCAAGATACGGGAGATAACCATCATTCTTGGTAACCGACGGCCCGGTCTTGAAATCCACTTTTGCGCCAACGGCAAAATGATCCGTCAGATAATACCGTCCTTCAGCATACGCGGCAACATCGAACTGTTTGTTATAGCCGTCATCGACGTAAGTAAAATAGAACGGAGAATACCCGGCACCTATTTCAACCTTAATGTCCCTTGCTGTCTGGGCATTGATTGCCGTGGCAACAAGAATAAAAGCAAATACACTTATGAGTCTCTTCATACACTATTGATGCTTATTACTAAGAAAACGTTGCACTTAGTTGAAGCATTCTGTGTACGGAGACGCAAGCAATCTGCCGGATGCCGCCTTACAGGGCTGCGGCGAGTTCTTTCTCCAGGGACTTGGTGTCCAGGACGGCGGAGCTGAGGGTGCCGTCCAGCAGGAGGAAGGATGCGGGCAGGGAGCCCACGTTGTAAAGCGACAGCGCATGCACGTTGCCCCTTCCGCCGTTGACGTTTACCCAGGGAAGCTCCTGGGCGCGCACTACGGAAGCCCATACCGCCTTGTCTGAATTGATGTCGATGGCGTAAATCTCAAAACCCCTGTCGTGCCATTTCTTCCAGAGAGGAAGGAGAACGTCCAGGTTGAACATCTTCTGGGCGGCATCTGAAGAGTCCCAGAAATGCACCAGAACGGCCTTGGCGTCTATCTCCGACAGCGTTACGGGAGTACCGGCGATACCGGAAAGGCTGAGGTCGGGGAATCCGGATTCCCCTGCGGAGCCTATGATGCGGTGCATGGAGAATGCGTGCTCGCGACGGGAGGCCTCCTTGTCCAGGGCCTTTACGTAAGGCGACTCGGGATAAACGGTCTTGAGGGTATCTGCAGTCTGACGGAAAAGTATTGCGTCCGAGTACTGGCTGAAGAGGGGCGTAGCCTCATCGACCTGCTCGTAAAGGACGGGGATTACGGTGAGGGAACGCTGGTTGGACAGCACGTACTTGACGCTTTCGCGGTAATGCTCGATGTAAATGCGAGCAAGCTCCGCAGGGTCGTCCGTAGAAAGCATGGCGCTGCCGAAACGGCGGGCCGCAGCTTCTATCCCGGCAAGCTTCGCCGACTCGGGAGAGCCCTCGACGCTGTACTTGCCAAGGGTGTCTGCCGTTACGGAAACGGCATCTCCGGCCTGCAGGAGCAGGGATGCGATCTTTGTACCGTTGTAGAAGACATACACGAATTCGGGCTGCCCCTCGGCTACCTCTACCTTGTAGCCTGCATGGCCGCTGGAGTTGGTCGTGACTGTATCCAGCAGCTCGATGCTGTTTACGTTGAGCCTGGTGACCACCAGCTTTGCGCCGGGAGCGTCGGGCACATTGAGGTTCAGGCGCGCACCTGAGGTACATCCCGCCAGAAGAAGCGCTGCAAGCGCAACGATGCTAAAGTTTCTCATACTCTGAAAGGATGGATGCGGCTATGCTTTTCATCTGCTCCGGGGTGAGCGAGGGACGGGGTTCCTTGCGGAAATTGAGGTCTCCCTCGGTCTGCAGGGGCACAAGGTGGATATGCGTGTGGGGCACCTCCATGCCCAGTACGGCAACTCCTATCCTCTTGCAGGGCACTGCGGCCTTGAGGGCGGTTGCGACCTTGCGGGCGAATGCCCACAGGCCGGAGTAGGTCTGCTCGTCCAGGTGGAAGATGTAATCGTCTTCTACATCCTTGGGTATTACCAGCGTATGCCCGGGGGCAAGGGGGCTGATGTCCAAAAAGGCGTAGAACCTGTCGTCCTCCGCCACTTTGTATGAAGGGATCTCTCCCTTTGCGATACGGGTGAAAATTGTCATAGCGAAATTTCGAGTATCTGGAACTTCATGACTCCTGAAGGGACGTGGGCCTCTACGGTCTCCCCTTTCGCGTGGCCGATGAGGGCCTTGGCTATGGGGGTGGTGGCGGCAAGACGGCCCTTGGAGAAGTCCGCCTCGCTCTGGCCGACGATGGTGAAGGTCATCTCAGCGCCGTTTCCGAGGTTCTTGACCTTGACGGTGGTGAGCATCTGGACGGTGTTTGCGTTGAGCATCGAGGAGTCGATGACCTTTGCGTTGGTTATGGTGTTCTGGAGATTTGCTATCTTGAGTTCCAGCAGGCCCTGCGCCTCGCGGGCCGATTCATATTCTGCGTTTTCCGACAAATCGCCCTTCTCGCGGGCCTCGGCAATTGCCGCTGCAATCACCGGCCGCTGCGAAATCGCCTCGGCCAAATCTTTCTTCAGCTTGTCGAGCCCTTCCTGGCTCATGTAGTGTACTTCTGCCATACTTTTTAATAAAGTCAACTAAAAAGGAGTCCTGCCACAGGACAGAACTCTCTAACCGGGTACAAAGATAACATTTTTTTTTATCTTTGCGAATATATGCTACGTAAAATCAGAATCGCACTCGCAGCGCTGTTCTTCATCTGTATCACGCTGCTGTTCATCGGCATAGGGCACGACTGGTGGGGCTGGATGGCAAAACTCCAGTTCCTCCCGTCCACCATGCGGCTCATCGGGGGCGCCACGCTCGGCAACATCGCCGTGGCCGGGGGCATCCTGCTGGTCACTTTCCTTGCCGGCCGCATCTATTGCTCCGTCATCTGCCCTCTGGGCGTGATGCAGGACGTCATCATCTGGCTCCGCCGCAGGCTCGGCAAGAGGTTCCCCAAGTGGAAGGCCGTACGCAAGCGCTTCAGCTGGAGCAAGGAGCGCAGGTGGGTACGTTACCCGGTCCTCGCCCTGGTCATAGCTGCCGTCATCTTCGACCTCCAGGTGGTCGTCGCCCTTCTCGGGCCCTACAGCACCTACGGCCGCATCGTCCGCAGCATTGTGGGCGGAGGTCCCGCTCCCCTGCTGATCGCCGCCGGCGTGACCTTCGTCCTGGTGGTGCTCTGCGCATGGCTCTGGGGGCGCGTCTGGTGCAACGTCATCTGCCCGGTGGGTACGCTGCTCGGGTCTGTCAGCCGATATCAGCTCTTCGGGGTGCGGGTCGATGAAAGCAAGTGTGTGAAGTGCGGCCTGTGCGCCCGCAACTGCAAATCGTCTTGCATCGATTCCGCCAGCGGTACCATCGACCATTCCCGTTGCGTCGATTGCTTCGACTGCATCGGAAACTGCGCCAAGAAGGCTATCTCCTTCGGCAGAATCAAGACCAAAGCCGCTTCCGGCGTAACGGATGCTGGGGTTGTCTCCCAAAACCATGGCCGCCCGTGGCCATGTGAACGGGGGGGACCCGCAAACGAAGTGCAGCGGGGGGGACGAAGCGAAGCGAAGGTTTTGGGAGACAACCCCAGCGTAGTGCAGCCGGAAGCGGTAGCGAAGTCCGGGGATGTCGGCAGGCGGCAGTTTATCGCCACCGGCGCCCTGCTGGTGGGTACCGGGATAGCGGCAGGCGCGCAGAACATGAAGCTGGACGGCGGCCTGGCCCCCATCACCCCCAAGGAGGCGCATGAGCGCGAACCGAGGCTGGTTCCTCCCGGAGCCGGCAGCGCAAACAGCTTCTATGACCATTGCACCGCATGCCAGCTGTGCGTAGCCGCCTGCCCCAACAAAGTGCTCCGCCCTTCAACCGATTTAGACCATCTGCTGCAGCCCCAGATGGGATACGAAAAAGGATACTGCCGCCCTGAGTGCACGGCATGCTCCCACGTCTGCCCCGCAGGCGCCATACGTCCCGTCACCCGCGAGGAGAAGGCCGCCATCCACATAGGCACGGCCTCCGTCAACCCCGAGCTCTGCCTCGCAGCATCTGGACAGGAGCGCTGCACCACCTGCGCCCGCCACTGCCCTACAGGAGCCATCATAATGGTCGATACAGACAAGTATCGCCGTCCTACCATCGCAGAAGAGGAATGCATCGGTTGCGGAAACTGCGAATACGTCTGCCCCGTACGGCCGGTCAGCGCCATCACCGTAAAGGGACGTCAAACCCATATCATCAGGTAAGCCATGGACAGAAGAGAATTCATACGCAAAACGGGTCTGGCGGCAGGTGCCGCAGCCCTCGCAGCATGCACACCCAAAGGCACGGCCGCCACGTCGGCGGAAGGACGCTCCCTGGAGACAGACGGAGAGATGCTGCAGCATTATCCCGGCATAGGCGTACTCGGCTACGGCTGCATGCGCTGGCCGATGGTCAAAGGGGAAGACGGCCAGGAACACATAGACCAGGAAAAGGTCAACGAGCTGGTGGACAAGGCGATGGCCAACGGCGTCAACTACTACGACACCTCCCCCGTGTACCTCCGTGGAGACTCCGAGCGCGCCACTGCGGAAGCCCTCAGCCGCTATCCCCGCAGCAGCTGGCTGCTCGCTACCAAGCTGTCCAACTTCTCCGACGCCAGCTACGACAACTCGGTGATGATGTACCGCCGTTCGCTCAAGATTTTCAATACGGACTACATAGACTACTACCTCCTCCATTCCATCGGCGGCGCAGACGACTTCAAGGCCCGCTTCGAAGACACGGGAATCATGGATTTCCTGCTCAGGGAACGCGAGCTGGGGCACATCCGCAACCTCGGATTCTCCATCCACAGCCAGCAGGCGGGCTTCGATTCCATGATGGAGCTGCATCCGAAGTACCACTGGGACTTCGTGCAGATCCAGATGAACTACCTCGACTGGACCCATGCCGGCGGCCGCAACACCAACGCCAAATACCTGTATGAGGAGCTCGAGAAGCGGGACATCCCCGTAGTCATCATGGAGCCCCTCCGCGGCGGCGGACTCGCCAGCCTCACCAAAGGCCAGACCGCCAGGCTCAAAGCCATCGAGCCGGACAAGAGCGTGTCTTCCTGGGCCTTCCGTTTCTGCGGCAGCTTCCCCAAGGTAATGGTTGCCCTGAGCGGCATGACATACATGGAGCACCTGGACGACAACCTGGACACCTACAAGCACTTCAAACCCCTGACGGACAGCGAGTTCGCCCTGCTTGAAGACATTGCCGACGAGGCCACGAACTTCCCTCTCGTGGGCTGTACCGGATGCCAGTACTGCATGCCCTGCCCCTACGGCATCAACATTCCCGGAGTGTTCCGCTTCTACGACAGGAGCGTTATCGACGAGACCTACGTTAAGACCAACGGGCAGAAAGACTTCGCCCGCGCAAGAAAGCGCTACCTTGCATCATTCAACAAGGCGGTGGAGGCGGAACGGCAGCCCGACCATTGCATCAGCTGCGGCCAATGCGCATCGCACTGCCCCCAGCACATACGCATCCCGCACGAGCTTGCGCGCATCGACGCATACATAGAAAAGCTGAAACAGGGAATCTAGACTCCCCTAGAAGCGGTATCCCATGGCCACGCCAAGAGTGCCGGATATCGCAGGAGTTCCCAAAAGACAGACGGCGTCTATAGTGAAGCCGTAATACCTGGCCCCTATGCCGATCGTGAAACATGACGGCATGGGGCTTTTTCCGCCGTAGCTGTATCCTAGGCGGATGAAGGCGAGGTCCTTGAAACCGTATTCCGCTCCCACGCCTGCACGGAGGCCGCCCCTGAAGAAAACATCGGCCTGGGCGGATGCATCCAGGGAATGCGCATCGGCAAACAGGAACTTGTAACCTCCGGCAACGGAAACCGCGGCAGGAAGACCGTAAGACGTTCCGTCAGAAGCAGTTACGGGAGTTCCGATATTGCAGACCCCGGCGGCTGCGCGGGCGCTGCCGAAGCTGGCCGCCACAAGGGCGTCCCCGGCAAAGGCGGAATAAGACTGTTCCGGGGCGATGGTATTGCTCATGTAGCGGGCCGACAGCGAAGCGCTGAGCATGGGAAGTATCCTGTACGAGGCGCCCATCTTCACGAACAGTTCCGAAGGATTGAAAGAATCGCCCTTTATGCCGTCGGCGTCGTAGATGTCGTATGCCGAACCGCTGTCGAAGCCGAACTGGAGGGCAACGCCAAGCTTGCTGCCCAGGCGCACGAAGGCGTCGGCGTTGATGTCTGTGGAAGAGGTGCCGGAAGGCGCCCACGAATACCAGGAAAGGGATGCGTTCAGCTTCTGGCCGTCAAGCAGACGGTACGCCGGGTCGCTTATGTCAGAGACAAGGCCGAGGGAAAGGGTTCTGGCGTCACGCGGCACAAGGCTGAAGGGCATGGCGGACGAACCGGCGTCCTGGGCACGCAGGATTGCCACGGAAAGGATGGCGAGCGCTGTTGCTACGGCTTTTCTCATATCGTACCGGTTCCTATAGTTTTACGATATTGGTTACGGACTTCCTGCCTTCGGAAACGACTATCACCGAATACCTGCCCGGAGCCCATCCGCCCATGTTTATGACGGCCGGATTGAAGGCGTCGCAGACATGGCTCTCCTTGTAAAGTATGGCGCCGGAAGCGTTGGAAATGGAGATTTCCAGCTCCTTGGATGCGCCGTCGGACACATATATGACATCTGTCACCTGTGTGGGATACACTTCCGCAGGACTGTCGTCGTCGCGCACGTTTACCCGGAAGGTCATTGTGGCCTTGAGCTCTTTAATATCGCTTGCGGTTACGGTAACGCTTGCAAGACCCTTCTTGCCTGCCTTCAGTCTAAGCTCGGAGCCGTCCATGGAAACGATGGCGACGTCGGGCCGGGAGACTGCAAAGGAATATGCGGGTTCCTCGCCGTCCGGGTCCTTTATGCAGTCGCCAATCTCAAACGTGAGCGTTTCATCCGGCTTGAGGATCATGTTGTCTATGCTCTTCACGACGACGGGGGCATGATTCTCCTGTATGGTGAACGGCATCAGGAATTCGGTCTTGGCGCCAAATTCATCCACAGCCGTCAAGGTGGCGGAGTAGGAACCTGGATAATCGTCCTGGCCGATAAAGGTCATCAGGAAACTGCCGTCCTTCTGCATGTGTCCGGAACAGGCGGGAGACCCGGAATGGAAACTGGTCTTGACAGCGTGGCCGTCGGGATCCATAACCCTGAAAACGATCTCCTCGCGTTCGTGCGCCTTGAGGAGCAGTTCGCCTGTAAACCTGGTGGATATCACCGGAGGGGTATTGGCCCCGGTATCAGCCTCCTTGAGCATGGCGGGAGCGGAATGGTTTCCGCCATAATCGTAGGCTACCACGGTGGCATAATAATGCTTCTCGAAGCCCAGGCCGGGAAGCGTGCCTATAAGTATATTGCCCTGCTTGGGATTCCCTCGCTTGAGCCTCTGGAAGATGACGTCTTCGGGGACGTTGGAAAAGTCGATTCCCTCCAGCGACGAGGCGTTTTCGCTCGCCATGAGCACATAGCCGTACGGCAGCACGTCGTCGGGATCGGTCACGCCGGTCCACCTGAAATCGATAAAATTGGAATGGGGCGTCACATAGAAGGATTCCACCTGTTCGGGAGCCTTCGTGGTTCCGTAGGTAACCGCCCCGAGGACGTCGAGGGTGGGCCCGACTCCGGCGTTTACGGTTGAAGTCCCGTAATCTGCTCCCTTGAGCAGCTTCTCCAGAAGCATCTCACGGGTGAATCCGGGGCCTCCGCATTCGGAAACGACCAGTGCGGCCGCTCCCGATACGTGCGGGCAGGCCATGGAGGTGCCCTCCATATAACCGTATTCGTTATCGGGAACCGAGCTCAGGATCTTGACGGCGGGATAGTTGCCGTCGCCGCCGGGAGCGCATATATCAACCCAGTCGCCGTAATTCGTGTAGCTAGACCTCTGATTTCCGGGGCCCAGGGCTCCGACGGACACCACGCCGTCGTATGCGGCGGGCCAGCCGATGGTCCAGCCCTCGTTGCCGGCGGCGAACACCACCAGACCGCCCCTCATGGGGCCCACCTGGAGGCCGTTTTCGTCTATGCCTGCGTAATTGTTGAAATACTCGATCGCCGGGCCCATGTAACCAACGTTCCCGGACTTGGCTTCCTCCTCGTTATCATAGACATAGCTCCAACTGTTGTTGGCGATTACGGCGCCGTGGTCCGTGGCCCATACAAGCGCGTCGAAGATGTTGCCGGATTCATCCTTGCCGTCTTCCTTCTCTTTGAAAACCTGGCAGGACAGGAGCCTTACGCCGCCGTTGCCGTCCCGGCCCCCGGCGATGCCGCAGACGCCCTTGCCGTTATTGTTGATAGCGCCTATGGTCCCGGCCACGTGGGTACCGTGGTCGTGGGCTATGATATTGAAATTGTAATCAACAAAATTCTTGCTGCCGTCCTTGCCCGGGGGGATGACTACGCCGGCAAGGTCTTCGTGGTCAAGCTGTATGCCGCCGTCGATAACCGCCACAATGACCTCGGGGCGGCCGCAGGAACGGTAGTTCCAGACTTCCTCCACGTTGATTCCACCCCCGTCGCTGATATAATTCCACTGCTCCGGGAGCCTGGGGTCGTTGAACACCGAGGTACGCACTATCCTGCGCTCGGGGCAGACATACTCCACGCCGGGGATACGGCTGATATCGCCGGAGGCGCGGGTCAGGGGGAGGGTCGAATCGAACTTTACCTTGTACCAGGTGTGAAGGCCGGCCTGACGGTGGCGGGCCTCGAATTTTCCGCCGTCACTGCAGAGGCGTTCCACCGAAGTGGCGCCCAGCGAGGCCAGGACGGAATTCAGCTCCGTTGACCTGGTATGCATGAACGAGCCTGCCGCAAGGTCCTGCTCTATCCTGTCGGCCATGGCCTCGGAAAAGCGGACTATTATTTCTCCGGGGATGCAGGAGTTTCCCACGCTTTCTTCCTCAGCCTCACCGGGTACGCTGTACGCGTCCGCTCCTTCGCGGGTGCAGCAGAAGCATAACAGGATACAGGGCAGTAAAAGAAGGCGTCTCATTTACCGGAGATGACAGGTCAGAAACTGTAGCCCAAGCCGGCTACGATGGCGTTGGTCGTAACTACGTATGCCAGGTCGAGACTGACGCCGAAGAGTTTGAAGCCGGCGCCGACGGAGAAATTGGAAGGAACGGGGGCCGCGGAGAAATCCTCACCCATGCCGGAATAACGGTATCCCGTACGCAGGAACACCATATCCCTGAATCCGGCCTGCACACCTGCAGCGGCGCTGATATTGCCGCTGAAATAGTAATCTCCGTCCGCTGCAAAGTCAAACGAAAAATCGCTTATCTCAAGCCTGTAAGCCGCTCCGAGGCGGGCGGATGCCGGCAGAGGGTAAGACTTGTTGCTGATGGAAGCCACCTTGGGGCCGAGCCCTGCGGCTCCCGCGCTTACGCTCAGGGCGCCGAACCTGCACATCGCCATAACATCGGCGCTGACAGAAGAAAGGGTGGTCTTTCCGTCCAGAGGCGCAGACGCATAGCGTGCGAGCGCACCTACGGAAACATGCTCCCCGAACGCCATCGACAGGCCGAGGCCCACGGTCATGTCGCTGGGGGCAAACCTGCCGGAAGCGCCGCCGCCGTCGCTGTACATCGGGACTTCGGGATAGCTGCTGCCGATATATGCCGCAGACACGCCGAATTTGCCGATGCGGAACGAGGCGCCGCCGCCGTAATTCATGGAATTGCCGCTCCCGAAGGGGGCGAGGGCGAAGGTGCCCTCCGCGTCCAGGGTATGGTCTGCAAGGGAAACGGCCGCGGGATTGCCGAAAGCGGCGAAAGCCGTACCCATGTTCAGGGATGCGTAACCGGCGCCTGCGGCAGCTATGGTGGCAGGGTTCCTGTCGGCACGGATGAAATCCATCGCCGTCCCCTGTGCGAATGCCTGGAGGGAAGCGGCCGCAAGAATGAAGACAAGTACCGATCTTTTCATCACTTCTTGATTATTACGCTGTTGAACACCTTGCCGCCGTATTCCACCTTCAGGTTATAAAGGCCTGCTCCGGCGTTTCTCATATCAATCTGCGCCGGCTCGAATGCGCTGCAGGCCAGGGATGCGGAATACACTTTCGCACCCACCGCATTGAAGACGCTTACCGTAGCATTTCCGCCGGGGTTGTCCACAGGTCCCACGTAGAGGTAGTCTATCACGGGATTGGGATAATACAGCACCTCCTGCTCCCCGGACACCACAAGCACCTTTACCGACGCTTCGGCAACGGCGTCTCCCGCATCGGTGGCGGAAAGAGTGACCGTGGCAAGACCGGAATCGGCGAGAGCCGTGACAGTGAGAACGGCGCTGCCGGCTTTCTGGGTTACGTGAACCACGGATTTGTCTGAAATGTCTATGGCATACGTAAGGGTCTCGCCGTCAGGATCGACTATGTAATCCTCCATGTTTATCTTCACGGTATCCCCGGAATAATGGAGGATTATGTTATCCATTGGCTTGACAAGCTCCGGAGCGCTGTTGGGCAGCACCTCGTAGTCTATTCCGAGCTCGGTTGAAAGGCCGTAATTGTCTTCAGCCCTGAGGACTCCGTGATACTTGCCGGCGGGGGTAGCGTAACCTATGACCTGAAGCCGATACTCCCCTGCCTCGTTACGTTCTCCAAGTACGAGGGCGCCCTCGTCGTTCTCGTCCTTGTCGAACACCACGTTCAGCGAATGATTGTCCGCATCCGTGATGGTGAAGGGGATGGCGTAGAAGTCGTGTACATGGAACTTGAACTCACCGGTATAGGAAGTCTCTATCACGGGAGCGTGATTCTCGCCCGTGGTAACTGTCCCTATCTTGCTTATGGAGGAGAAGTTGCGTCCGTAATCGAATGCCGAGAACGCTATGTAATAGGTGGTGCTGAAGCCGAGGTCGCCCACAGTGCCGGTGACCCTGTCCCCTACATTCAGGTCCCTGCAGACCACGTCCCCATAGATCACGCCTTCTCCCGGACTGCGCGGATCGCATGCAAGCAGCGCATCCGAACTCTCGGAAGCCAGGAGCCTGACGCCGTATGCGGGTTTGCCGTCACGGTCGGGAGGGACGGGGCAGGAGAAAGTGACGTTGTTGGATAGGACACTGTCCACCGAATAATCTTCAATGACTGCCGGAGGCTCGCCGGAGCCGTATGCGATGGCTCCGAAGGCATCGACCAGAGGGCCGATCCTGAAAGATGCGGGGACGTCGGCGCTGTTGGCGCCGCCCACAAGCTTCTCCCACAGCTGCTCACGGGTGAATCCTATGCCTCCGCAGTAAGACACCACCAGCGCAGCAACGCCGGAGACATGGGGGCAGGCCATGGATGTGCCGCTCATAAGGGCGTACTCGTTGTTGGGAGCGGTACTGAGTATATCCAGGCCGGGGGCGCATATGTCAACCCAGCTGCCATAGTTGGAGAAATTAGTCTTGCCGCCGTAACTGTTGATGGCGCCCACCGCCATACAGCCGGAATAATTCGCCGGAGGGCCCCAGGGGCGCCCGTCGTTGCCGGCGGCAAACACTACGAGTCCGCCGGCCATGGGACCGGTCTGGACGCCGTTATTCATGCCCGCGTACTTGTTGAAATAGTCCACGGCATCCTTGATTTCGTCCTTATATGCCCCGGAGTTGGGCTGTTCGTAGAAATCATGGGCCTCCTCGGCGGCTACTTTGTCATAATTCCCCTTGGCGTCGAAGAAAATGTAGCCCCAGCTGTTGTTGGAGATGACTGCGCCGTGGTCGGCTCCCCATACTATGGCTGCGCCACTGTCGGAGCCGTCATTGTTACCGTCGGAGAAAATCTGGCACGACATGAGCCGCACGCCCTTTATGCCTGCGGCCGCATTGCCTCCGGCCAGTCCGGCCACGCCTTTGCCGTTGTTGTTCACCGCTCCGATGGTTCCGGCGACGTGAGTGCCGTGGTCATCGGCCTTGATGACGTAAGGGCTGCCGGAAAACATGAATGATTTACTGCCGTTGTCTCCGGGCTGGACGACTGCATCCTTGAGATCTTCGTGCTTCAGGTCGATTCCGCCGTCCACGACGGAGACTATGACCTTTTCACTGCCGGTCGTATAGTTCTGCCATACAGGCAGGGCATTGACGTCGGCCCAGGAGGTGTAAGGGTTATGATAGTGCCACTGACGGCCCTCCAGGGGATCGTTGAAATACGCGTCCTCGGTACGCCTGGCCCTGAGGACAGGCCTGGTGTTGAGTACGCCGGGCAGAAGCGAGAACCGCTTCACGGCCTCGGGAGAAGGAACCGCATCGTTGAACCGCACCCTGTACCAGCGGTGAAGCCCGAATTCACGATGCCTGGCCTCGAACTCTTCGTCCACCGGGAACACCCTCTCGAAGGAACTGACGCCAAGCTCGTCCAGGAGCGTCGGGTCAAGTCCTGCGACGGCAGCCCTGGTTGCGACGGCACGCAGGGCATCCCCGGATTCCACCAGGGATACGAGCTCGTCGTCGAAGTAAACGGTCATCTGTCCGGGCACGTACACGGAAGCGGCAAGCGCCGTCCTTTCTTCATTCGTTACGGTACGCGCGGCGGGCTCTTGCATTTCCTTGCCGCAAGAGCAGACAAGGACGGCGCAGAGCGCAAACAACAGCGGAAATCTTCTCATTGTTGTACTTTATAGGTATCTGCCAGATATTTAAGCACTTTGGCCAGGGATTCCGGCTTGTTCCAGTTTATTTTCTCCTGCTTGAAGAAAGCCTTCGCGGCTTCTTTGTCGATATCGGGCAGGGCCAACACTGCGGCTTTTGTCGCCTCCACCTGCTTCGCTCCGAGGAGAAAGCTGTAGCATACGCGCAGGGGCAGTACGCTTCCTACCTTGGCTCCGGCTATCGCAGCCTCGAGCTCCATGCTCACGGTCGCCTCCGCGAGGCCAAGGTTGTTGAGATTCTGTGTGGACGCAACTGCGGAGCTGACGCCGTATCCTATGTCCGATTTGGCAAGGCGGTCCATGTTAACCAGGGCGCTGCGCAGCAGGGCGCAGTTGCCCTCCTCGGACACCACCTGTTCCAGGGCGCCCTGACGGTTTACATACATTGCCTCGCCTATCCTTACATACTGGATCTGGCGCATGTCCGCCTCCATAATACGGCCGTCTTTGATGTAGTGGAGCTTGCCGTCCACCACGGAAACATTGTACCAGCCTTCATTGAGGTTCACACCTCCGGAGGTGTGAACGGCTCCGGAGGTGAATTCCTCAAGCAGGTACGGCCATGTCTCCCTGGGCTTGAAATCATAGTTCTGAGCCCCCAGGCAGAAAGCCTGGATCAGAAGGCAGGCCAGTATCAGGATGCGTTTCATAGAGACTTGACTGCGTCCTTGACGGACAGGGAAACGGCTTTGCGGCTCTTGATGAGCTTTTTGCCTCCGAAGTCAGGAGTGCTGACGGTGCGGGCACGCGACTTGAACACCCTGGCGGAAGGTCTCTGGGCGTCAACGACCTTTGTAAGGGCGTTGGGCAGAGGGTAACCTTCTCCGTGGAAGGAATAGTACCCTTCACTCTCCTCATCGTACTCGAAGAGCTGCACGCCATGGAAGATTCCATAGTTGCCGGCATTGCCAGGAGTAAGATTGATCTGGCCGGTTCCGGCATCGAGGCTGGCGGTGAAGATTGTCGCGCCGAAGTCGTAAAGATACTCGTCTTCGCCATAATAGAACAGGCCGCACAGGCAGAGGGAGTACTCTCCGACCTCGATATCCTGCTCCCTGACGGTGAAGCTCTTGGTCTTGGAGTCGTATTTTGCCACTGCAGTCACGTCGGAGAATCCTTCGAAACCGGTAATGTAGAAGGAATCGCCGGCGATCATGGGAGTGATCTCCCATACATCGTCAACCACGCCCTGGTCCACGAAGTCCTGGGCGACGTCGTCCCATGTGGAGTGATTGCGCTTGATGGTCCACAGGCCGAGCAGCGCATTGTAATCGGGATCGTTGTCGTTGGCTACGATCTTGCTCATGTCCTCGGGCCATGAGTAGAACACCTGTCCGTTGAAGACATAGCCGTTGTTGCTGTTGGGATCCACGTCGCTTGCGAAGAAGCACATGCCGCAGACCTCGAATTCACCGCCGCCGGACAAGGTGATCTTTCCAGCGCTCACTACCTGCGCGTTATTCTCATCCACCCTCTTGACGTAAGCGATATCATAATCGCCGGTAACAGGGGAAAGGTTGCCGGAGTACTCAATGAGGCCTACCAGGTTGATGATATAGTTCTTGCCGCCGCTGCTGTAATCCTTGCACTCCTGGGTGGAGAGCACGATTTCGTCACGGGATGCATCGTAGTATGCTTCGATCTGGATATCGCTGATCACGGGGTTGTCGCCGTCGATACCCTGGATTAAGAAGCGTGCGCCGGGAATGTATTCTGAGATGGTCCATTCATCGGTAAGGTTGCCGCGGGTAACGTTCCATTTGCCGAGCCACTTGCTGTATGCAGCAATGATCTCAGGGGTTGCCTCCTTGGAGAACTCATACTTGGCATAGTCTCCGTTGATGTGGCCGGCCTCGGTGCAGCCGACTACCCATACCTCATAATTGCCGACTGAGAGGAGGTTGAAAGGAGCGTCCTGGTCACCGGTAAGGATAACGGGCTCGTTTCCTCCGTTTATGTACTCGACGACGCTGCTCTCAAGATACTCGAGGAAGTCCTTCACGCCGTTGGGGAAGTAGTGGTCCACGACACCCTTGGAGTAAACATATACGTAATAGTTGTTCTGGCCCATGCCGGAAACGCTGATAATATCGGCGGGAGTGCCGTCGATCTCGGTTTCTCCGCCGTAGGAAATGTTCCAGTCTTCGCGGTAGTTGGGTACAAGCTGCTTGGAGGCCTCGATATAGACCTTGGTCTTGCTGGCTGCGGCCTGGGCGTTGGAGCTTACGGACGCGATGGCAATGACGGCATAGCAGGTAGTGCCTGCGGGAATGGCGTCAAGGTCGAGGGTGACGACGACTTCCTTGCTGAGCTGGCCTGCAGGGATCTTGGCGGGGTTCTCGAAGCTGAGTGCCTCGGCGGGGATGGCCACGTAGCCGTCCGCCTCGGTCTTGACCTCGAAAGTCACCGTGACGTCCTCCTTTGCAGCTGCATCGAGTGCAAGGGTAATGGAAGCCTTGCCGTCTGAGAAGGCCTCGGAATAGTTGGAGATGGAAACGGTCGGAGGGACTACTTCCTCTGCCTTGACCTCGAGGGCTACCTTGCAGGAGTTCTGGGAAGCGTCAACCTTGGCTCCGGAAGCGGATGCAATGGTGAAAACGGCCTCGTATGAACCGACCGAAAGCCCGGAAGCGTCAACCGACACGGGGACTTTGGCGGAGCTGGAGCCCTTAGATACGGTGACGGACTTGTCGAAGCTGAGCGCCGCGGCAGGTACGGTTCCGCTGGATGCAAGTTCCACCGTCACGTCGGCGGAAGCCTTGCCGGAGAGGGTCAGATCGAGATTCACCTTGCCGTCGGCGAAAGAAGCCGAGGAGGCGCTGATGCTGACGAGTACAGAGTCGAGCTCCTTGGGGTTGCAGGAAGCGAGCAGGGCTATGGCTCCTAGAGCCAGAAGCGCTGATTTGCAGAATGATGCTTTCATTATACGCAATACTAACTAATTATTTCTTGACAAGGGTGATAGGGGCGACGGTCAAAGAGTTGGAGGCGGCCAGATAGTAATAGCCACCGCTCTCATACAGGGCCGCAAAGCCCTTATCGCCGTCGAGCTTGTATCCGTCCTCGGTCTTTTCGAAGACGAGGGATCCCGAAGGATAGATGTAGGTGCCGTCATAGCCCCAGATCGTGATATCCTCTTCGAGATACTTGTCGGCGAGCTTGTAACCGAGGGGCACGGAGATCCTGGACAGGTTTTCGGACACGTTCGCAGGCACATAATGGCGCAGGCCCTGGCCTACGTAGTTGCCGGCGAAGGTAGGAACTATACCGTCTATGAAGGTGACGTACCAGTTGTCGGGATCGTCGGTCAGGGTCATGGTCCAGGTGACGCCGTCACCGTCCGTGGCCATGTACTCTCCGAAGATAGCCTTAAGCGGGTGGTCGTTGTCTATGATGGTGACCTTGCAGTAGGAATAGCCGCCGGTGGTCACCTCGTTGCCGGAACCGGTGATTTTGATGGTGAAATCCTTGTTTCCGGTAAGCACGCCGGGGAAATCCGAAATATGGACCTTGATCTTCTTGAGGGTATCGGCGGCCTCGAAGCGCACGATCGCGGCTTCGTTGTCCACGATGTCGTAATCCACGCCCTTCTGCCCGTTGGGGACCATGACGCCGGTGGAGTTGTCGTATTTCTCCCCGTCCACGGTTTCGAAAGTGAGGGTGAAGGCCACGTCTGCGTAGGCCCTGACGGGTATTTCTATGTCTCCCGCATCCTCATAGACCGAGAGGCTGGGGGTGGGGAAGAAAACGAAAGGAATCTCCGTAAATGTTGCCTTGCGGCTGCATGAAACGCAGGTCAGTGCGAGCAGCCCGGCTGCAAACAGTAATATCTTTTTCATACTCTCACTCGATTAATTGGTGCCATAGCCGGGGTTCTGCTCAAGATTCGTGTTGAGCTTGATTTCATCGGAAGGAATGGGCCAGAGGAACGCCCTGTCGTCCGCCTTCATGCTGCGGCCGTCGTAATAGTCGCCCACCATGATGACGTTCTTGGAGATGGTTCCGGGCTGGCCGGTGCGGGACTCGAATCCGAGGCCCCAGCGCTTGAGGCAGGTCCATCGCATGCCCTCGCCGACGGTCTCGCGGAACCATTCGGCCTGGATGTCCTCGATACGGCCGCCGGACTTGTTGGCTCCGCGTGCGGCCTGCAGGATGTTGATGGTGGCCTTTGCCTTGGGGATCTCGTCCAGCATCGCCTCGGCCTCAGCCTTTATGAGATACATCTCGCTGATGAGGAAAGGCTTGCACATCTGCACTCCGTTGGGAACATCGCCGGAGTACAGGTCCGCATTGCCCAGATACTTCACGAAGGTGTAGAAATCGCCCCTGTAGTAGGAACCGTTCACCTCTGTGTAATAGTCTGTGGTCGAGAACCATACGTTCTTGCGGATGTCGTTCGCCGAGTAGCTGTCGATAAGTTTCTTCGTGGGCAGGAAGAGCGAACGGAAGCAGGTGCCGTGGTCCTGGGACGAGAACATGCTGGTATAGACGCCGGTGGCGTTCGGAGACTCCTGGAGGGAACCGTACAGCTGCATGATGGCCTCGGTGCCGGCGTCGTCGCGGAATTCGTTCTTAAGCTTGTCCGCCGTGTTGGACAGGGTGTATTTCTCAGTGGAAATCACCTTGTCTGCGGCTGCCGCGGCATTCGCGTAGTCCTTGGTATCCAGGTAGTAGCGGGCATAAAGGGCGTTTACCGCATCTATGGTGGGGTATTCCGCCTGAAGCTCGCCGGCCTCGCCGGCCAGGAAAAAGGCGGCGGAGTCGAGGTCGGCCTTGATCTGCTTGTAAACCTCATGCACGGTATTCCTTGCGGGACGTGCGTACAGGTCGAATTCAAGCACGATGGGCACGCCCAGGGAGGTCTCGTCCTTGGGGTCGTAGTTCTTGCCGAAGTGGCGGACGAGGTTCATATAGGCCTCGGCCCTGAACATGTAGGCCTCGCCCTTTACTACCTCGGCGAAATCGGCTGCTCCGTCGGGGATGTTTATCTTGTCCTTGAGGGCGTTGATGAGCACGTTGTAGTCTTTGATGACTATGTAGTGGTTGCCCCAGTAGGAATCTATGTACCCGTCGCTCGACGAGAAGCTGTCGTCCGTGCGGTGCACGCCGCCGTAATTGTTGCCGAATCCGGAGGACGCGTTGAATCCGTCGGTCATGACGTCTTCGATGATATTGTACATGCCTCCGTGTACGGCACGGTAGTCGGACATTATCCTTGCCTCGAACTGGATCAGGTCTTCGCGGGTGGCGATTACCTGCCCGCCGGGCTCATAGACTATGGAGTCGGTGGGAAGGAGGCTGAGATTGCAAGCGGAAAAAGATGCAATGGCTGCGGCTGCAACAAATAAGTGCTTTATCGTGTATTTCATGGCTTGCATAGTTTAGAAAGTGAGTTCAAGTCCGAGAAGCATCTGCTTCGAGTTTGCAGGAAGACCCAGGGAGACGTTGGTGTCGTCTTCGGGGTCGATACCGGAATACTTGGTGAAAGTGAGCAGGTTGCGTCCGGTGAAGGTAATCTTGAGATCCTTCATGAACGAGATGTTGTCCATTATGCTGCTGGGCAGGGAGTAAGCGATCTGGAGGTTCTTGAGCCTCAGGAAGGAAGCATCCTCGATGAGGTGGGTGTCGAACTGCATGATAGCTCCCTGGCGCCAGTCGGGCCATTTGGCGTCCTGGTTGGTTTCCGTCCAGAAGTCGGATACTTCCTTATGCTGGTTGCTGTCGGCGAAGTTGTTGGGGTTGGCGTAGAAATACGCGTCGTTGTTGATCATGTACTTGCCGAGCACGTAGGAGAAGTCCATGAGGAACGAGAGTCCCTTCCAGCCGCCCGAGAAGCTGAAACCGCCGTAAACGGGGGCGTTGCGCTTGAGGCCGGTGTTCTGGGTGAGGGCTTCCTCGGAGAACACGTCGGTGACTTCGTCCATGGTGGGGGTATCGACGTCGTCGGGATTGGGAACGTACCAGGTAGGCTTACCGGTATTCCTGTCCACGCCGGCGTAGATGGGATGATAGTACATTACCGGATGTCCGACCACGAAGGCCACGCCGGTGTTGGCTATCTCCCAGCGCTCACGTCCGTCGAAGAGCTCCAGGACCTTCTCTGCGTTGTAGTTGAAGGTGGTCTGGAAGTGGAGGAAGGACTGGCGGGTGCGGAGGATGTCGTATCCCAGGGTCACGTCTATACCCGTGTTGAGGAGGGCGCCGACGTTGCGGTACTGGGAACCGAAACCTACGGTAGCGGGAATGGGCACGCTCATGAGCATGTCGGTGGTCTTGCGGTGATACCACTCGACGTCGAAATCGAGGCGGTCGAGGACCTTGCCCGTCAATGCGACGGTAAGCAGCGCCTGCTTTTCCCATGAGAGGTCGGGATTCTCGGGCTGGGCGAAGTAGAGGCCGTTCACGCCCTCGTACATACCGCCCTCGCCGAGGAGGTTAAGCGCCTGGTAATCAGCGATATTGGCGTTACCTGAAGTACCGTAGCTCACCTTGAAGTTGAGGTCGTTGACCCAGACTACCTTCTTGAGGAACTCTTCCCTCTTGATCTTCCACATCGCACCTGCGGACCAGAAGACGCCCCAGCGGTTGGATGCGCCGAAGCGGGAAGATGCGTCGGCACGTATCGAAGCGTCGAGGATGTAGCGGCCGTCGAAGGTGAAGTCTCCGTGTCCGAAGAAGGAACGGAATGCGCTCTGTACCTGCGACTCGGCAAGCTCGTAGGTGGAAGGGTCGCCCGAGCTGATGAGGGTGATACGGGGGTTGATGATGTCATCCACCGAGCCGGACCATGCGTCATAGTCGTTGAAGATCTCTTCGTGTCCAGCGAGGAGGCTGAAATTGAAGAGGTTGCTCTTGTCGTAGGTGTATTCGAGGGTGTTGGTGAGCGAAGCGGTGTAGTTGTACGTCGTGCTGCGGCTTCTCCATCCGCTGCCGCCCATCAGGTAATAATCGGGCTTCATCACACCGGTGTAGCGTGTCACGTAACCGTCCACGCCTGCCCTCGAGGAAAGCTTGAGGTCGGGAGTGAAGTCGACGGTGACGAACGCCGTGCCCATGAGGGTGAGGCGCTCGCTGGGCGTGATGCGGTTGGCCATGTAGGTATGGTGGTTGATCATGCCGCCGGGATACTCGTTCACGTATTCCTCGCCCGTCTCCGGATCTATTGCAGGATAGAAGGGCAGGGTGAGGTAGGAAAGGGCGCCGGAGGTGTAGTTGCGGTTGTTGGACGAGTTGGACCAGTTGGGGTTCTGGATGGTCTTGTCATAGGTTCCGCTCATGTTCATACCCACCTTGAGCCAGTCCTTGGGACGGCCCTGCACGTTGGAACGCAGGGTGAAGCGGTCATAGACGTTGCCTATGGCCGAGCCCCTCTGGTGGAACTGGGACGCGCCGATGAGGTATGCCACCCTCTGGCCGCCGCCCTCGATGGAAATGTCGTTCTGGTACTGGGGGTTGTTGAACTGCTGAACGTAGTTGTACCATTTGGTGTCCGCATCGTATCCGTTGTCGTAGAACGTCTCCTTGACGTACTGGGCGGAATGGATGCCGGCGATGTTCCAGAAGCGGGCGAGCTCGTCGCTGCTCATCATGTTCTCATAGAGAGACTTGTCGGTGATGGTGGAAATACCGTACTGTGAACGGACGGTAATGGTAGCGTCGTTGTTGTAGGAACCGCTCTTGGTGATGATGTGCACTACGCCGTTGGCCGCACGGGCACCGTAGATGGAGGTTGCGGATGCGTCCTTGAGGATGGAGATGGACTCGATGTCGTTGGGGTTCAGGGACATGATCGAACGGGAACTCGAAGGCACGCCGTCGATTATGTACAGGGGGGCCGACGACGAAGTGAGCGAGCCGATACCGTGAAGCTTCATGGATACCGAGTTGTCGCCGGCAACACCGCCGGAGGTAAGGACCGCCAGACCGGCGACCTGTCCCTGGAGGGCGTCAAGGGCCGATGATGAAGGGGCCGTACGGATGCTGGCCGAATTGACGGTGGTCACGCTGCCCACGAGCGACTCGACCTTCTTGGGCGAACCGTAGCCGACTGCCACGGCGCTCTCGAGGAAGGTGGTGGACTCCTTGAGCACTACAACGAGGTTCTTTCTGCCCGAAGCGTCGATATCCAGGTCCACATCGTCGTATCCGATGCATGAAATCTTGATTTCCTTAGTTGCGGCAGGCACTTCTAGCACGAACTTACCCTTGTCGTCTGTCACTACACCCCTGGTCGTACCCGGGATGAATACCGACGCACCGGGCACCGGAGACCCGGTCTCGTCCTGCACCACGCCGGTCACGGTGACAAGATTCCTGTCATCTGCAAAAGGCCTGGGAACTGCATCAGCCTGTCCGTAATCAAGCAACTCGTTGGCTGACAACAGCGGCGACGCCGCCAGGATACCCAGCGCGAGTGATAAACGGATGATAGTTTTTCTCATATTATAATAGTAGTAATTGTCTGCTATTGGGCGTAAGATGCAAAAATAACTTTAATTTGGCAAAAAACAAAATCCGCAACGTTCCTCGCGGAGCGTTGCGGATAATGAATAGAGCTTATGCTGATTATCTGGTAAGAGTCGACTTCTCTCCGCCAGCCCAGGTGTAGCCGTTGTAAGGGCCACCGACGAGCAGGCAGTCATAGTTGTCGATGACGATACCCTGAGCGGAAAGCGTTGCTACGACAGGAGTGTAAATATCCTCGTAGGGTTCGAAACCGGCAGCAGCATCAACGGCAAGGAAATAGACGTCTGCGCTGTAGGTGTCGGTGTGGAACAGGAACTGTATGCCGGGGATGCTCAAGGTCTTTGCTGCGAAATCAACAGTAAAGTTCAGAGCGCCGCCGCCCCAGATACCGGTAATGGTACCTTCGGTCTCGGAGACCTTGGCGATAGCGACAGGATAAGGATCGCCGTCAAGAGCCTTGGAGTAGTAGCTGTAATCCTGGCAGTTCCAGGTGCCTTCGAGCCACTCCCAGTCGATGATGACCTTGTCGCTCTTGACGCTGATTGCCATGGAGTTGCCATAAACGGGGTTGATAAGGGCGTCATCTACACCGAGGACGAGTTCAAGTTCGAATCCCAGGCCTGTGGTCGCGTAGAGAACAGTCACAGGAAGATTTGCAAGATACTGACCAGCCTTGATGGTAACAGACTTGTTGGGGATGGAGAAATCCACGCCTTCCTTACCGGTAGTGCCCTTGCCGAGGGTAACGTTATAGGTAACGTCCTGCTCGTGTGCATAGGTGCATGCGATGGGGATCTGGTAGGTATAGCTCTCGTCGTCTTCGCTTACGAGCCAAGCGTCGCTGCTGCTTGCGAAGTGGACAAACTCCAGGCCTTTGCCGTCATGGGTATCGAGGTCGATATCCCTTTCTTCAGTACAACCAACGGCTAAAATGGCCAGTGCGGCAATGCAAAAGTAATATATCTTCTTCATAGTCATTACTTGCCTAAGGTTTTATTGTATTTCTTCTCGGAATCCGGCACGGGCCAGATGTAGTTGGTGGAGGAAGGAGTAACGTTGAGATCAACGGTAGCACCGACCTTCTTGACGAAGGACTCGCCACGGCGGATGATATCAACACCACGGAGGCCTTCGCAGATGAACTCGAGCCTGCGCTCCTTGAGGACGGCGGTAGTGAGGTTGCCGCCGGAGAGGGCGTCAACGCTGATGGTGTCGCCGGTAGGGATGGCGCGGCTGCGGACCTCCTTGAGTGCTGCCTTTGCAGAAGCGGCACCGTCGGCCTTGTTGGCGTAGCACTCGGCAAGGTTGAGGAGGGTCTCGGCATAACGCATCACGGGGATCCAGTCAAGCTTCTGGGCCTTGTCGACGAACTTGAGGGAGTAGTAGTAACCACTTCCGTCAGGGGTGGAGATAAGGTCGGAGATACGCTTGTCTGCAGCGAGGGAGTAATCAGCCTCGGAGAGGATACCGTTCTCAGTGTTGAGCCAGCTCACGGAAGACTCCTTGGCGAAGTACTCGGCGCAGCTCATCTGGGTGTTGGGGTTGTCCTGGGTCGACATCGGCAGTGCGAAGATCATTTCAGGGCTCTTGTAGGTGTCCTGACCGTAGAGGTTCTTGACATCGGGATCGAGGGAATAACCGGTAACGGCCTTGCCTTCGGCGATAGCCTTGTCCCAATCCTTCATGGCCATGTAGATACGCATCCTGAGCATGTGGGCGGCGCCTGCGGAAGCGCGGGTCACACCGTCACGGGTCATAGGAGCGTTGGGAAGGGCCTCGGGGATGCAGTCGGCAAGGATCTGCTCATAGACAGCCTTGATGGTGGCTGCAGGGCAGTCGTTGTTGCCGGAAGAAGTAAGGGCGGTAAGCCTGAGGGGCACTGCAAGTGCCTCGGGGCTGATGCAGTAAGGCTGCGAATAGAGGTTGGCAAGGACATAGTAGCAATATGCGCGGATGAACTTGGCCTCTGCAGTATACTGTGCGCAGAGCTCTGCACCGATAACCTCGGCGCTCTTGTAGTTCTCGAGGTTCTCGATGAAGATGTTGCAAGTATTGATGGTACCGTATGCGTAGTTCCAGATACGACCGTTTTCGGTGGAAGTACCAAGAACCCTCATTTCATAGGTATCCTGCATCGTCACAGGGTTGGAGGTATTCACGATATCCTCTCCACGGCAGTCGAACACGATATATGCAAGACCTCCCATGAAGGTAGGATTGGTGCTCTTGAAAACATCATAGCAGCCGAGGAGGGCGGACTGAATGTAATCTGCGTTGGTGAAGATAACCTTCTCGGTCATGGAGAAAGGCTTGTCCTTCTCAATGAATTCCTCGGAGCATGAACCCAGCGTGACGGCGGCAGTCAGAATAGCAAGAAGTTTAAATATATTCTTCATAATGATAATCTCCTTTAAAATTAGAAGCTAACCTGTACACCAAGGGTATAAGTACGTGCCTGAGGCAGCGTATTCTTGTAGTAACCGCCGGACAGAACAGCCTGGCTGGTATAGGAAGAAGTAAGTTCAGGATCAAGACCGGTGAAAGCGGTGAAAACCCATGCGTTCTGGATCTGAGCATAAGCACGGATGGAGCTGAGGCCGATGAACTTGACCTTAGGCCTGTAGGTGTAACCGAAGCTGATGTTCTTTACGCGGAGGTAGTCGCCCTTCTCGATCCAGTCGGTGATGTCGTATGCGGAACCGTTGGAAACATTGTCTCCGTAAACGGGATATGCGTACTTGGCATTGTCGCCGGGCTTCTGCCAGCTGAGTTCTGCAACCTCGGCGAAGTTGTTCCACCAACGGTTGTCAGCGCCGGTTGCGGTCATGGCGTTGAGGATGTAGTTACCACCGGAGTACTGGAGCATGACGTTGAGGTCGAAGCCCTTGAACTTGAAGGAGTTGGTCCAACCGCCGAAGTAGGTGGGAAGGGTGTTGCCGGCACGGACGGGGGCAAGATCTCCCTGGAATACGGTGCCGTCCTTGAGGAACCAGTCGCCCTTCAGACGGTCGTAGATTGTCCATTCACCGTTGGAACCGTAGAATACACGCCAACCGGTCTCGGGATCGATACCGCCGGTAGGATATGCATAGAGCTGACCTACGGAATATCCGGGAAGGGTGATGTTGGCCTCACTGTCGCCGTAAATCTCATTTACGCCCTCAGCAAGCTCGAGAACCTTGTTGTGTGAAGTGGTGAAGTTGAAGTTGGTGTTCCATACGAAGTCCTTGGTACGGATGACATCGGCTGAGATAGTGAGCTCGATACCGTCATTCTCCATGGAACCGGTGTTGGTCACGAGGGAGCCGATACCGGTGGAAGGACCCTGGGGAACTGCCATGACCAGGTTGTTGGTCTTGGTGTAGTAGTAGTCGAAGTCGATGGTCAGACGGCCGAAGAGACCGAGGCTGACACCTGCGTCATACTTGCTGGATGACTCCCATGCGAGGGAAGAGTCACCGATGTTGGCGAGGCCGAGGGAAGGAAGGCCGCCATAAACACCGTCGCTGTAGTAAGTCTGGGCATTGTAGAAGCCGATCTCGGAGTTACCGACGACACCGTAGCTGCCCTTGATCTTGAACTCGTCCACAACATTGCGGAGGGGCTTGAAGAATTCCTCTTCGGAGACGCGCCATGCACCGGAAACGCCCCAGAAGTTACCCCACTTGTTCTCGGAACCGAGAGCGGAGAGACCATCACGACGGAAGTTTGCGGAGAGCATGTAGCGGGCCTTGTAGTCGTAGTTGATACGGCCGAAGTATGAAATCATGGACTTGGATCCTTCGCTGCCGCCTGCCTCGTAGTTGGAATAACCTGCACGGAAGCCGGTGTATGCGGAGTTGAGGATGTCGTCACCCTTGACGGAGTCGGTACCGTAGGAAAGCTCGTAAGCCTCCATACCGGCGAGGAAGTCAACGGTGTGGTTCTTAATGGCGAGGGTGTAGTTGGCAGTGTTGGTCCAGGTCCAGCTGAGCATGTCGGAGAAGTTGCGCCATGCATAACCATTGTAGTTGGCGCCCTGTCCGTACTGGGGATGCCAGAAGGTTTCCTGGTTCTCGATCATGTAGTCAACGCCGATCTGGGACTTGAGGAACAGATTCTTGAGGGGCTCGACCTGTGCGAAGCCGCTGGCGATGATACGGTCGGTCTTAACGTAGTTGTAAGACTCTGCCTGTGCCATTGCATTGGGATAGCCGAGGGACTTGATGTTGATACCGCCGACGCCGATGTACTGGCCGCCGTTCATCACATTGTAAGTGCCATCCTCATTGTAAGGGAACGTGATAGGAGGGAGAATCATGGCCATACGGGGGAGACCTGCAGCAGCGAAGACGCTGTCGTTACGGGAAGCATCCACAACGTAGGTGTCAGCCTTGGAATACTGTCCGCTGATACCGACCTTCAGCCAGTTGGTAACCTGGGAGGAGACGTTGGTCTTGAAGCCGTAGCGCTTGTAGTCATCACCCATGATGATACCCTGGTTGTCGGAGTAGTTGGCTGATGCATAGTACTGAGTCTTGTCGGAACCGCCGGAAACTGCAACGGTGTGGTTCTGGACGAGGCCCTTCCTGAAGATGAGGTCCTTCCAAACGGTCTTGATAGGATTGCCGTCTTTATCAAACGGGATGTTGAAAGCCTTGTTGCCATATTCATTACCGGAACCGCTGATAGCGATCTCGTCTGTACCGGCGAGGTTCTTGACGGCCTGGTTCTTATAAGCAACATAAGTGTCGGCGTCCATCATGTCGTAGGTCTTGGTAGCCTCGGTAAGACCGATGTTCATGTCATAAGTGACCTTGGTCTCACCCTTGCGGCCCTGCTTGGTGGTGATGATGATAACACCACTTGCTGCGCGGGAACCGTAAAGTGCGGTTGCGGCAGCGTCCTTGAGGACGTCAATGGAGAGAATGTCGGCAGGGTTGATGTCGGAGAGGGCATTCGCTTCCATGTAGGAAGTGGTGACAACGCCGGACTGAATGGGAACACCGTCGACGATGTAGAGAGGATCGGTACCTGCGGAGATGGAGCTGACACCACGGATGAGAACCTTGGCGGAAGCACCTGCACCTGCGTTAGGAGTGGAGACCTGAACACCCGCGGCCTGGCCCTGGAGCATCGAATCGAAGCTCACGTTGGGGGCGTCCTTGAGGGCGTCTGCCTTCACCGACGAAACGGATGCAGTCACAGTCCTTGCGCTCTGGGTACCGTAGGCGATAACGACTACGTCCTCGAGGTACTCGGTGTCTGCCGTGAGTTCGCAGTTAATGGTGGTCTGGCCATTGACCTCAACCTCAACCGACTTGTAGCCGATAGTGCTGAAAACCAGGACGCCATTTGCCGGAACGGAGACAGAGTACTCACCATCCAGATTCGTAGCGGCACCACGAGTGGTACCCTTGATGATCACGGTGGCAGCCGGAATCGGCTCACCGTTTGCTCCGTCGGTCACCACACCTTTGACGGTAATGTTCTGGGCATAAGCCGAGAGCGTACCGCAAAGCATGATAACAGACAGGAGGATAAACCTGACTTTTTTCATAGGCTTTTTTTAAAAATTAAACAATAAATATACTAACTAAAACTAATAGCCAATTCAGAGAGCTACTGTTACAAACAACAAAATTAGTGCGCAAGGTACGCATTATTTTTTTATTACGCAAATATTTGCGAAACCCCTCCACAAGGCCCTCCGGGGCCGTTTTGTTATTTCGTGATTAAAGTTCGAAAGAATTTGCCCCAAAATTTGATAAAACAGTTATCAAATCGGGGTGAATAAATATAAATTATTTAGAAATAATTTTATAATCTCTAACGGCCCTTTCGCGCGCGCGAGTTATTATATAGGTTATGACTGGGCCTCGCCGGAAACCAGGTCGAGTATCTCGGAGGTGATCTTCTGCTGGCGACCCTTGTTGTACTCGAGCGTGAGCTCTGCGAGGAGATCCTGGGCGTTGTCGGTTGCCGTCTGCATCGCAATCATGCGTGCAGCGTGCTCGGAGGCCACCGAATCAAGCAGGGCGGCGTACAGGCGCAGGTTCAGGACCTGCGGGTGAAGCGACTCCAGGAACGCGCCGCGCGTGGGTTCCACGATGAAATCGTCATCCGGATCCTTCGCTTCGCTCAGGATGACACCGCGGGAATCCTGAACACCCGCGCCATATTGAGCGATGCTTCCATCGGAGGCCTTTCTGTCATCCTGACCTTTTCTGTCATCCTGACCTTTTCTGTCATCCTGACCCTTTCTGTCATCCTGACCTTTTCTGTCATCCTGAGCGTCAGCGAAGGATCCAAGGAACGTCTCCTCCGTCACCACCTGCCGCCCGGTGCTCACAAAATGGTTGTAAACCAGCACCGCACCGGCAATGCGGCCATCGGCGTAAAGCTGCTGCAGCTCAGTGGATATGGCGGCGACCGCATCGAAATCGGCCTTGCTTACAAGGGAAGAATAGTCCCGCGCCGCAGGATAGCCCTCCTTGCGCAGTCCCTCGGCCATCTTGCGGCCGAATGCCCAGACCTCCACAGGGCCGTTTATGCCCCTGAGCGCCGCCAGCGCCTTCTTTATGACATTGGCGTTGAATGCCCCGCACATCGAGCTGTTGCTGGCGAAAGCCAGAACGACGGTCGGCCGGGAGGCCTCTGTCGAAACGGATGCCGGTGTTGTCTCCGGAAACAGTGGCCGCCCGTGGCCGCTTGAACGGGGGGGACCCGCAAGCGAAGCGCAGTGGGGGGGGCGCAGCGAAGCGGAGGTTTCCGGAGACAATACCGGCGCAGTGGAGCCAGAGGCCGCTGCAACCATTGCATCCAACGCTTCCGCGTAAGGGCGAAGGCCCTCGATGGCACGCTGCGCCTTGAGAAGCTTGGACGACGCCACAAGCTTCATCGCCGAAGTGATCTTCAGCGTACTGCGCACCGAGCCGATGCGGTCCTTTACTTCCCTAAGTGAAGACATATCTCTTTGGCAAGCTCCGTAATGGTCTTTTCTGCCTCAGGCGTAACCTTACCGGCGGCAAAAGCGTCCAGGATATCGGAATGGGCGGCGCGCATGCGGTCCAGGAACAGCTGCTGGAACTCCCGCACCTGCCCAACCTGGATGCCGGACATAAGCGCATGCGTACCGCAGTACAGCACGGCCACCTGCTCCCCTACCGGCATGGGCGAATACTGCGTCTGGATAAGGAGCTGGTTGTTCTTGCGCCCTTTGTCGAGCGCCATTGCGGTAACGCGGTCGAGGTCTGAGGAGAACTTGGAGAAGGATTCCAGCTCCTCGAACTGAGCCTGGTCTATCTTGAGCGTACCTGCGACCTTCTTCATACTCTTCACCTGCGCGGCGCCGCCGACGCGGGAAACCGAGATGCCGACGTTGACGGCAGGCCTGAAACCGGCGTTGAACAGCGAGCTTTCGAGGTAGATCTGGCCGTCGGTAATGGAAATAACGTTGGTGGGGATGTATGCCGACACGTCTCCGGCCTGCGTCTCGATGATGGGAAGGGCCGTGAGCGATCCGCCGGCGCGCACCTTGCCGCGGAGGGGCTCCGGAAGGTCGTTCATCTGCTCGGCGACCTCCTGCTGGGATATGATCTTGGCGGCGCGCTCGAGCAGGCGGGAGTGCAGGTAGAACACGTCTCCGGGGTATGCCTCGCGTCCGGAAGGACGGCGGAGGATCAGCGACACCTCACGGTAGGCGACAGCCTGCTTGCTGAGGTCGTCATAAACCACGAGGGCATGACGGCCGGTGTCGCGGAAATACTCGCCGATGGCGGCTCCGGCAAAAGGAGCGTAATACTGGAGCGCGGCCGGATCGGCAGCAGTCGCGGCCACCACTATGGTATAGTCCATCGCCCCCTTCTCGCGCAGGGTCTGCACGATGGAGGCCACGGTGGAACCCTTCTGGCCCACGGCAACATAAATGCAATACACCGGTTCCCCGGCGAGGTAACCCGCACGCTGGTTGATGATGGTGTCGATGGCGATGGCGGTCTTGCCGGTCTGGCGGTCACCGATGATGAGCTCGCGCTGGCCGCGGCCTATGGGGATCATCGAGTCGATGGCCTTGAGACCCGTCTGCAGCGGCTCGTGAACCGGCTCGCGGAAGATGACACCGGGGGCCTTGCGTTCCAGCGGCATACGTACGGTCTCTCCCTTCACGGGGCCGAGACCGTCAAGAGGAGTGCCGATAGGGTCCACCACCCTGCCGACAAGGCCTTCGCCGACCTCGATGCCGGCTATGCGGCCCAGCCTGCGCACGCGCATGTTCTCCTTAACGAGGTCCGTCTTGCCAAGAAGGACGGCGCCCACGTTGTCTTCTTCAAGGTTCATGACCACGGCCTTGACTCCGCTGTCGAATTCGAGCAGTTCTCCGGCCTCGGCGCCGCTGAGCCCGTAGATGCGGGCAACGCCGTCGCTCACCGTAAGCACGCGTCCCACTTCTTCGTACTTGAGGGACATATCCACGCCCTTGAGCTGCTCAAGCAGGATATCCGAAATCTCGCTGGCTTTTATGTTGCTTTGTGTCATACTATTCTGTTGTTCTTTACGACTAAGTCCCTGCGGAGTATCCGCAGCTGGCGGCGCACGGACGCATCGAGCATCTGCCCGTCTACCTCAACCCGGTATCCGCCTATCAGGGTGGGATCGACTTCGGTCTCCAGCATTATCCGATGGCCGAGGCGCTCTTCCAGCCCGGCACGGACCCTGGCCTCGAGGCTTTCCGACTTGACGGCGGAGGTGAGGACCACGTGGCTCATGCCCACGGAAGCGCAATACAGGTCCACGAAGGTACGGAGCACCCTGCCGAGATACTCCCTGCGGCCTTTTTCTGCAAGGAAGGCCACGAACTTGCCCAGGTCCGGCTCCAGCCCGTCCACGGAGGACGGGTCGCGCAGAAGCTCGATCACCTGTTTGCACACCTGCTCGCCGCGGCCCGACTCCTGCGTGAGGAGAAGCAGCGCGGTGGCGTATCGTTTGGTGACGGCTCCGGTATTCATGCTAATTCAGCGGTGCGGCAGATGCCTCGTCTGCGAGGCGGTCGATGTAGGAAAGCTGTTCGGCGTCCGGCGCGAGCTCCTTGCGGAGTATCTTCTCCGCCACTGCGACGGAAAGGGAAGAGACCTCGGAGCGGATCTCTGATATCGCGGCCTCCTTCTCCGCCTTGATTTCATCCCTGGTCTTGGCCAGGATCTTGGCTGATTCGGCTGCGGCATCCTCCTTGGCTCCGGCGATAATCTCCTCGCGGGTGCGTGACGCCTCGGCCAGGATGCGGGTCTGCTCGGCGCGGGTCTGCTCTATGAGCTTCTGCTGCTCGGCAGCGAGGCTCTCGAGGCTCAGGCGCGCCTTCTCGGCCGCGGCCAGTGAGTCGCGGATATGGTCGGAGCGTTTTTCCACCATCCTGGTAATCACCGGGAAACCCCACTTGGCGAGGATGAAGAACACCGCGCCGAAGATGATTACCATCCAGAACAGCAACCCTATGTCGGGAGTGATGAGGGACATGGGCTACTTGAGCAGGACTGCGAGCAGACAGACGATGACGGCAAAGAGGCAGACGCCTTCGATGAGTGCGCCGATGATGATGGCGGTGGTACGCATGCCGCCGGCGATCTCGGGCTGGCGGGCGCTGGCCTCCATCGTGGACTGTGCAAGTTTGCCGATACCGATTGCAGCAGCGATTGCAACTATTCCGGCGCCGATTGCGCCACCTACCTTGGCAAGAACTGCCGCTTGAAGAAGTGTTCCTAACATAATCGTATGGTTTTTAATGTGTTTCCGATTCCGGGTGCTGGTGCGCCAGGCCTATGAAGACCGACGACAGCATGGTGAATACATAGGCCTGGATGAACGCCACGAGCAGCTCCAGGCAGTCGAGGAAAATGCCGAACAGCACGGCTACGAAGCTCAGCGAGCCGTTGAGCACCGGGCCCATCTTTGCCGTAAGGAATATGAGGGCGATGGTGCTGAGGAGCATTATGTGCCCCGCCAGCATGTTGGCGAAAAGCCTTATCATCAGCGAGAAAGGCTTGGTGAACATGCCCACTATCTCTATTACGGGCATGATGGGGAAGGCCTTCAGGAAAATGGGAACGTCCGGCCAGAGTATGTCTTTCCAGTAGTGCTTGTTGCCGAAGAGGTTGACCATCGCGAAGGTAAACAGCGCAAGCGTCATGGTGACGGCGATGTTGCCGGTTATGTTGGCGCCTCCCGGGAAGAACGGCACTATGCCCATCAGGTTGTTGATGAGTATGAAGAAGAATGCAGTCAGCAGATACGGGGAATACTTGCGGTATTCGGGCCCGACGGCGTCCTTGATGACGTCCGTCTCTATCATCACTATAAGAGGCTCCAGCAGGCCGGCGAGGCCGCGCGGCTCCTCCTTGAGGGCGTCGTGCCTGCGGTACCAGCCCGCGCACAGCAGGATGAGGACCACCAGGATAATGCTGTCTATGATCAGCCCCAGCACATTCTTGGTTATTGAAATGTCGAAGGGGCGGGAGCCGTCGGAAGCCCGGACTATTTTGCCCTCGTTGGCCTCCCCTTTCGCCGCGATGCGCAAGCCCCTGTACTCCGCTCCGTGATGAAGTTTCGAGCTGCTGAAGACCTGGAGTCCGTCGTTGAACACTATGCAGGGCAGCGGAATGGCCACTTCCTTGCCGTTCCACGTGAGGATGTGCCACTCGTAAGAGTCCGAGATATGCCCGAACAGGTACTCCTCCATGTCGATTTCCTCTTCCTCCTGGAGATCCCTCGACGCCGCTCGGGATGACAAAGCCTCACCGTCTCCTGTCATTTCGACCGAAGCGGAGCGGAGCGGAGAAATCTCCTCCGCGCCAACTGCGATGCATACCAGCAAAGCTGCCGCTATTGAGCCAATTCTGCGCATACGGTAAGGGTGTCGTTCTGGAGCATTGCGGCTCCGTTAAGTATCGCAAGAGACTCCTCGCGGCCGCCGGTGCGCCATACAACCCGTCCTGCATCCAGGGCGGTGATTATGGGCGCATGCCCCGGAAGCAGCTCGAAACGCCCCTTGGTACCGGGGAGGAAAACGGCCTCCACGGTGCCTTCGAAGGCGGTGCCGACCGGAGTCAGGACCTTGAGTGAGAAACTTGTCTGCATCATTGTGCGGCTTCGAGTATCTTCCTGCCTTTCTCGATGGCTTCTTCTATGGTACCCACGTTGAGGAACGCCTGCTCGGGGAGATTGTCGCACTCGCCGTCGAGTATCATGTTGAAGCCCTTTATGGTATCTGCTATATCCACCATGACTCCGGGCACGCCGGTGAACTGCTCCGCAACTGCGAACGGCTGCGAGAGGAAGCGCTGCACGCGGCGGGCGCGGTTGACGGTGGTCTTGTCTTCGTCCGAAAGCTCATCCATGCCGAGGATGGCGATGATGTCCTGCAGCTCCTTGTTGCGCTGGAGTATCTGCTTGACGCGCTGGGCTGTACGGTAGTGCTCCTCGCCCACGATGTTGGGGTCCAGGATGCGGGAGGTGGACTCCAGCGGATCCACGGCCGGATAGATGCCGAGGGCGGTAATCTTTCGGCTGAGAACCGTAGTGGCGTCGAGGTGGGAGAAGGTGGTGGCCGGCGCCGGGTCCGTAAGGTCGTCGGCAGGAACGTAAACCGCCTGCACCGAGGTGATGGATCCGTTCTTGGTGGAGGTGATGCGCTCCTGCATCACACCCATTTCCGTTGCCAGGGTGGGCTGGTAACCCACTGCGGACGGCATTCGGCCGAGCAGTGCGGACACCTCCGAGCCTGCCTGGGTGAAACGGAAGATGTTGTCTATGAAGAAGAGGATGTCGTGGGGGGCGTCCGGCTCGCGGCTGTCGCGGAACGACTCGGCCAGGGTAAGGCCGCTGAGCGCCACGCTGCTACGGGCTCCCGGCGGTTCGTTCATCTGGCCGAACACCATTGCCACCTGCGACTTGCTCACCTCGTCCGGATCTATCTTGGAGAGGTCCCAGAGGCCCTTTTCCATCGACTCCTTGAAAGCGCTGCCATAACGGATGACGTCCGACTCTATCATCTCGCGCAGGAGGTCGTTGCCCTCGCGGGTACGCTCGCCCACGCCGGCGAACACGGAGAAACCGTTGTGCTTCTTGGCGATGTTGTTGATGAGCTCCTTGATGAGCACCGTCTTTCCGACGCCCGCACCTCCGAACAGACCGATCTTTCCGCCCTTGAGATAAGGTTCCAGCAGGTCTATGACCTTGATGCCGGTGAAAAGCACTTCCTGCGAAGTGGCGAGGTCTTCGAACTTGGGAGGCTCGCGGTGAATCGGGAGCGTGGCCTCGCGGGAGAGGGGTGACAGGCCGTCGATGCTCTCGCCCACGACGTTCAGCACGCGGCCGCGGATCTGGGCTCCCACGGGCATGGCGATAGGCTTGCCGGTACCGGTAACTTCCTGGCCGCGGCGCAGTCCGTCTGTGGAGTCCATCGCCACGCAGCGCACGGTATCTTCTCCGATGTGCTGCTGCACCTCTATAACGAGCGTGCGGCCGTCGGGCCTGCGCACCTCGAGGGCGTCGTGGATGCGCGGAAGCGCGAGCACGACCGCATCCTTGTCTTTGATGTCGAAGTGTACATCGACCACAGGGCCGATTATCTGGGAAATTATGCCTTTGACAGGTTCCATAGGCTATTGGGTGTTGCCGGATGATGCTAGACGGGATTCATATTCCTGCTGGGCGCGGATGACCGACACCGAGCGCTTGAGGACGAAGCCGCTTCCGAGGTATTTGGTACGTACGTCTTCATCCGCCGCAAGCGATTCGGGCGTGCCCTGCTGGAGGATGGTGCCTTCGTAGAGCAGGTACGCGCGGTCAGTGATGGCGAGGGTCTCGCCCACGTTGTGGTCTGTGATGATGACGCCGATGTTTCTGTACTTGAGCTTGGCGATTATGTACTGGATGTCTTCCACGGCGATGGGATCGACTCCCGCGAAGGGCTCGTCCAGGAGGATGAACTTGGGGTCGATGGCAAGGGCGCGGGCGATCTCGCAGCGGCGGCGCTCACCGCCGGAAAGCTGGATGCCGAGCGACTTGCGCACCTTGGACAGGTTGAACTCGTCTATGAGGTCTTCCAGGCGGGCGAGGCGTTCCTTGCGGGGTATGCCCTTGATCTCCATGACGCTGAGGATATTGTCCTCGACGCTCATCTTGCGGAACACCGATGCGTCCTGCGGCAGGTATCCTATGCCTTTCTGCGCACGCTTGTACATCGGAAGGCCGGTAATCTCTTCGTCGTCCAGGAAGACCTTGCCCTCGTTGGGGACGATCTGCCCGGTTATCATGTAGAAGCTCGTGGTCTTGCCTGCTCCGTTGGGGCCGAGGAAGCCGACAATCTCTCCCTGCTCGACCTCCATGGAAACACCCTTCACGACGGTGCGCAGGCCGTATTTCTTGACCAGGTTTTCGCAATGAAGCTTCATCTTATATCGAGTGCTAAGTCTTTTACCAGTTCGTTTACCTCGGGATTGCGGGACATGAGGTCCTGGGCTTTCTCCTGGGGCATGTATATCTTGTTCTCCTGCTGCTCTTCCGGGATGACAGTGGGGCAGAGGCGGATGTTCCTGCAGTCGAGCATGGCGCAGAATGCGTCTTCCAGCTCGCGGAGCTTGTGTTTGGCGATCCAGTCGCACTGGGCTTTGTTCATCAGCGCGAATGACACTTTCAGGAGGCCGTCTTCCTCCGCGACGTCCAGTTTGGCGTTTGCCAGGCCCACGGCAAGGCGGGGTTGCGAGGAGCATGTTCCGGCCAGATCGGGCCAGCGGGACAGCACTTCCTCCGCGCTCGGCAGCGCCTTTGCCTCCACCTTCTCTTCCGTCGCCAGTTCCACCGTTATCTCCTCGTCGCTCATCAACGATGCCAGCGACAACCCGGATGCCTTTTTTCTTGGCTTTTCCGCCCCGCGCGGCGCTTCCGCGGGGACTGAGGGTCCGGCTACGTCCATTCTCGCGGCTTCGCCGCTGCGGCTGAGTAACGCCGGACCCTCATCCCCGACTCCCGCTGCTTCGCGCGGTGCGGCAGCTGCGGGCCGCTCCTTACCGTCATGCCCTACCTGATCTGGTATCTTGGCTTCAGCTTCCGGCGCAACGGAGGCAGCAGGTGTCTGGAGAGACCGTGACCGCCCATGGTCGCGTGAATGGGAGGGGCCCACGCCTGCGTGGGAGGGATGTAGCGGAGCGGAAGTCTCGCCGGAGACCTGCTGCGCAGTGGCGCCGGAAGCTGAAGTCTCGCTGGAGACCAGCTGCGCAGTGGCGCCGGAAGCGGGGACGGCGGCGGGGGCGGAAGCGGGGACGCCGCCGATGAACGCCATGCGCATGAGGGCGAACTCTATGTGCAGGCGCTGGTTGGTGGCGGCGCGGTATCCGGCCTCGCACTGGGAGACGATTCCCAGGGCGTCGTACAGGAACTTGACGGAGCATCGCCCCGCCTGCTCGCGATAGCGCTCGCGCAGGGATGCAGGGAGGTCCAGCAGCGACTCGAGCCCGCCGGTGCGGCTGACAAGAAGGTCACGCAGGTGGCTCCCCACGGCGGAGATGAAATGCAGGGAATTGAAGCCCTTGGAGAGGATTTCGTCGAACACCAGCATGGCGGTGGCGTAGTCCCCTGCCAGGAAAGCGTCCACAAGCTTGAAACTGTACTCGTAGTCGAGCACGTTCAGGTTGCGGATGACGTCTTCGTAGTGGATGTCTGAGCCGCAGAAGGCCACGGTCTGGTCGAAGATCGTAAGGGCGTCGCGCATGGCGCCGTCGGCCTTGTGGGCTATTACGTGCAGCGATTCGTCATCTACGTTCACCCCCTCCTTTCCGGCGATATCCCGCAGGTTGCGGACTATGTCCGGCACGCTGATGCGATTGAAGTCGTAGGTCTGGCAACGGCTGAGGATAGTGGGGATGATCTTGTGCTTCTCCGTTGTGGCGAGGATGAAGATGGCGTGTGCCGGGGGCTCCTCGAGGGTCTTGAGGAACGCGTTGAAGGCCGATTGCGTGAGCATGTGCACTTCGTCTATTATATAGACGCTGTACTTGCCCACCTGGGGAGGGATCTGCACCTGCTCCATCAGAGCCTTGATATCCTCCACGCCGTTGTTGGATGCGGCATCCAGCTCGTGGATGCAGTAGGAGCGGCCCTCGCGGAACGACACGCACGACTCGCATTCGCCGCACGGCTCCATATCCGCGGACGGATTCGAGCAGTTGATGGCCTTCGCGAAAATGCGCGCGGTGCTGGTCTTACCCACTCCGCGGGGGCCGCAGAATAGATAGGCGTGGGCAAGCTGCCCCCTGATGATGGAGTTCTTCAGAGTCCTGGCGATATTGTCCTGTCCGATGAGTGTCCCGAAGGAATCCGGACGGTACTTTCTGGCTGATACGATATAATCTGACATAACTCACAAATTTAAACATTTATTTGGTTATCTTTGCCCGTGGTGCAAGCGTGGTGGAAAAAATATTTGATTGCCCTTGCAATCATCCTGCTCGCCGGCGGTTTCGAGGCTGCCGGACAGGGGCGCATTTACACCCGCAAGGCAAGGCTAGCCGACTTCCAGACCAAGACGACCAAGGTGGTGCTGAGCGGCGACAACCTGCTGGACATCGCCCTGCGCGAAGAGGTCAGGCGCCGCTGGCGCATCTCCCCTTTCGAGTTCTGCGATCCGGAAGATTTCGAGGCATTGAAGAACGAATCCGCATACTATTTCCTATATCTTTCGCAGGATAAAGCGGGCCTTGTGTACCTGACTCTCCTGAAGGGCGGAAACGACGAAGGATTCCGCAGCCTGGACGGCAAACTGGAAGTGGTCCGCGTGCCCTTCTCTCCGTTGAAGATCACTTCCGGCAGGGAGTTCGTCTATCTCCCCGCGTTGCTGGACATAGTGCAGACCTACGTGGAAGAATCGCTGACCAGCTCGGCGCAGAACATACTCGGCCTGTCGTTCTACAACGGAAACCTTTCAAAGGCCAGCAGGAAGAAGATTTATTTTTCACGCGACGATCTGGATCCGAGCGTCCCGGGCAGGGAAACCGTGGAAGTGCTTGCTCCCGGAGCGCTGGCAGTGGACAATTTCGAAGCCGACAGCCTGTTCGACGCCGGCTCGCGCGACGCGCTGGTGGCTTTCAGCATCTCACCCGCAGCGCCAGGCCGCCGGGCCAGGTGCTACAATTTCATAGTGGCACCGGACACGCACGACCTCTATTACTACCAGTCGCGCAGCTTTACCCAGTGGGACAAACGCGGGTTTTCGAAAAGCGCAATCAGAGCCATAAAAAGGGAGCATCGCTACAAAGATGAGAAGCGGAAGAAGTGAGAACGGACTGAGGTATGCGGTGAAAGGCAGTGCGAGCAAGGTCGGCTACTGCTCCCTCAGCATCAGATGTGGCACGCGCGCCGAGGGCGAACTGCCAGAGGGCACGGCGCATTTCGTGGAGCACACCATCTTTAAGGGCACTAAGCGCCTCAGCGCAGCGCGCATCAACTCCTATCTCGAACGTCTGGGCGGAGAGCTCAACGCCTACACCACCAAGGAAGAGATAGTGCTGCATGCCACCGTCCTGCGCGAAGACATCTGGAAAGCGGTCGGGCTCCTGCTCGAAATCGCCACCGAAGCCACCTTCCCGGAACACGAAGTGGAAACCGAACGCGGGGTGATCCTGGACGAAATAATCTCCTACAAAGACAGCCCGTCGGAAGACATCTTCGACAACTTCGAAAGCCGTTTCTTCGCCGGAAGCCCCCTCGGCAGGCTCACGCTCGGGACCCTCGACTCAGTCGGAAAGACCACTGTCGAAGACCTCAAGACATACTACCGTCGCAACTTTATCCCTCAGAATATGGCCCTCTGCGTCGTTGCGTCCGGTGACGAGACGGAACTCGAAAAGCAAATCCTCAAATTATGCAGCCGTTTGACATAACAGAAGATAGAGGGAATCACGAAGTGAACGTGGTTATCGGAGGTGCGGCGCCGTCGCTATACGAGCAGAAGGAGCGGGTGGCGGCGGTGCTTCTGGCGAACATTCTGGGCGGGCCGGCGTCGAACAGCCTGCTGGGGGCGGAGCTGAGGGAAAAGCACGGATGGGTATATTCAATCGAATGCGGATATACTCAGTATTCGGACACCGGTCTGATGACGGTGAGCCTGGGCTGCGACAAAGTGAATCTTCAAAAGTGTCTTCGCGCCGTTGAGCGTATACTCAGGAAAGTCCGCGAGACGGAGATGAGCCCGAACGCCCTGCGCGCGGCGAAAAAGCAGTTGCTCGGACAGCTTGCCATCAGCTCGGACAGCGGAGAGACCCAGTGCCTCTCTATGGGCAAGAGCCTTCTGGCTTTCGGGGAGATAATGCCGGATGCGACAGTACGCGAGCTGGTGCAGGGTGTCACCGCCGAAGATCTGCGCCTTATGGCCGTCAGAATCTTCGATCCGCAGAAGGTCTCCAGACTCATTTATTTGTAACAATTCCTGCAGGGACGAAATTATTTCATCCCAAATTTCGGCCCAAATAGCACAATTTCATCACAAAATCGCCGTCTACGTCACTTTTATGGCCTGTAGGTGACATTTCCTTCCGTGAGCGCTGCCCGCGCGATACCTTTGCAATCGTTAAAACGAAACGTAAAGCAATGACAGCTATCACAATGAGACTCGACAACGCGTCGAACATCTACCCTGCCTCGCTTACCAAGAGGTACGCTTCCCTTTTCAGGCAAAGCGTAACCCTCTCCGAACCCGTGAACGTCAATTACCTCCAGCAGGCCCTCAATACTACAGTTAAAAGAATCCCCAGCTTCGGCTGCACTCTCAAGAGCGGCGCTTTCTGGTGGTATCTCAAAGAACTCAACAGAATTCCCCAGGTGGGCGAACTGACTTCGCTCTCACCCTTCGGATACAAATTCCACGGCGGTTTTCTGTTCAAGGTCAGCGCAGACGGCTGCAGGATAGTACTCGACGTGTTCCACGCCCTCGCCGACGGCAAGGGAGGACAGACTTTCCTTCTTACTTTAACAGCAGAATATCTCAGACTCCGCTACGGAATCAGCATACCTTATAATGATCTTATTCTCGATCCTTCTGACGCTCCTTCGAAGAGGGAGTCGGAAGACAGCTTCACCGAATTCAGCGGCAAGAAAGGCGCGATGGAGCAGAACGACACAGCCTACCACGCCAATGGCCACAAAATAGGTTACAGGGAACTTCGCAACGAAAGGATTATCGTTCCCTTCGACGAACTTAAGCCCGTGGCTGCAAAATACTCCTGCACGGTCACCGAACTTATCACCGCCGCTATGGTCAGCGCCCTCCAGGCCGTCCACATGCACGACCACCGCAAGACGAAGAAATCCGCCATCAAGGTTAACGTGCCCGTGAACCTCCGCCCCATTTTCGGCAGCAGAACCCTGCGCAACTTCTCCTCATATATCAATCTTGGAGTGGATGTCGCGAACGGATACTACGACTTCGACGAGATCGTCAAGATCGTGGCCGCGCAGAAACAGCACCTGGTGCTGAAGAGCGAACTCGAGAGAAAGGTCGCAGCGAACGTGGCCCTCGAGAACAACTTCGCGATTGCGATGATTCCTCTCTTCCTCAAGAGATACGCAATCGATATCGTCTGCAGGCTTAAGGGCGACAAACTCCTTTCCCAGACCTTCTCCAATCTCGGAAACGTCGTGCTTCCTGAATCAATGCAGAAGTATGTGAAAGAGATGGACTTCATGCTCGGCCGCCAGAGGGGCGTACCCGGAGCAGCCGCCGGAGTCGGTTACAACGGCAATCTTTACCTGAACTTCTCCAGGAACATCGTTGAAAACGACTTCGAATCCTACTTCGTGGATCAACTCCACCAACTGGGAATTACAACAAAACAGGTCTCGGAATAACCGAGACCTGTTTTTGTTTTAAAATGTCGGGACTATTTCAGGGTTCCGGACTCGACGCACAAGGAAGTGCTGGAGAACCCAGATTCCATCAGCAAGGTTGTGCTCGGCAGGGGCCTGACGCCGGAACCGCCTTCAAAAACGGTAATCTCGGTATCATAGACTAGTACAGGATGAAGGGTATCCAAACCGATACCGAAATTCGCGGAACTATTACCAAAGACTAATTTTAGCGATTTGAATCATTGATAAAGCCTTCGATCTACACGCGCAGTTCGGAGGCTTTTTTGTCTTATGGCGGTGTTAAAATTTATATGTTAGGCCGAAACCATTAGGGGTAAACCCCAAAGCCGTATTCGCGTTATAACTATCCACCCAATTTGAAAGTTTTTTACCAATCTTATATTGGAAATACTGGCTTGATAATATGATCCCCCAACCTGCGAGTTGAAG
>JAFZLQ010000062.1 GCA_017551425.1 Bacteroidales bacterium | reverse complement strand
GAGCGGCCACGGTAGGAGCAAGAAGCAGTGCAACGCCGCAGTACCAGCTGTGGGTGGGCAGGCAGTTGTAGGTGTAGGCGAAGTTCCAGATGTCGTAGATGACGATGTAAACCCATGTCATGTCGGCCCAGATCATATCCTGCTTGTTCTTGGAAGGATAGACGCTCCACCATGCGGTCATACAGAAAATGTTGATCAGACCGGCTACGCCGTTCATCACGTTGTGCCAGCCGCCGTACTGCCAGACGCCTTCGGAAGTGAGCCACCACTTGTTCCAGCCCATGATGGCGGACTCGAAGTCGGATGCGCAGGCGATGAGGATGTTGATGGCCACGATGATGAACGGGAAGGGCTTGAACCAGTGCTTGGCGCCGATTCCCCATTTGTACTTGATCATCATGAAGCCGATGCACCCTGCGGTGGCTGCGTAGAGCTTGGCATAGTGGAACCAACCGGCCATGTACACATGGGTCTGGTTCTCAAGCGCCCATTGCGCACCGCACTTGACGCCGATGAAGATGGCCAGGAAATACGCGGTCAGGGCGACGGGGATCGCGAAGAACATGGTAATGCCGCCGAACTTGGTGCGACGTGCGAATTCGTTGAGGAGAATCAGGCCCAGGAGGACTACTATGAGCATTCCCCACTGTGCAAGGGCGTGTTCCCCATAAACTTGAAAGAACATAGATTTTTGTGGTTAAACGGTTATTATAAAAGTGTTTAAGGTACTTCTATCGATTTTATCTCAACTTCGTTGCCGCGCAGCAGCCAGGTATTGCCGCCGCCGCAGTGCGGGCATGTCCTGCCGTGGGCGACAGTCGGGTAGTCGCCGCCGCAGTCGTCGCAATGGGTCACGGCCGGAATGATGTTTATCTTCAGTTCGCAGCCCTTCAGCATCTCTTCCCTGTCCGCAGCCCATCGCCAGCAATCCTGCAGGTACTCGGGAACGATCGTGGAAACCTCGCCTATATCCATCAGCACGGCCGAGACTTTCTTAACGTCATGTTCTTCCGCGGCCTTTTTAACGTCGCGGATGATATAGAACACTATTCCCAGTTCATGCATATAGATTTTTCGACTTCGCTGCGCTTCGCTCAAAATGACAGGGATGCTGATGCACGATGCACTTATGCCAACGTCAAGGCACAAGCAGACGAAACTGCTTTTTCTTTGCTACTGCTTTTTTTTGTTGAACAGGATCTTTCCTGTACGTTTTATCATATATGGAAGGATTCCGGAGAATTTGTCTTCGGAGGTCCTCATTACGCTGGCTTCAGGGTGAACACGGTGGAGGTGGATTGCGTCGAAGGCGCACTTGGTGGTGCAGATGCCGCATCCTATGCAGCGGTTCTCGTCCACTACGGAGGCGCCGCAGCTGAGGCAGCGGGCCGTCTCCTTCTTCACCTGCTCCTCCGTAAGCGTGCCGTGATACTCGCGGAAATTGTCTTTGTTGGGGACGACGCCCGGATCCTGGCGGGAACCGTTGTCGTAGCTTTCCACGAGAATGTCCTGCTTGTCGAGCTCGATGAAGTCGCGCCTGTTGCGGCCGATGGTCATGTGGCCGTGCTGCACATAGCGGTGGAGGCTCTCCGCGGCTTCCTTGCCTGCGGCGATGGCGTCGATGGCGAATTTGGGACCGGTGAAGCAGTCGCCTCCCACGAAGATGTCGGGCTCTGCAGTCTGGTAGGTTAGCTTGTCGGCAACGGGATAAACCCCGCGGAAGAATTCCACCTTAGTATCTTTCAGGAGGTCTTTCAGGATGACCGTCTGGCCGATGGCGAAGACAACCATATCGGCCTCAAGCTTAATGAGTTGCGACTCGTCGTACTCAGGAGCGAACCTGTGCTCGGCATTGAAAACGGAGGTGCATTTCTTGAAGACTATGCCGCTCACCCTGCCGTCGCCCAGGACCTCCTTGGGGCCCCATCCGGGATTCAGCACGACGCCGTCTTCGCGCGCCTCGGCACGCTCCTCGAGGGATGCCGGCATGATGTCTTCGGTCTCGAGGGAAAGCATCGTGACCTCGGAGGCGCCGCTGCGTTTTGCCACGCGGGCTGCGTCGATTGCCACGTTGCCGCCTCCCACCACAACCACCTTGCCGCTAACCTTCACCTTGCCACAGTTGGCGTCGTGAAGGAAGTCTATTGCGGTGGTGGTGCCGGGAAGCGTCTCTCCGGGGATGCCGGGAAGGCGTCCGCCCTGGCAGCCGATTGCCACGTAGAAGGCCTTGTAGCCCTGTTCCCGCAGCTGGGCGATGGTCACGTCCTTGCCGACTTCCACGCCGGTTCGGACTTCCACGCCTATCTCCTTCATTATGTCGATTTCAGCGGCGATAACGTCCTTCTCAAGCTTGTATGAAGGTATGCCGTAGCGGAGCATTCCGCCGGGTTCTTCGTTCTTTTCGAAGACCGTGGGCCTGTATCCCATGGTGGCCAGGTAGTTGGCGCAGCTCATGCCTGCAGGGCCGCCGCCGATTATGGCTATCTTCTCGGGCCAGTGCTCGTTCACGTTGGAGCAGATGTTGACCTCCGGCACGAAACGGGTGTCTGCATGGAGGTCCCTGTCGGCGAGGAACTTCTTCACTGCGTCGATGGCTATAGGCTTGTCTATGGTTCCGCGCGTGCAGGCGTCCTCGCAGCGGCGGTTGCAGATGCGGCCGCAGACGGCGGGGAAAGGATTCTCGCGCTTGATGAGCTCGAGGGCCTCGGTATATTTGCCCTCGGCGGCCTTCTTGAGATAGCCCTGGACCGGAATATGCGCCGGGCAGGCCGTCTTGCAGGGCGCAGTTCCCGTGGGATAACAGTTGATGCGGTTGCGGTCCCTGTAATCCTCGTTCCACTTGTGCGGGCCCCATTTGGCGGCATCGGGAAGCTCCTGCTTGGGATAGGTCTGGGGACCGTTTTTGGTGCAGAGCTTTTGGCCGAGCTTGACGGCGCCGGCGGGACAGTATTCCACGCAGCGGCCGCAGGCGACGCAGTTCTTCGGATCCACCTCTGCCACATAGGCGCTGCGGCTCATGTTGGGGGTATTGAAGAGCTGGCTGGTGCGTAATGCGTTGCAGATCTTCACATTGCAGTTGCAGATGGCGAATATCTTGCCCTCGCCGTCTATATTTGTGACCTGATGTACGAATCCGTGGTCTTCGGCCTTCTTGAGTATTGCCATCGCCTCGTCGTAGCTGATGTCGTGGCCGCGGCCGGTTTCACGGAGGTAATCGGCCATATCGCCCACGCCTATACACCAGTCGCGGTAGTCGTCGGCGCAGCCTTCGTCCATCTTCTTGCGGCCGTAACGGCAGGAGCATATTCCCACGCCGATGTGGCCCTCATACTTCTTGAGCCAGTAGCTGATGTGTTCTATGTCTATCGACTGGTTCTCCAAGCTGATGGCCTTCTCAACAGGTATGACATGCATGCCGATACCGGAGCCGCCCATGGGGACCATAGGCGTAATCTTCTCCAGCGGCAGGAAAGTCATGCGCTCGAAGAACATCGCGAGTTCCGGGTGCTTATCCATCAGCTCGACATTCATATTGGTGTACTCGGCGCTGCCTGGAACGAACATAGGGACCCAGTAGATTCTGTCCTCCCTGTTGAACGTGGTGCCCGGATCAGGCCCCTGGCCGTTGGTGTAATGGTCGCCATAATCGTACTCCAGCATGCCGAAGACGGCAAGCTTGTCCAGCAGCTCGTCAAAGCTCCTGTCATCCGGGGTGTAATGCTTCTCGGCATTCATCCGGTGAAGCAAAGCGTACGGATGGTGTTTACGCACCTTGAAGAAGTCCTTGGGCAGCATGTCCAGAAGGAGGTCGAGGGCGGCTTCGCGGGTTACAGCATCCATTTCGTCTTCGAAGATGCAGGCAAGGCCCCAGTACTCGGGAGCGTCGGAATCCATCTTAATCTTGCCGGGAACACGGTCCGTAACGTGGCGGACGAACTTCAGGAGCTTCGGATTGGGATTCTTGTCGCCCTTGTGCTTGGGGACGAATTTGGTTGACATTTCAGGCATATGACAGCTATTTGCTTTGTTTCCAGTTATTTACTTCTTCCAGCAGCCAGTCCGCCACCTTATCGACACCTTCTCCGGTCTTGGCGCAGACGGGTATTATCGTGGCCTTGGGGTTGCGCATGTGCACGTACTCGCGGCACTTGTCCATATCGAAGTCGAAGTACGGGAGCACGTCGGTCTTGTTTATCACCACGAGGTCGCAGACAGAGAACATCAGGGGGTACTTGAGGGGTTTGTCGTGGCCCTCGGGAACGCTGAGTATCATGGCGTTGCGAACGGCGCCGGTGTCGAATTCAGCGGGGCAGACGAGGTTGCCCACGTTCTCCAGGATCACCAGGTCCGCATCGTTGACTGCGACATTGTCCAGCCCCTGGCGGGTCATCTCCGCGTCCAGGTGGCACATGCCGCCTGTATGGAGCTGTATGGACTCCACTCCGGTGGCTTCCCTGATTTTGACGGCGTCCACGTCGCTGTCTATATCGGCCTCCATGACCGCCACCCGCAACTTGTCCTTGATGCGGTTTATCAGCTGTACCAGCGTGGTGGTTTTGCCGGCGCCCGGCGAGGACATCAGGTTAAGGAGATATACTCCCCTGGCTTTTAATTCTTTGCGGAGTTCGGAAGCATCCTGGTCGTTGTCTGCGAAGATGCTCTTCTTGATTTCGATGACTTTCACTTCGTCCATATGGTGCGGAGCGGGGTTGAAGGTTTATGTGGTGTTTCAGCGAGGCAATATACAAATAATTTTCTATATTTGCACCACCAACAGCTATAACTGATGACCAATCCACTCAAGCATCTGCTTACTTACAAATTCTGGAAAGACCTGGTGATCATGACCTTGGGCATGCTTATCGCCTCCGCCGCAGTCTATTACTTCATGATTCCGAGCAAGCTCGTACTGGGCTCCATAACCGGTTTGTCCATAGTCATTTCCAACATTGCCATGGCCTTGGGCATAAACCTCAAGGTTTCGGTGGTCGTAACGGTAATCAACGCCATACTCCTCCTGCTCGCATGGATTCTCATAGGCAAGGAATTCGGTGCCAAGACTGTCTATACCGCCCTCATCCTGGGCCCCATGCTGGAATTCTGGGAGAAGGTGCTGCCTTACGAGAAGCTCATCGAACCCGGGCAGACTTCCGTCATGGGGGACATCTGGTTCGACCTCCTGGCGTTCGTGCTGGTGGTGAGCATGGCGCAGACCATACTGTTCCACATTAACGCGTCCACCGGAGGGCTCGACATCCTGGCCAAGATAGTCAACAAATACCTTCACTTCGACATTGGCACATCAGTCACCGTAGCCGGAGCCATAATCTGCTGTACCGCCTTCGCAATCAACCCTTTCAGAATGGTCATTATCGGCCTTGTGGGCACCTGGATCAACGGTCTGGCGGTAGATTACTTCACCGCCGGCATGAACCGCCGCAAGCGCGTCTGCATCATATCGGACCAGCATGAGGAGATACGCAACTACATAATCAACACCCTGCACCGCGGATGCTCGATGTACGAGATGGCCGGCGGCTACACGGGTGAAAAGAAGATAGAGATCCAGGCCCTCCTCACGCAGGACGAATTCGCCAACCTCATGGCTTTCCTCAAGCGCTGCAACATCAAGTCATTCATTACCGCCGGCAACGTGAGCGAGGTTTACGGCCTCTGGAACGAAAGCAAAAAGCGCAAACGTCAATGAAAAGAATCGTCATACTCATAGCTGCGGCATTCCTGGCCGCCGCCACCGCCATGGCAGGGAACGACCCCGGCACTCCTGAGCTCAAGTCCCGCAAGCGCCTTGACCCGACCCTCCGGCTCGTCCTTCCCGTCAACGCGGGAGTATCCACGCTGCTGAATTCAGACGCCCCCGCCACGCCCCTGTACCGCAATTTCATGTTCAACATAGAGCCGGTAGGAGTGCGCTGGAGCGCCCGCGGCACGCCTTTCGAGTTAAACGTCGCAAGCCGCTTCAATTTCCTCAACTTCGGCAACGGCCACGCTTTCTACGCCGGCGTACCGGTACGCGCCTCACTGCGCTTCGCCAAACGGGGCCGTGTATACGCCACTGCCGCCGGTGAATACCTCATCCACGGCACCATGCACAACATGCCATGGCGCTGCGCCCTGGAGACCGGAATCTCCTACTGCGGCGTCGGCGTCTTCGCAAGCTACGGCGTCACCCCCTTCTTCACCACCGCAACCGGTCCCGGAAACACCCTGTCCTTCGGCCTTGTCGTCGGACTTTGAGATCCCTAGCTGCAGCTGCACCGTCCAGCGGACCGTCTGCGCCCACGCAGTCGTGAGTGGGAGGGGCCCGCAAACTTGTTTGTGGGAGGGATATGCCGCTTGCGGCCGTAGTCCGTCGGACGGTGTAGCTGCAGCAGGTATTGCAAAGTCAAAAAAAAGTAGTATCTTTGCAGTCCTTTCAGGGGCGTAGCTCAGCTGGTTTAGAGCGTTTGAGTCACATTCAAAAGGTCATCGGTTCGAATCCGATCGTCCCTACCACAAAGAAGTCTGTCACGGCAGGCTTCTTTTTTTGTGCCCGCCGCCCTGTTTCATAATGTTTCATTTTTCTAGGATTTCTGCAAAATTCTTCTATCTTTGCAAATAATATATAAGAAGGCCAGCATAATGAAACTGATACTGAAACCGGCAGCCCTGATTTGCGCCATCATTCTGTTTTCCGGCTGCATCAAACACTCCCCCTTCGTCAGCGTCCAGGACGGACAGTTCATACGCAACGGCAAGCCCTACACATACATAGGCACCAACTTCTGGTACGGCCCCATCCTTGCTTCGGAGGGCCGCGGAGGCGATTTCGCAAGGCTTACCCGCGAGCTGGACACCCTCAAGGCCCTGGGCATGGAGAACCTTCGCGTACTGGTGGGCGGAGACGGGCCGGACGGAGTTTTCTCCCGCGTGGAGCCCACCCTGCAGACAGCCCCCGGGGTCTATAACGACACCCTTCTGGCAGGTCTCGACCGCTTCCTCGCGGAACTGGGAAAGCGCAACATGACGGCGGTGCTTTTCCTCAACAACTCCTGGGAATGGAGCGGCGGCTACGGCCAGTACCTGGAATGGGCCACCGGAGAGAAAGCCCTCATCCCGCTGATAGACGGCTACTGGCCTTTCATGCAGCAGATGCGGGGCTTCCAGACATCCACGGAATCGCAGGAGCTGTTCTACAACCACATCAGGGCCATAGTCGGCCGCACCAACAGCGTCACCGGAAAACCGTATTCGGAAGACCCTGCAATCTTTTCCTGGCAGATAGGAAACGAGCCCCGCTGCTTCTCGGACGACCCTGAAATCCGCGCCGGCTTCATCTCCTGGCTCACCGAATCGGCCCGCATCATCAAATCAATCGACCCCAACCACATGGTCTCCACCGGCAACGAGGGCGTCTTCGGATGCGAGCAGGACTGGGAGCTTACGGAACAGGTGAATTCAATTCCGGGGGTGGATTACATGACCATACACATATGGCCGTACAACTGGGGCTGGGCAAAGGAAGACAATCTTGAAGGCAGCCTGGACAACGCCCTGCTCAAGACGGAAGAATACCTTGAGGACCACGCAGAGCTCGCAAGACGCCTGGGCAAGCCGCTTGTATGCGAAGAATTCGGCTTCCCCCGCGACGGCTTCAACCCTTCCCGGGAGGCTTCCACAAAACTCCGCGACTCCTATTACACCTACGTGTTCTCCCGCGTGGGAGACGTGCTGCAAGGCGTCAATTTCTGGGGATGGAGCGGATTTGCCGAGCCCGTGCACACGCAGTGGGAGCAGGGAGACCCTTATACCGGAGACCCCGCCCAGGAAGCGCAGGGCCTGAACGGCGTATATGTCACTGACTCCACAATCGAAGTAATCAAAGACGCAATACCACAGAAATGAAGATAACCACCATTATGGCTGCCGCATGGTCGCTGGCGATCATGACGGCCTGCAGCCCCGGGCACGTCAAGACGATGGAGAATTCCCGCATGCAGCTGCTGCAGGACCTGATGTCCAATGCGGAGAGCGGCCGGATTGCCTACGGGCATCAGGACGACCTCTGCTACGGCCACTCATGGGTCGTTACAGACTGGGAAAACGATCCGCTTGAAAGGTCTGACGTAAAAGACGTATGCGGGCACTTCCCCGCCCTGGTCGGTTTCGACCTCGGAGGCATAGAGCTGGGCGACGAAGCCAACCTGGACGGCGTTCCCTTCGGCCTCATGCGCAAAGCGGCACTCAAGCATCTGGAGCGCGGCGGCATGGTGACCTTCTCATGGCATCCCCGCAACCCGCTCACCGGAGGCGACGCATGGGACATCAGCTCAGACCAGGTTGTAAAATCCATCCTTCCCGGAGGTGAAAAGCACGGCGAATTCATGTCCTGGCTCAAGCGTGCGGCCGATTTCATACAGTCGCTCGGCCCTGAGGCCCCGGTTATCTTCCGCCCCTGGCATGAGAACATAGGCAGCTGGTTCTGGTGGGGCGGCAAGCTCTGCACCGCCGGCGAGTACAAAGATCTCTTCCGCCTCACAAGGGCGTATTTCGAGAAAGAACGAGGCATACGCAACATCATCTGGTGCTATTCCCCCAACGGCAACGCATCCGCCCGCGAGTACTCCGAGCGCTATCCCGGAGACGAGTTCGTCGATCTCCTGGGCATAGACACTTATGAATTCGTCGGCGAAGGCGGCCTGGAAGAAGCCCGCATCCATTTCCAGCACGAACTGATGAGCGCGCTCGAATACCTTACCGTCATGGGATCCGAGCACCGCAAGCCCATCTGCCTGAGCGAAACCGGGCTTGAAGGGCTGGTCGATCCCGAATGGTGGACCAAGGCGCTCTACCCCGCCATCAAAGACTATCCTGTAAGCTACGTGCTCACATGGCGCAACGCGCACGACAAGCCGGGGCATTTCTACGCACCCTGGCCCGGGTTCGAATCCGCCCCCGACTTTACGGCATTCACGGAACTGGAACAGATAGTAGTATTGTAAACCAATAAAACGCCACATAAATGAAAGCACTGCTGCTGATTCTCACCATCACCCTTTCCCACGTATTCTCAGACCACGCCGTCCTTCAGCAAGACACCCAGGCTCCTGTCTGGGGCTGGGGAACGCCCGGTGCCGAAGTGAGCGTGAAGGCATCATGGAACAGGAAGGCCGTCAAGACAAAAGTCCAGGCAGACGGTTCCTGGCGCGTCATCATCGACACCCCCAAGGCAGACGGACTGAGCCACACACTCACCGTCAAATCCGGCAGGGAGACACTTACGGTAAACGACATCGCCCTTGGCGAAGTCTGGCTGTGCAGCGGCCAGTCCAACATGGAAATGCCCATTCGCGGATTCGGATTCCAGGAGGTGGAAGGCGCCACCGAGGCCATAATGGCAGCGCCGGAAACGGCATCCGCCATACGCGTCCTGGACATCAAGACAGACAAGAGACAGGAACCGGAAAAAGACATAGACGCCGTCTGGGAGCTCTCCGGCCCCGCAGTCGCGGCCAAAGCCTCAGCCGTAGGATACTTCTTCGCCAGGCGCCTCACCAGATCCCTGGGAGTGCCGGTGGGAATCATCGTAAACGCCTGGGGAGGCAGCCGCATCGAACCGTGGATGACACGCGAAACAATCAATGCCGCCGGCCTTGCCAAAGAAGAGCTCGACGAGCTTTATGCCATCGATGAAAAGCCCAACCACTGGCCTGAAACCCCGGAACTGATCTGGAACGGCCGCGTCGCCCCGATAGTCGGCTATGCCGCCAGAGGCATCCTGTGGTACCAGGGCTGCTCCAACATGGGCCAGCCGACATGCTACGACAAGCTGCAGGATGCAATGGTGAAGATGTGGCGCGAGGCATGGGGACGCAATCTGCCCTTCATCTACGCCCTCCTCGCCCCGTATGAGCATGGTGATGCCGACGGCCGCTGGCGCCCCCTGTTCTTGGAGTACCAGATGCACACCGCAAGCGACATCCCCGACGCATGGTACGTATGCACGGAGACACTTGGCAACAAAACCACAATACATCCCGCCCAGAAGAAGGAGGTTGCGGACATGATGGTCATGCGCGCCCTCCAGAACGTCTATGGGATGGATCCCGGCATCAATATCGAGCCCGCACTGCCCCGGAACTATGAGTTCGGGGAGGACGGCCTCGTGAAGGTCAGCCTCACAGGCGTATGGTCAGATCTCATGAGCATGTGCGCCCGCAGCATCACGGGCTTCGAGCTTGCCGGAGAAGACCGCGTATTCCATCTGGCCGACGCCGAGGTGGACTGGGACGGCAGCACCATACTCGTGCGCTGCGCCGATGTTCCCCACCCGGTAGCCGTGCGTTACGGATGGAGGAACTACATGGGCGCCAACCTCGCCAAAGCCTCCGGCATCCCCGTACCCCCTTTCCGTTCCGACAACTGGGACAATTGATTTTCAGCCACTTACGTTTCCACCTCTGGGAATATCTCCCAGAGGTCGGAAGATAAACCGTTGATTATATGAGGTTTAGACTTTCAGTCGCAACAGGCATACTGCTGACGGTCGTCCTGGCGGGCTGCCAGGGCAACGGAGTTACAGTTAAGACAGGTGCCGGCAAGGTGCGCCTGCAGGTGGTTTCTCCGGAGATAATCCGGGTGAGCGTATCCCCCGACGGCAGGTTCCGGGACCGCAAGTCCCTGATAGTGCTGCCCCAGGAAGCCTGTACCGAGTACGAGGTATCGGACGCCATGGGACAAGTGCGCCTTTCCACGGAAGCCCTCTCGGCAGTGGTTTACAAAGCCGACGGCACCATCTGCTTCTATCGCGCCGACGGCACTCCGCTGGCCATGGACGGCCGCAGTTCCTTCTCCCCTGTGGAGGTTGAAGGCAAAAAGGCCTGGAGCACCACGGTGAGCTATGCTTCTGCGGACGACGAGGCTTTTTACGGCCTCGGCCAGCACCAGGCGGGCGAATTCAACCACAAAGGCCTGCGCGAGGAACTCTATCAGTACAACACCAAGATAAGCGTGCCGGTGGTAGTGTCCAACAAGGGCTACGGCATGCTCTTCGATGCGTATTCCCTCAGCCGCTGGGGTTCCGCCGAGCCATACAGGCAGCTGGGAGAGGTATTCGACCTGGAGCTCACCGGCAGCTACGTCCCACGGGAGGGCAAACCGCTGATACGCCAGGAAGACAGCCTGTTCTATGAGAACGAATGGGCATTGAAGAATCTTCCCGACATACCCCTCATGGGGGCGAGAGTCTCATATGACGGAAGCATAACTGCCAAAGCTACAGGAGATTACCACTTCATCCAGTACTACGCAGGCTTTCAGAGCACCGTTATAGGAGACGAGGAAGTCATGAGCCGCCGCTGGCGCCCGGCATGGAACCCGAACAGCTACAAGTTCACCGTACACCTTGAGGCCGGAGTCCCCACTCCCCTGCACATAGAATGGGATCCGGACGGAGATGTTTCGTACATCGGCCTGCGCGTCGCTCCCCTTGAGAGTCCGGAAGACGAATCACGCCTCACTTTCTGGAGCGAATTCGAGCCGCAGGCAGACTATTATTTCATGGTCGGAGACAATTACGACGGCGTTATCAGGGCATACCGCAAACTCACCGGCAAGGCCCAGGTCATGCCCAAGTGGGCGCTTGGATTCTGGCAGAGCCGCGAGCGCTACAGCACTCAGGAAGACCTTGTAAGCACCCTGGCCGAATTCCGCCGCCGCCACATCCCCGTGGACAACATAGTTCAGGACTGGCAGTACTGGCTCGACGACCAGTGGGGCAGCCACGAGTTCGACCCAGCCCGCTTCCCCGACCCGGAAGCCATGCTGGATACGGTACACGCGATGCACGGGCGCTTCATGATAAGCGTATGGCCCAAGTTCTACACCAATACGGACCATTATAAGGAACTGAAGGATGCGGGATACGTTTACACACATGCCGAACAGGATTCGCTCGTGGACTGGCTTGGACACCTTCAGAGCTTCTACGACGCATACTCCCACGGCGGCCGGAAGATGTTCTGGCGCCAGATGGACGAAAGCCTATACACCCGCTTCGGGCGCAAGATAGACGCATGGTGGATGGACGCAAGCGAGCCCAACCTGCGCGACTGCCTGCCAATGGACTACTTCAAGTGGCTTCTCACGCCCAACGCCCTGGGCTCATCCACGGAATACCTCAACGCTTACGCCCTCGTCAACGCCCAGGCCATATACGAAGGCCAGCGCGGCACGGATCCGGACAAACGCGTTTTCCTTCTCACCCGCAACGGATTCGCCGGTCTCCAGCGCTACAGCACCGCTTCATGGAGCGGCGACATCGGCACTTCATGGACAGACATGCGAATGCAGATGGCGGCGGGTCTCGGCTATTCGATGAGCGGCATACCCTTCTGGGGCATGGACATAGGCGGATTCAGCGTGATGAGCAAGTTCTACGACCCCGCCAACGCAGACGAGTGGCAGGAACTCCAGACCCGCTGGCACCAGTTCGGCACCTTCGTCCCCCTGTTCCGCACCCACGGCCAATGGCCGCGCCGCGAACTCTGGAACATAGCGCCGGAAGGCTCCGAGGCCTACGAAAGCATACTCTGGTACATGCAGCTGCGATACCGCCTGATGCCGTACCTGTATTCGCTCGCCGGAGCCGTACATTTTGACGACTACACCATGATGCGCGGCCTGCCCATGGACTACCCGGAAGACCCGGAGGTGCGCGACCTTTCGGATCAGTGGATGCTCGGCCCCGCATTCATGGCCTGCCCCGTTTACGAATACAAAGCCCGCAGCCGCGAGGTCTATTTCCCTGAAGGAATCTGGTACGATTTCTACACCGGGACCGTCGTAAAAGGAGGATCCCGCATGGCTGTCCCCGCCCCCTACGGCCGCATGCCGCTGTATGTGCGCGCCGGCAGCATCGTCCCGATTGGCCCCGCGATGGAGTGGAGCGGGGAAAAGCCAGCGGACGATCCCCTGCTGCTGGTCTATGCCGGTGCCGACGGCGACTTCACCCTGTACGACGACGACGGCCTCACATACGCCTACGAGCGCGGCGAATACACCCGCACCCTGCTTCACTGGGACGATGCAACCCGCACGCTCAGCTCCGGCGACGGCAGGACCTTCAGGCACATCGTCATCGACCCTGAGAATCCATTAAATATCAACCACATACTATGAACAGAAGATTATCGATAATGACATCCGTGATTGCATCGGCTGCGGCTCTCTGCGGCTGCACCTCCGGGGCACGCGTCAACCCCGCCATCGCTTCAGACAAGGCCGTCGAGGCCAAGGTGGAAGAAGTACTCGCAAAGATGACCCTGGAAGAAAAGGCCGGACAGATGGTCCAGCTGAACATCTCCGTTCTTGAAGACGACACCCATGAGGCCATCGACCCCGCCAAGCTCGACAAGATAATAGGTGAATACAAGGTGGGCTCCATCCTCAACGTCATGCACGACGCAGCCCATACCCGCGAGCATACCGCCGCAATGGTCAGACAGATCCAGGAGAAGTCGATGGAGGCCCTCGGCATCCCCTGCATCTACGGACTGGACATGATTCACGGTGCTTCATACCTGATCGAGGGCTCCCTGTACCCGCAGGAAATCAACCTCGCCGCCACTTTCAACCGCGAGTATGCCAGGATGATGGGCGAGGCCATGGCCTACGAGACACGCGCAGCGCAGGTGCCCTGGGTATTCTCCCCCGTCATGGACCTTGGCCGCGATCCCCGCTGGCCGCGCCATTGGGAGAGCTGGGGAGAAGATCCCTACCTGCAGTCTGAAATGGCCCGCACAGAGACCCTGGCCCTGCAGGGAGAAGACCCCAATCACATTGACCTTCAGCACGTTGCGACATCCGTCAAACACTTCATGGGCTATGGAGTCCCCCTCTCCGGCAAAGACCGCACGCCAGCATACATAGCGGAAAACGACCTTCGGGAGAAATTCTTCGCGCCTTTCCTGGAGTGCTTCCGTGCAGGCGCCCTCACCGCAATGGTGAACTCCGCCTCCATCAACGGCGTTCCCACCCACGCCAACAGGACACTCCTCACAGGCTGGGTCAAGGAGCAGCTCGGATGGGACGGCATGCTTGTGACCGACTGGGCCGACATCGACAACCTCTACGTGCGTGACCACGTGGCCGCAGACAAGCGCGAGGCCGTCAAGATCGGCATCAACGCCGGCATCGACATGATCATGGACCCGTACGATCCCGAATGCTGCAACGACATCGTGGCCCTCGCCAGGTCGGGAGACATCCCCATGTCCCGCATCGACGACGCAGTGCGCCGCGTCCTGCGCCTCAAGGTCCGCCTCGGCCTCTTCGACAACCCCACCTGGGAGGACGAGTATCCCGATTTCGCATGCGAGCGCTACGGCAAGGAATCCTACGCCGCCGCGGTGGAGAGCGAGGTGCTGCTCAAGAACGAGGGCGTCCTTCCTCTCAAGGGCAGCGAGAGAATCCTCGTATGCGGTCCCAACGCCAACAGCCTGCGCGCCCTCAACGGAGGCTGGAGCTATACCTGGCAGGGCATGGCGGATGTATTCGCCCCTCAGTACAACACCATCAAGGAGGCGCTGGAGCAACGCTTCCCGGGTAAGGTGACTTACGTTCCCGGCATAGTTTACGACGAGAACTGGGGCGCATGGCAGAACGAAGACGCATCCGGCATCCAGAAGGCGAAGAACGCCGCCAGGAACGCCGACGTGATAGTATGCTGCGTGGGAGAGAACTCCTACTGTGAAACCCCCGGCAACATGGACGACCTCAACCTTTCCAGTAAACAGAAAGACCTTGTCTGGTCTCTGTCGCTCACCGGTAAACCTATCATCCTTGTGCTCAACGAGGGCCGTCCGCGCCTGATAGGCGACATAGAGCCGCTTGCAAAGGCCATCGTCGACGTTATGCTGCCTTCCAACTACGGCGCAGACGCCCTTGCGGCCCTGCTCGCCGGCGACGAGAACTTCTCCGGCAAGCTCCCCTTCACCTATTCCAAGCACATCAACGCACTCCATACCTACGACTACAAGGTTTCCGAGCACCGCGAGACCATGGGCGGCTCCTACAACTACGACGCCGTCATGGATGTCCAGTGGCCTTTCGGACACGGTTTGAGCTACACCGGCTTCGAATACGGCAACCTGCAGCTGTCGGCCGGGTCCTTCGTCGCCGGAGACGTCCTCAAGGTATCCGTTGACGTGACCAACACAGGCAGCCGCGCAGGCAAGGAGGCCGTCCTGTTCTACAGCTCCGACCTCGTCGCCTCCCTCATACCCGACGTCAGGCGCCTGCGCGCATTCGAGAAAATCGAACTCCAGCCCGGCGAGACGAAGACCGTGACCGTCGAAATTCCGGCAAACAGCCTCGCTTTCGTCGGTCCAGACGGAAAATGGCGTCTTGAAGAAGGCGACTTCCGCATCAGCTGCGGCGGTCTCGGCGCCATGGTGCACTGCAACAGGACCAAGGTCTGGGAAACGCCCAACATATGATGGGAACCGAAGAATTCCTGCAGGATGTAAAGGCATGCCTGACAGATAACATCCTGCCTTACTGGCTTGCCATGAAGGACCCGCGCGGAGGATTCCATGGCGAGGCCGGCGCCGACGGCGCCATCCATTATGACGCCCCGCGCGGAGTCATCCTGAACGCCCGCATCATCTGGGCCTTTGCCGCGGCATACCGCGAACTGCATACCCAGAAGTACCTGATAGCCGCCATCCACGCATGCGACTGGTTCCTGCAGCATTTCTGCGACCACCGCTACGGAGGCGTCTATTGGAGCATCTCCCCCGACGGCATCAAGCTGGACTCCAAGAAACAGCTGTATGCCCAGGGTTTCGCCATCTACGGCCTTTCCGAGCTTTACAAGGTCGATAAGGACGATTCCGTCCTGCGCAACGCCATCAACCTCTACAAGGTGGTGGAGACCTTCTTCGCAGACAGGGAGCACGGAGGCTACACCGAGGCCCTCGCCCGCGACTTCACGCCCCTTGACGACATGTCGCTGAGCGAGCACGACATTAACGCCGACAAGACCATGAACTCGCACCTCCACCTGCTGGAGGCGTATGCCAACCTGTACGAGGTCTGGCCCGACGAGGGACTTAAAGGTGCGATAAAGAGGCTTCTGGACATCATAGGCACCAGGATAATGGGCCCGGACGGCCACCTGCGTCTGTACTTCAACCGCGACTGGAGCGTGCTGCCCGGCGGCGTATCCTACGGGCACGACATAGAGACCTCATGGCTGGCGCTCGAATGCGCATTCGCCCTCAAGGACATCGACACCATCAACAGCGTACGCTCCTGGGCCCACAAGCTGGCCGTCGCCGGCAACGAGGGCCTGCTTCCCGACGGCTCGATGCGCTACGAGCGCCTGACCGACGGCAGCTATGACGACTCCCGCCAGTGGTGGGTGCAGGCCGAGGCCGTCGTAGGCAACCTCTGGATGTGGAAGTACCATTCCGACGCTTCTGGCGCATCCCGCGCCATCGCCTGCTGGGAGTACATACGGGATCACCTGCTTGACCGCGAGGGCGGAGAATGGTGGTGGGCCGTCCTGCCAGACGGTTCCGTCGACACCGTCCATCCCAAGGCGGGATTCTGGAAATGCCCCTATCACAACACCCGCATGTGCCTGCAAATGATTTCATTATTCCGTTAGTCCATGGCAAAACTGTCTGAAAAAATAGGATACGGACTGGGCGACTTCGCGTCGTCCATGTTCTGGAAGATATTCTCCTACTACCTCCCCATCTTTTATTCCGACGTGTTCGGCCTCAAGCCGGTGCATGCGGCCACCCTGCTGCTGATCACCAAGCTGTACGACGCGGTTTCCGACCCTGTCATGGGCATAATCGCCGACCGCACAGACAGCAAATGGGGCAAATACCGCCCGTACCTGCTCTGGATGGCGATTCCCTTCGCCGTCATCGGCGTCCTGTCGTTCTACGTACCCGGAGGGTCATACGGATTCAAGCACGTGTACGCATACGTCATGTACATACTCATGATGACCGCCTACACCGCCGTCAACGTGCCTTACGGGGCCATGCTGGGCGTGATGACGGAGGATTCCAGGGAGAAGAGCGTTTTCTCCAGCTTCCGCATGTTCTTCGCGTACATCGGCAGTTTCATCGCCATGGGCATCTTCTGGGTGTTCGAGAAGAGCGTAATCGGAAAGGAGAACGCAGCAGGACGCGTAATCAAGGGCGTAGGCGATGCCGATCCCATGACCTGGACTCTCGTAGTGGCCATTGTGGGCGCCATGTGCGCCGTGCTGTTCATAGGATGCTTCCTGCTCACGCGCGAGCATGTCAAGGCGGAGAAGAAAGACGGCGCCGGGGGCGGATCCATCGGGAAAGACCTCAGGGCCCTTGCCTCCAACGGCCCCTGGTGGCTGCTTCTCGGAGCCGCCATAGGGCAGCTGCTCTGCGGCTCGATACGCGGCGGCGCGGCGGCGTATTACTTCGCCAATATCCTGAATACCAACATCTTCCTCACCTGCGCAATATATCTCACCATCGGCGAGATCGCGCAGATGATCGGCGTCACCTTCGCCGTCCCGCTGTCGGAGAAGCTTGGCAAACGCAACACCTTCATCGCCGCGCTTGCCACCGTAATAGTATTCAGCTGCGCCATCTGGTTCGTGCCTGTGCATTCGGCTGCCGGAGTGTGGGTGCTCATCGGCCTGCAGATACTGGTGTCACTTGCCTTCGGCCTGTCCGCTCCCCTCACCTGGAGCATGTTCGCCGATGTCGCCGACTATTCCGAGCTCAGGAACGGAGCTGCGTCCACGGGACTGATTTTCTCGTCGTCATCCATGGCGCAGAAGTTCGGCGGAGCCATAGGCGGATTCCTGCTGCTGGCCCTGCTGGGTGCGTTCGGATACGACAAGGGCCTGGATGTCCAGGCCCCTCAGACGCTCGGTGCCATCAAGGCCCTGATGAGTTTCATCCCGGCCATAGGCGCCCTCGCGGGTATAGTATTCCTCTGCTTCTACCCTCTCACCACCGCCCGGATGAAAGAAATCCAGACGAAACTGGCTGAGGCCCGGAAGCTCTGAGAAACAGAGAGATCCGGGAGACCGTCTGCGCCCACGCAGCCGTGAGTGGGAGGGGCCCAAAACTTGTTTTGGGAGGGATAGGCCGAAGGCCGTAGTCTTCCCGGATCTCTCTGTTTCTCAGAGCCTCGAAGCGACGACGTCCCAGTCGACTATCTCCCAGAGGGCTGCGAGATGGGCGGGACGGCGGTTCTGGTAATCAAGATAATAGGCGTGCTCCCACACATCGAAGGTGAGGAGGGGCTTGTTGCCGCGACGCACAGGATTGCCGGCATTGGGCTCCTGGGTGATTACGAGCTTGCCCTGGGGGTCTTCCGACAGCCACACCCAGCCGGAGCCGAAGAGCCCCGCTCCCTTCTTCTCGAACTCCTCCTTGAAGGCCTCGAAGCTGCCGAAGTCGCGGTTGATGGCATCTGCGAGCTTGCCCTTGGGGGCGCCGGGATTGCCTGCGGGCTTGAACTGGAGGAAGTACAGGGTATGGTTGAGCACCTGGCCTGCGTTGTTGAAGATACCGCCCTCTGAAATGCGGACTATGTCTTCAAGGCTGCGGCCCTCCAGGCCGCTGCCGGGAAGAGCAGCATTGAGGTTGTTGATGTAGGTCTGGAGATGCTTGCCGTAGTGGAAAGCGATGGTTTCTGCGCTGATGACGGGCGCAAGCGCATCCTGCGCATAGGGCAGGGTTGCGGGAGTGAATTGAAGTTCCGGCATAATATGTGTGAGTATTGAGCAAATATACATTTTTTTTGTTAGATTTGCGTAGGCTAAAACAATTATTCAACCATATCCAAAAATGAAGAAAATCACTTTCATTCTCACAGCAGCCCTTGCTGTGGCTGCAATGCAGCCTGCTTCGGGCCAGGTCAACTCCGCCCTGCGCTCTCTCGGCAACAAGGTTACCGGCGTAGTCCAGAACGAGGCCCGCAAGACCACCCAGAAGGCAGTCCAGAACGCCAAGGAGAACGCTGCGGAAAAGGCAGCCGTCAAAGAAGCTTACGCAAACGTCCCAGTGGGCAAGACCTACTACGTGAGCGTGACCACCGGTTCCGCCCGCGCGGACGGACTCACTCCCGCCACCCCTATGAAAGACCTTCAGAAAGCGATCAACGCCGCTGAGGAGAATGACCAGATCCTCGTTGCGGAAGGCAACTACCTCGGCAACATGGACCGCGGCTATGTTGAAAGCGGCAAATTCGGAGACGCCACCCACGAGCCCGGCAAATTCATCAGCATCTACGGCGGCTACTCCACGGACTTCACCGAGCGCGACGTCATCAAGCATGTCACCAAGATCCAGCCTACGGACCAGAAGTTCACCGCTCCCCTCATGAACATCAACGCAAGGCGTCCCTATGGTTACAAGGGTCCCGTCGGCAACGTGGTCATAGACGGCTTCACCTTCGACCTCGGAGAAAACAACCGCTACTTTGTGAAGAACGTCAATGAAGAAGCCACCGGCACTCCCAACGATCGCGTTCTCACCGGCCGTTTCGTAGAGCCCGACGCCAATCCCAACTATCCTCTCGAGGGTTATTCCAGCGGAGACGAATATGCACTCCACATGGACGTGGAAGGCAATGTACGCGTTTCCAACTGCGTTTTCGTCAACTGCCGCGACTACGGCATCTCCGCCATGATGGGAATGGGCCACATGGAAATCTGCAACAACGTCTTCGTCGCCTGCCGCTACGCGGCCTGCCAGGTCAGGGGCAGCGTCAGGGATGCGGACATAGATAAGGTCTCCCTCGATTTCCACCACAACACCGTCATGTTTACATGGACCCGCACCAAGGCGTTCGAAGACATGGGCCAGGGCTTCCGCTTCATGAACGGCATCCGCACCATCGACGTCCACAACAACATCTTCGGCTGCAACAGCAACTGCGGCGTGGAGCGCGTGTTCTACGAGGCCAACAAGGAGCTTGAGTCGCTCAAGCAGAGCAACCTGTACGACAATTACTTCTTCGCAAACAAGCGCGACCTCGAAATCGCCGCCATGGGCGCAGCTTCCATTTCCGTCCCCGCCGCCCGCATCGAGGAAGTGGACGAGAACACCATCGGTCCCAAGTACGAGGGCAACATGGATCTGCCCCAGGGCAACGACGCTTTCATCAACGCCATCGACAAGCCTTACCTCGAGGGCTACATGAGCCTCAAGATCATTCAGTCGGAGAGCTATAACGCCAATTCCGCAGCCAACCAGGTCAACCGCATGTTCGGCCTCAACCAGCAGGGCTCGGAAATCGTCCGTCCCAGCATGTACTGCAACAAGTATCCATGGGAGAAGGCCAAGGACTTCTTCGGCAAGGTCAAGGACTACGGCGCACAGATCCCTCAGTAAAAAGATTCTTTCACCGGACGTCCGTTTTTGGGCGTCCGGTGTTGTATATATCTGATTATTAGTTATATTTGCTGATGATGAAACCGTTGCGACTTTTGATCGTTGCGCTGCTGGCGGTGCTTTTCAGCCTGCAGGCTGGCGCCGTGGCCGATTCCCTTCTGTTCAACGTAAGGGGCGTCGTGCGCGACGCATCGTCGGGCAAAACCCTGGAGGCCGTGGCAGTAACCGTCAAAGGCACCCATATCGCCACGATAACCAACAGGGACGGCGCTTTCGTCATCAAGTCGGACGTCAGGCCGAGGCAGCTTGAATTCTCGCTCCTGGGCTACAATCCGCAGACGGTGGACGTCACCGGAGCCGAGATGCGGGTGCGCCTTACACGGAGCAGCACGATGCTCGACGCGGCCACGGTAATCGACGGAGGAGCCCTCGGCATCGTACGGTATGCAATAGAAAAGATCGCGGACAACGTTCCGGACGAGCCGGAGCTCTTCGACTGCTTCTACAGGGAAACGGTCCAGAAGCGCCAGCGCTACATATACGTATCCGAGGCCGTCACAAAGATGTACAAGGCGGCCTGGGGAAACGTGTGGGGGCGTGACAGGGCGTCAGTCGTCAAAAGCCGCATCCTCACCAGCCCCAGGCTCTCGGACACCCTTGGCGTTAAAGTCCAGGGCGGCCCGGTGATGGCCGTGCATCTGGATCTCGTCAAGACGGGGGCGATGGTTATCTGCAACAGCGACCTGCCGATGTACAGTTTCGAGATGCTCGCTCCGGACGTCATCGACGGCAGGCCTCAGTATGTCATAGGATTCTCCCCCGCCGTCGAGGAAGAGATAGCCCAGCAGCACGGAAAGCTGTATATAGACCGCCAGACATTTGCATTCACCCGCATAGAGACTTCGCTGGACGTCTCCGACCCGGACAAGGCGACCCGCGCCATGCTGGTCAACCGTCCCGCCGGGCTTCGCTTCCGGCCCAAGGAAATGACGCTCCTGCTCAACTATAAGGAAGAGAACGGGGTTTACCGCCTGAGTTACCTAAAGACCACTTTCCGCTTCAACTGCGACTGGCGCAGGCGCCTGTTCGCCACAGACTTCACCACAATAGCGGAAATGGTCGTAACCAACCGCCACAACGGCTTTGAAGCCGTCCCCATCCAGCGTTCAGAAGAATTCAGTTCCGGCGCTTCCCTTGCCGACAAGAGCCGCTATTACGCAGATCCCGACTTCTGGAAGGACTACAACATCATCGAGCCCTCCACCTCCCTGGAGCAAGCTCTCGGACGCTTGAAGAAGTAGTTTCCTTCCGCAGGGTACTGCATCCCGGAACCCTCCGCTTCGCTCCGCCCCTCCCACGCCTGCGGCGCGGGCCCCTCCCGTTCATAGTCACGGGCGACCAAAGGTTCCGGGACGCAGTACCCTGCTCTCAGAAACTACTGGATCAGCACTGTGGTGAGAGCAAAGAAACAAATATGATCAAACAAAGCGCTCAGCTTTGTTTGAAGTGGATATCCAACTGCGGGAAAGGGAACTGGAATCCTGACTTCGGGAGTTCCTTGTAGATGGCGTCGTTGATGGCGAAGAAGACGGGCCAGTAGTCGTCCCGCCGCACCCAGGCGCGAAGGACAAAGTCAACCGAGCTCTCTGACAACTGCTTCACAGACACGAAGATATCTGCTGCCCCGGGCGTCGTTGCGTCCAGGATCCTGGGCTCGGCGGCTGCAATCTCGCGAAGCTTCTCCTCGCAGGCGTCGGCATCGGTACCGTAGGCCATGCTGACAGTCCACTCGAGGCGGCGCAGCGGATTGCGGGAATAGTTGTTGATATTGCCGTTTGCCAGCGTGCCGTGAGGAATCGTGACGCTGCGGTTGTCCGGCAGCGTGATGCGCGTGCTGATTATGGACATCTCGGTGACGGTTCCCGAATAGCCCTGTGCCTCGATAAAATCCCCTACCTTGAAAGGTTTGAAGGCAAGTATCAGCAGGCCTCCAGCGAAGTTCTGGAGGGTGCCGCTGAGCGCCATGCCCAACGCCACGCCGCCGCCGGCAAGAAGCGCCGCAAGAGACGTGGTGTTGATACCTAAAGTGCTGATTGATATGACGATAAGCAGGATGGTCAGGGCAACCGAGGTGAAGCTCGTGACGAACGAGGCCACGGTCTTGTCTGTATTGCGCTTCTCAAAGAGCTTGCGCAATCCCTTCTTCACAAGGCTGATGAGCCAGATGCCGATGATGTAGATGAGGATGGCCACAAGAAGCTTGAGGCCGAACTGTATCATGTCTGTGCCCAGCTGGCGCATGGCGCTCTGGGGATCCGTCGCAAGGGCCTCGGCGAAACTGCCCGCCGCGCGCTTGACGGAATCGGCCTTGCTGACAAGCTCCTCCGTGGGAATAAGCGGTGTCTGTAGTATCATGACGCAAAGATAAGCAAAATGCGCAAGTATTTGATTATTCGCAATCATTTCATAATTTTGCGACTCTATTGTCATGGCACTGGAAACTGAAAGGAAATTCTTGGTCACGGGAGACTTCAAGCGGGAATCCTTCCTGGCCGTCCGGATTAAACAGGCGTATCTCTGCAGCGCCCCCGGGCGTACGGTGCGCGTACGCATCAAGGGAGACAGAGGCTTCCTCACCATAAAGGGTGCGGGCAACGAATCCGGAGCCTCCCGCTTCGAATGGGAGAAGGAGATTCCGCTCGCAGACGCGGACGCTCTCATGGAGCTCGCCGAACCCGGTCTCATAGACAAGACCCGTTACCTCATCCGGAACACGGACGGGCTTCATACCTGGGAGGTTGACGAATTCCACGGTGCCAACGAAGGCCTGGTCCTGGCCGAAATCGAGCTTGGCCGGGAAGATGAGCCCTTCGACAGGCCCTCCTGGCTCGGAGAAGAGGTAACAGGAGATCCCCGATACTATAACTCGACTCTTTCTAAAAGATAAATCATGACTGAAGCCGGACGAGCCCTGAGATTCTTCCTGCTGTCCTGCAGGGAGGGCTTCAACATGGCTCTGTTTTAGAGACTGGAAAACAGAATACAATAAAAAAGAACTCAGGAGTTCCTGAGTTCTTTTTTATTCGCCCGGAGCGATAGCGCCCATGGGGCAGGCGTCTGCGCAAGTGCCGCAATCGACGCAAACATCGGGATCGATGGAATAGACATCGCCTTCCCTGATAGCGCCGGTAGGGCATTCACCCTGGCAGGTTCCGCATGCGACACAAGTGTCTGCTGAGATTTTGTATGCCATAATTCTGTGATTAAATGTGAACGCAAATTTACGGCCTATTATTTGAATAAGCAAGCACTGAAGAACTATTTTTAATATATTTGCAGCTATGAAAAGAAGTTTGACCATCATCACCGCCCTGCTGCTCGGAGCCGCCTTCGCCTTTGCGCAGAAAAGCTTCGGCAATGCGGGCTTCGATGCAACCGTGTACGACTTCGGCCGCATCAACACCCGCGACGGCGCAGTACAATGCACCTTCACCGTTACCAACAACGGCAGCGAGGCCCTCAATATCTTTGCCGTAACAACCAGCTGCAGCTGCACCAGCGCAAACTGGACACGCAAGGAAATAGCTCCCGGCGAAAGCGGTACCATAGATGTGACCTACACGAACGACGAAGGGCCTTATCCTTTCGACAAGACCCTTAACGTATATCTTTCCTGCGTGGACCGCCCCGTCGTCCTTCACGTTAAAGGAACATCCTACACGGGCAAAAAGAAAAGATGTAAATAAAATAGCCGGTCGGTCGACCGGCTATTTTCTTACTCGCGCTCTGCCGAGCTGGCGGGGCTCATTACCACCTCTCCGAAGTTTCCGGAAGCGATTATGCCGCTGACGGTCTTTTTTATGCCTTCGGGGCTGAGCGCCTTGACGGCTGCCTCGTATTCGGCATCATAATCCAGTCCGTCGAAGCGGTACCAGTAGTTGATGGCCTCAAGCCAGTAATTGTTGCGGATGCGGCTCTCGGGAATGTTCTTGGCGAAATTCTCACGCACGCGGGTCATCTGCTCGGCGTCGGGGCCTTCCTCGGCAAGCTTCTTCACGCCTGCGACAGCAAGCTCGCGAAGCTTGGCGGCAGAAGAAGGATTCGTATCGAACACGACCTGTACAAGGGCTCTGTCTTTAGGATACTTGTCCATTCCGACGATGGTCTGTGCACCGTAAGTGCCTCCTTCCTCCTCACGCAGCGTGCTGGTGTAGATCATGTCGAGGATATAGGAAGCGGCAGAGAGATTGACATCTTCCGCAACGCTGTACTTCACGTCGTAGCTGTTCCAGAACTGGAATACGCTGGTCTTGGGAGTCTGCATGTCCACTGCGAAGGCGTTCTCGACCTTGCCCTGGGCGATGCGCATGCCGTCGTCCTTCCACCTGAGAGCCTTGCAGCCCTTGGGCAGGGAGCCTATGTACTTCTCAACCAGAGGCTTGAGGGTCTCGGGATCGACGTTGCCGACGATATAGACCTTTGCTCCGGCTGCATTCTTGAAGAGGGTGCGGTAGTTCTTCTCGATAACGGCGAGGCTGGCCTTGTCCAGCACGTCGGCGTCAAGCACCACGTTGCGGGGATTGTCGGCGAATGCTGTGCGGGTTACGGCCTGCTGGAACTTGAAGTTGGGAGTCTGGAGCAGGTTGGGCAGGACTGCGGCAATCTGGCCCTTTGCCACGTCGAACTCGTCCTGGTCGAAGCGTGCGTCCGTAAACTCGAGGTAGAGCATCTGCAATGCGGTCTCAAGGTCCTTGGGCTGGCAGCTGCCGGAGATGCCGTGGGTGATGCTGTTGATGTAAGGGTAAACGTTCACCTGCTTGCCTGCAAGCATCTTGCTGAGCGTCGATTTGGAATACTTGGACAGGCCGCAGCTGGAAGTGAAGGTGCTGAACAGGTTGCTCTCGAAGGACGGGAGGTCTTCCGTTGCGATGAGTGACTGGCCTCCGTCAAGCACGAGGCGGATGAGCACCTGGTCCTTCTTGTAGTCGGTGGGAAGGAAAGCGACCTTCACGCCGTTGCCGAGGGTCCACTCGGTGAAATCGTGGATGAGCTCGCGGCTCTTCTTGACCTTGGAGCCCTTGAGGGAAGCGGGGTTGATGAGTTCGGAATCGATCTTCTCCTCTTCGGGAGCCGCAATCTCGGAAGCTTTCACTGCGTTGATGGTCTCAAGCAGCTGGGCCTCAGTGGGATTCACGAGCCCTTCCTTCTCGGGACCGTTGTATAATACGACCAGATTCTCGTCCGTAATGAGCTGGGAGACCACCTGGTTGATAGCGGAGGTGGGGATGGAGCCGAGGAGCATCTTCACGAGCTGAAGCTCGGTCTGGGGCTCCATGTAAGGAGTATTGTTGAAGAAGTTGCTGATAATCGGACGCACGAACTCGGCGTTCTGGCGGCTGTCGGCGCCCTCGGCCTTCTTCTCGTAACGGCTGATGATCTCGTCCTTTGCGCGCTGCACCTCGCTTTCGGTGAAACCGTAGCGCTTCATCCTCTCAATCTCAGTGTAGAAAGCCTTGAGTGCGGGAATGTATTCGCCGTCCTTGAAAATGACATCGCCGTAAAACACTTCGCAGGTCTCGGCTATCTTGGCGTCGCCGGTTCCGGCACCGAGGAAAGGTGCCCCGGGCTTGGAGGAAATCTCTTCCAGACGCTCATACATCACAGTGGAAATGATGCTCTTGAGGAGATCGGTGACGAAGGCGATGTCCGTATTGTTGTACTCGAACGGTATGGGCTCGCTCTTCCAAAGGAGCTCCACAGACGACTGCGAGTACTCGGGATCCGTGACCACACCGACTATAGGCTCAGCGTTGTCGGGAATCCTGATGACGTCCTTGGCCTTGGGATCGACGGGTGCGGGGATATCGGCAAAAAGGACCTTGACCTTGGCAAGAATGGCATCGGGGTCGATGTCACCGACTACGATAAGAGCCTGGTTGTCGGGACGATACCAGGTTTCGTAGAAATTCACGAGGCTCTCGCGCTTGAAGGTCTCAAGGTTCTCCTGGCTGCCGATAAGAGAGCAGTCGGCGTACTTGGAGCCCTTGTATATGTAGAGCTTGTCCTTCTCGTTCACGCGCCAGGAGGCATTGCGGCGGGTGCGGCGCTCCTCAAGGATGACTCCCCTTTCCGCATCTATCTCTTCCTGCTCGTTGAGCACGAAATGGGAATAGTCGTGCATAACAAGGAGGCAGGTATCGATGATGCCGTCACGGGTTACGGGAATGTTGTTGAGCATATACTGGGTGACTTCCACGCCGGTGGAGGCGTTGATATTGCGTCCGAACTCGGCGCCGATGCTCTGGAGGTACTCGAGCATCTGCTTGCCGGGAAGGTTCTTGAGGCCGTTGAAGCACATATGCTCAAGGAAGTGGGCGAGACCGTCCTGGTCGGGGGTTTCCTGGATTGCGCCCACATGGGTCGCGAGGTAGAACTCGGCCCTCTGTGCGGGCTTGTCGTTGTGACGGATGTAATAAGTCATTCCGTTGTCAAGCTTTCCGACCTTGACTGCAGGATCGTTGGGAAGCGGGGTCTGGGCGCCCGCAAACGCCATGGCTCCGAAGAGCGCGGCAATGATGATTACGAATCTTTTCATATCAATATTCGCTAATAATTTCTGCAAATATAATAAATAGTTATTGATTTACAATATTAATTTACCGCTTTTTGGAATGCATGCGCATTCCTGTTGTGCTGTTCCAGCGTACGGGCGAACACATGGGTGCCGTCCAGGGCGGGGCTGGCGCAGAAATAGAGGTTGCCTCCCCCGAAATCGGGATTCAGCACAGCCTCGATGTATTCCTTTTCCGGAACGTTGATGGGGCCGGGAGGCAAGCCTGCATATTTATATGTATTGTAGGGGGAATCGAACTCCAGATGCCTGTAAAGCACGCGTTTGAGGACGTAATCGTAGCAATAGGCAACTGTAGGGTCCGCCTGCAGGAGCATTCCCCTCTTGAGACGGTTGAGATACACTCCGGCTATCCTGGAATACTCTTCCTTGTGGTTGGACTCCCCTTTCACTATCGACGCGAGCACCACGGCCTCGCGTGGCGTAAGCCCCAGTCTTGCTGCAGTAGCCTTGTTGTCCGCAGTCCAAAAGGCGTCGGAGGCCTTGCGGCAGCGGTCCAGGAGGTCCGTGAGCGATGCCGTCCAGTACATGCTGTATGTTGCGGGGAAGAATGCGGGGAATACATTCTCCGGCGTGGCGCCATAAGCGGCCATGAGGGCCGTATCCTCGAAGGCGCGCATCACCGAGACAGAGTCTATGCGGAGCTGGCGGGATATCTTGCGGGCAAGTTCCTCGCGGGTGCGGAGCGAGCCGGACAGGGTCACGGAAACCGGCGTCTGCCAGCCGTTGTTGAGCATGCGTGCCACATAGACGCTGGTGCAGGTACTGTTGACGGTATAATGCCCGGGTTTGATATAATTGGCGACCTCCTTCTGGGCGAACACCTTGCGCAGGCGCTTCTCGCTCAGTATCTTCACGGATTTGCGGAGCGTCTCTATAACGTCGTCCGGGGTATCGGAAGGGTTCACGTTGAATTCCGCCCTTCCGTAGAAATTGGGCATCTTGTTGTCCCTCAGCCAGTTGTAGGCGAAGAACGCCGCGACGAGGCACAGCAGTGCGACAAGGGCGATTATTATCTTTTTCATCAGCGGCAGAGTTTTATCGTGTCGCCCTCGAGGGGTATGCAGTCACCGGGAAGGCCGTTGTAGCGGCAGATCGCGGCAAGGCGTACGCCGAAGCGCTGGGCTATGTCGCGCAGGGATTCCCCGCCGGGGCCTGCGATATACTTGGGAATGCCTTTGGCCGCCCTGTTCTTCTTGGCCTGGAGGTAAACGACTTCCCCGGGCTTGAGCTCAGCCCCGGCAAGACGGTCGTTGAAACGCAGTATCTCGTTCTCGAACAGGCCGTTGGACGCGGCGATGGAAGCGTAGGTGTCACCCTCCACCGCATATATGCAGGGGACGCCGTTGATCTCGAATATGGAGCGCGTGAGCGAGAATCGTATCTCTTCGCGCGCCTCGGTACGGGAGACCACCACCGGCTGCTCTATGGCAAGCGGCGGTTCCGGAATCTCCGTCGTCTCGGAGTCAAAACGGTAAAGGGAATAATCCTCGATGACCTTTATCAGCTTGTCCGCATACTTGGGGTCCGTCGCATATCCCGCTTTCTTGAGACCGCGGGCCCAGGCCTTGTAATCGGTAGGATCCAGGTCGAACAGGAACTTGTACCTGTCCTGATACCTGAGGAAGTCCGAATGGTCCTTGAACGAAGCGTTTGCATTGGAATAGACCCGGAAGCACTCGGCGGCTTTGTCATCGTCCTTGTATGTCTTCTTGCCTTTCCAGTCGGAGTGGCACTTGATGCCGAAGTGATTGTTGGACTTGCTTGCGAGCGATGACTTGCCGGCCGCAGATTCGACCAGGCCCTGGGCGAGAGTGATCGATGCCGGGACGCCTGTACGATGCATTTCCGACACCGCAATCGAAGAATACTTCTTTATATACTTTTCGAAATCACTGTCCGTCGCGGCCATAGCCACAAAACAGACCAGCAAAATAGCAACTATTCTTTTCACGAACGCGAATTTATAAATATTTTTACAAAAATCGCGCCTTATTCAATTATTATTATTGAAAAGCCGGACGGTGCAGTAGCGGGTAGTTTTTTCAGAAACTGTGGCCGCCCGTGGTCGCATGAACGGGAGGGGCCCACGCTTGCGTGGGAGGGATGGAGCGAAGCGGAAGTTCCTGAAAAAACCACCCGCTGCTGCACCATTCTGTCAAAATTCAAATACATCTCCGTCGTTTGCGGCGACTGTGTCCGGGAAGACTTCGCGGCATTCGGCGAGGAAGGCGTCGAAGTCGGTGATGCGGGAAGAATAGTGCCCGACGATGAGGCGCCCGGCACCTGCGTCGGCGGCGCAGCGGGCGGCATCTGCGGTTGTGGAGTGGAATCGGGCGAGAGCCTTGTCTGCCATCTCCAGCGGATAGGTTGCCTCGTGATAAAGGCAGGTCACCCCCTTCACCCAGGAGGCAAGCTCGGGGAAAGGAGCCGTGTCTGAACAATAAGCGTACGACTTGGCTTTGTACGCGGGATTGGCCTCGGCATGACGGGGAGTGACTATTTCGTCAAAGCGGAAGCCGTAGCACTCGATCTTGTGCCTGAGGGGGAAAGCGCTGACGGCGATACACTTGGAAGTATGCACCACCTCCGGTTCCCTGCACTCGAGCTTATGGAAACGGATTTCGTAAACGTCGTCGGTGCCGAAATAGCTCTTGTAGAAATTGAGCACTCCGGCAAGGGCGCAGGGACCGTAAATGTCCAGCGGCGCGGTGCGGCCGTACATGGCCATGGTGTTAAGGAGACCGAACAGGCCGAAAAGATGGTCCCCGTGAATGTGCGAAATGAAAATTGCCTCAATGCGGACGAACGACAGGTGACAGCGGCGGATCTGCTGCTGAGTGCCTTCGCCGCAGTCGATAAGAAACAAGCGCCCATTGGCATTGAGCATCTGGGCGCTTGGATTTCTGTCTGAAATGGGCATGGCCGAAGCCGTGCCCATTGTCGTCAGTTGAAGGATCATTTATTTGGTTCCCTTTTCGAGTTTCTCCTTGAGGGCTGCAAGGGCGTCGATGTCTCCGAGAGTGGTCTTCTCTACGGTAGCATTGACCTTCTTGACTGCCTTCTTGGTGGTCTCTGCCTCGGTGGCGGCTGCCTTCTCCTTGACCTCCTGGTAGGTACGCAGGTGGCTCAGGATGATGCGGCGGGTGCTGCGACGGAGCTCGACTACCTTGAACGGAAGGGTCTCACCTGCCACTGCGGGCTTGCCGTCTTCCTTGATTATCTCGCGGTTGAATGCGAAGCCTTCTGCGTTGCCGTCGAGGGTGATCTGAGCGCCCTTGTCGGAGACGGAAGCGATGGTGCCTTCAACGGTGGAACCGACGGGGTACTTGGCCTCGATCTCGTCCCAGGGATTGGTGGTGAGCTGCTTGTGGCCAAGGCTGAGTTTGTGGTTTGCCTCGTCGAAGTCGAGGATCTGGACGTCGATGGTGTCGCCGGGGGCTACAACCTCTGAAGGGTGCTTGATCTTGTTCCAGCTGAGGTCGCTGATGTGAACGAGACCCTCTACGCCGTCTTCCAGCTCTGCGAACACACCGAAGTTGGTGATGTTGCGGACGGTGGCGGTGTGGCGGCTGCCGACGGGATACTTCTCGCGGATGTTCTCCCAAGGATTGACGGTGAGCTGCTTGAGGCCGAGGGAAATCTTGCGGGCCTCGCGGTCGATGCTGAGGATCTGGGCCTCAACCTCGTCGCCCTGCTTGAGGAATTCCTGTGCGCTGTGGAGACGGGGGCTCCAGCTCATCTCGCTTACGTGTACGAGACCTTCCACGCCGGGTTCGATCTCGATGAATGCACCGTAGTCTGCGATGAGGATGACCTTACCCTTGACCTTGTCGCCGACCTTGAGGTTGGGATCGAGGTTCTCCCAGGGATGAGGAGTGAGCTGCTTGAGACCGAGGGCGATGCGCTTCTGCTGCTCGTTGAAGTCGAGCACGACGACCTTGATCTTCTCGTCGAGAGTGACGATTTCTTCGGGGTGATTGACACGGCCCCAGGAGAGATCGGTGATATGGATGAGACCGTCAACACCGCCGAGGTCGACGAACACACCGTAGTTGGTGATGTTCTTGACGACACCCTCGAGGACCTGACCCTTCTCGAGCTTGCTGATGAGTTCAGCCCTCTTGGCCTCCTGCTCAGCCTCGAGCAGAGCTTTGTGGGAAACAACCACATTGCGGTACTCGTTGTTGATCTTGACAATCTTGAAATCGATGGTCTGGTTGACGAACTGGTCGTAATCGCGGATGGGCTTGATGTCGATCTGGCTGCCGGGGAGGAAAGCCTCGATGCCGAATACATCGACTATCATACCGCCCTTGGTGCGGGTCTTGACAAATCCCTTGACGACCTCGTCGTTCTCGAATGCCTCGTTGACGCGGTCCCAGCTCTTGAGGGCGCGTGCCTTCTTGTGGGAAAGGACAATCTGGCCTTTCTTGTCTTCAGGGGACTCGATGAGGACCTCGACTTTGTCGCCGACTTTAAGGTCGGGATTGTAGCGGAACTCGGTTGCCATGATGACACCTTCGCTCTTGCCGCCTACGGAAACGGTGACCTCGCGCTTGTTGATTGCGGTCACTTCGCCTTCTTTGGTTTCGCCGCCGTCGATGCGGGCGAGGGTCTTGTCATAAGCGGCCTCGATTTCCTGCTTGTCGGAGGCGCCGTAGATGTCTGAACCGCTTTCGAATGCGTCCCAGTCAAATTGTTCGGGTGCTACGGATGCGTTGAGCATCTGTGCAGCCTTGGTTACTTTTTCTTCTTCCATTTTGAATTTTTAGAAAACTAGTAATTGGACTTTATGTTCTGTACCTTGGGGTATTCCCCCAAAAGGCCCGCAAATTTAGACAAAATATTTGATTTACGAAAACTTAATTGCTATTTTTGCATGATGATCCGTACAGAAAACTACCCGTCCAAAGCTCTTGCCGACGCAGTCGAGGCGATAGGCTCCCTCCCCGGCGTAGGATCGCGCAGCGCACTCCGCCTCGCGCTGCACCTTCTGCGCCAGCCGGCGGACAGGATACACCGCTTCGCCGCGGCCGTGGACAACCTCGCAGAAGGAGTCCGGTACTGCCGCACCTGCATGATGGTATCCGACGGCGAGGAGTGCGGAATCTGCGCCGACGCCCGCCGCGACCACAACACCATCTGCGTGGTGGAGAGCGTACGGGACGTCATGAGCATCGAGGCCACGGGTCAGTATCACGGTGTATATCACGTACTTGGCGGCATCATCTCCCCCATCGCCGGAATCGGCCCGTCAGATATATCCATCAAGGAGCTGGTCGCGCGGGTGGATGCCGGCAAGGAGCTCATCCTGGCGCTTCCCGGAGACGTCGAGGGAGAGACCACGTCGTTCTACATCTACCGTCAGGTGGAGCAGAGCGGCTGCAAGGTCACTACGCTCGCCAGGGGCCTCGGCTTCGGCGACGACCTCGAATATGCCGATTCGTTAACCCTCGGCCGGTCCATAGTCGGCCGTCAACCTTTCAAACCATAAGTCATGAGCTGGTGGGAGGCCATTCTGATGGCCGTTTCTCTTTGCGCCGACTGCTTTGCGGTCACGCTTTGTTCGAGTATGACGCTCAAGCGCATCCGCTGGAGCAACGTCGCGACTATCGCCCTTGTCTTCGCAGTTATCCAGACCGGCCTTCTGGTAGCAGGCTGGCTTGTCGGAAGCCTCCTGGCGTCGTTCGTCATCAGGATTTCCCACATAATCGGCTTCCTTCTGCTGCTATACGTAGGCGGTTCGATGCTGCTTGAAGGCATACGCGGCAAAGACGAGGCGCGCGACCTCAACGGCCTGTGGCACATAATCATAGGAGGAATTGCCACCAGCATCGACGCCCTCGCCGTCGGCACATCCATGTCCATCGAGGGCCAGCCCTGGAGCGGATTCTTCCCGCTTGCCGTGAGCGTCTTCGCCGTTACCGCCCTGTCCGCCGTACTCGGAATCTGCGGAGGCAAGTTCATAGGTACGAAAACAGGCCGCGTGGCGGAAATCCTCGGCGGCCTGGTTCTTATAGGTATAGGCGTGTCCTTTCTTTTCTAAAGCATCTTCTTGCGCTTGAAGATGAACCAGATGCCCACTACGAGCATCACCATCAGCAGCGCTATGGCAAGCCATGCCCACCACTTCTCGGCGAAGGGCAGTGTGACGTTCATGCCGTAGAAACTGGCCACCAGGGTGGCAGGCATGAGGAGCAGCGAAATGAGGGTGAAGATCTTCATTATGTTGTTCTGCTCCAGGTTGATAAGGCCCACGACGGTCTCCTGCAGGTACTCCAGCCTCTCGAACGCGAAATTGGTATGATTGATAAGGGAAGCGATATCCTGGAGAATCACGTTGAGGTCTTCGCGGATGTCTGAATTCTTTGGGCAGCGCTTGCTCTTTACGATGTTGGAGATAAGGCGCTGCTTGTCCACGACGTTCTCGCGGACGAACATGGCATTCTCCTGCAGCTGGTTGATATCCAGGAGGAATTCCTCGTTGATGTCTTCCTGCTGGTTGATTCGCTTGCTGAACTGGGAAACGTCCTTGGAGATGAGCTCCACTATATCTGCGTCCAGATCGACTCGCTTGTCCATCACCTCCACGAACACCGTGAATCCGTCCGGGAACTGCTCCGGCAGGGCCTGTATCTTGTTCTGCAGGGTGTCGAAAGACCAGATGGGGCTCTCGCGAAGGGTGGTGATAATGGTGTCTGTGAGGATGAACGACACCGGGGCCATCAACATCTCATCGTCTGCCGGGGAGAGGAAGTTGGTGTTGGCATAGATGGCCTTGTCGTCCTCGGAGAAGCGGGACGAGCTCTCGATTTCTTCTGCTGTTGCGCGGCTCTGGATTTCCGTACCGAGGAACGTCTCGGTGGCACGTTTCTCGTCTCCCGTCGGGGAGATGAGGTCTATCCAGAGGACATTGTCCTTGCCTATTGTTGCAAACTTGCTCTCAGCTTGCGTGAGACGGATCTCGGAACCGTCGCGGTAGAAAATCCTGATCATACGGCCTTCCCTAGGTTTTTGCCCGGCAGCTTGTCGGAAGGTTTAACAATAAGTAATAGCTCGCAAAGGTAAGTATTTTTTATAAAAAAATGTCCGCCAATTAATTGACGGACACTAAAAAAAGTATTTTTCTGCTATTAACGGGCCTTGCCGTTGGAGCCGAGGACGTTGACGATCTTGTGGATGTACATCTTCTTCATCTCCTCACGGGCGGGCTTGAGATACTGGCGGGGATCGAAATGGCCGGGATTCTCGACAAAGTGCTTGCGGATTGCGGCGGTCATTGCGAGACGGCTGTCAGAGTCGATGTTGATCTTGCAGACGGCGCTCTTGGCGGCCTTGCGGAGCTGCTCCTCGGGAATGCCGATTGCATTGGGGAGGTTGCCGCCGTACTGGTTGCACATATCTACATACTCCTGAGGGACGGAGCTGGAGCCGTGGAGGACGATGGGGAAACCGGGGAGTTTCTTCTCGATTGCCTTGAGCACGTCGAATGCGAGGGGCGGAGGAACGAGCCTGCCGGTCTTGGGGTCGCGGGTGCACTGCTCGGGAGTGAACTTGTATGCTCCGTGGCTGGTGCCGATGGAGATGGCGAGGGAGTCGCACTTGGTCTTCTTGACGAAGTCGATTACCTCTTCGGGCTTGGTGTAGTGGGACACTGCGGAGGAG
>JAFZLQ010000061.1 GCA_017551425.1 Bacteroidales bacterium | reverse complement strand
GATGCGTTTCGCCGACGTCCCCGTATCGGACACGCCCGTCGCGGACTCCGTGCTCCTGATGCTCACGGACATCACCCTCAGCTCCCCTTACAGGCAGGCCGTCGTCATCAGCGGAGACATAAGCGTACCGGACATACGGGAACGCCTCCGCCTGCTTTCGATGACGGTTCCGGAGCGCAGCGTGTCCGACGCCGGATACAGATACGAATGGCATCCGCTGGACAGCACCGCCGTGACCACCGCCACCGGTCCCGTGGGCAGCGTGCGCATCACGTACCGTTCGCCCCGTACGGATCCGGCCCTGATGAACACTATCCAGCCCGTAATGAGCAAGGTGCTGGCCTCCGAGTTCGACATAGTGCTGCGCAACCGCATACGTGCCGCATTCAGCGCCGCGGGGATCCCCCTTGCCGACTGCCGCTACACCTACGTGGGCAGCGACAGCACCGCCGGGGACGAGCTTTTCGTCCTGTCTGTCGACACCGCCCCGGAAAGCGTGCTGGCGGCGACCGGCGTCATAGCCGGCGTACTGTCGGAACTCGACAGGAACGGCGTGAGCACGGAGGAAACCGTATTTGCGAGGAACGCCGTGAGCAACGCCTCAGCCCGCGACAACAACAACCCCACCCCGTCCAACTCATGGTACGTGGATAAATGCATCTCGGCCTACCTGTACGGCGCCAACCTCGCCTCCAGCACCTCCCTGAACTCCATTTTCCAGGGGCGCAGGCTGGACATCAGCCGCGAGCGCGAGCTGCTCAGCCGCTACATATCGGCGACGCTCTCCCCTTCCCGCAACCTGCACATACACGCCCGCAGCACCGTCAAGCCGGCGGAGGCGGACGTGCTCGACAGCTTCGACAAAGGATGGAGGGCCGGAGTATCCGCCGCGGCTGACGTTCCCACCCAGGCCGACACCCTCCTGCTCAAGACGCGCAAGGGCAAGGTGAAGCTCCGCAGCACCGGCACCGATTCCTTCAGCGGCGGCAGGATGTGGACCTTCTCCAACGGCATGAGCGTCATCTTCAAGAAGACCTCCGACAAGGGGGCGTTCCACTATGGATACATGGTGCGCGGCGGATGGACGGAAATTCCCGGCATCACCGGGGCCGAATCCGCTTTCGTAAGCGATGCCGCAAAGCTCCAGAAAGTATCCGGAATGAGTGCCGACCACCTCCGCAAGCTGCTGGAGATGAACGGAATAAGCCTCGATTGCGACGTATCGCTGTCTGACATACGCTACACCGGCAAGGCTCCGAACGACCGCCTGCAGCTGGTGCTCAAGACCATAATGGCTCTTGGCCTCGACCAGGAGCCCGACCCTGAAGCATTCGGCCGGTGGCGCTCCGCCCAGGCCGTCCGCCAGGTTCGCGACCGCTTCTCGGCAGGCGGCACGCGCGCCATTCTGGACAGCACCATGAGCCCGCAGTACCGCTATTCCACTGGCAGCATGCCTGAGCTTCCCGGCGACGATTTTCCGTCCAGGGTCAACAGCTACATAGCGTCAAAGGGCCTCAACACCAACAACGCCACGATAGTTCTGGTGGGCGATCTGGACGAGGCCGCGACCCTCAAGGCAGTCACCCAGATGATAGGCGGCTTCGCCACGGGCAGGCAAAGGGTTTCGCGCCCCAGGCATGAATATCCCCTGCGCGAATGCTGGACGACCACCTCATCCGCAGGCGGTTGGCGCGACCGCAGCGTTACGGTTGCAATGAGTACGATGTGGCCGTTCACGGCCGAGGGCAATTCCCTGCTGAGGCTCGGCTGCGCAGCCCTCGAGGCCGAACTCGCACGCAGCCTGGCGGACAAGGGATACAGCTTCTACGTATCCGCAGAGGCGGACCTGCTGCCGGCGGAGAAAATGGCCCTGTACATCCATTGCTTCCCAGTAGCCGCCGGAAGCCTGCCTGCCGGAGTGCAGGCCGCGAGTCCCGCCGAAGCCCTTGACGCAGTGCGCAACGCTGTGAACCGCCTAGCCACCGGCGAGATTTCCGCAGCGGCGCTGGCGCAGGCAAAAACGGCCGCCGGCAACACGGAAAAGGCCATGAACGCCAACACGTCCCTGCTGAGGGACTTCATCCTCTACCGCACATCCCTCGGGAGGGATATAGGCAACGGGCAGACCTCGCGCCTGCAGTCGCTTGGGGCATCCGACGTCCGGGCGCTGTTTGCCGCAATGAGCAAAAGCACATGTGAGTTCACCGTACGATGAACAATCCGCACGGCACAATCATACAGATAGGAGACATCCTCGTTTCAGAGGACGTCGTGACCGAGTATTTCTCCTGCGACTATGCCGCCTGCAAGGGCGCCTGCTGCATCGTGGGCGATGCCGGCGCGCCGCTCGACGAGTCGGAACTGCCTGCGCTGGAAAGGGACTATCCCAAATACAGCGGATCCATGCAGCAGTCCGGACGCGACGCCGTGAAGCTCAACGGTTTCTTCGAGATCGATCCGGAAGGAGACCTGGTCACGCCCCTGGTCTGCGGTTCCGGCGTCTGCGCCTTCGCCCGCTTCGACGAAAACGGTTCCTGCCTGTGCGCCATTGAGGAATGCGGATGCACCAAGCCGGCGTCATGCTCGCTGTACCCGGTACGCGTGAAGCGTTTCAAGGGAGGAGGCACCGGCCTCAACCTGCACCGCTGGGATATATGCAAGCCAGCCTTCGAGAAAGGGCGGCGCGAGGGCGTCAGGGCATACCAATTCCTCAAAAGGCCCCTCACGGAGGCGTTCGGAGAAGAGTTTTACGAGGCGCTCTGCGCCGCAGCGGAGCATATCTTATGACAAGCCGGGCGCTCAACCGCGAGATCCTCCGGCTCTCCATCCCCAGCATATTCGCCAACCTGACGGTCCCGCTGGTCGGCATGGTCGATACGGCCCTTGCGGGCCATCTGCCGGACGGAAGCGCCGCCGCCTACATCGGAGGCATATCCGTGGGTTCCATGCTTCTCAACCTGCTGTACTGGAACTTTTTTTTCCTCCGCACCGGCACCGGCGGGCTCACGGCGCAGGCTTTCGGCAGGCAGGACCCGCACGACTGCGCACGCATCTTCGCACGCGGACTCGGGCTCGCTCTGGCCCTTTCTTTCCTGATAGTCGCGCTCCAGACGCCGCTGGTGCGCCTGGGCATGATGCTCGTGGGCGCCAGCCCCGAGGTGTGCGAGCTCGCCCTGAGATACTTCCTCATACGTATCTGGGCCGCGCCGGCAACGGTTGCGCTTATGGTCTTCCGCGGATGGTTCGTGGGCATGCAGGACTCCATGAGTTCGATGTGGACCGACCTTATAGTCAACGGAATCAACATAGCCGCGTCCATCGCGCTGAGCTTCGGGGTGTTCGGATGGCAGGGCCTTGGATTCGACGGCATCCCGGCAGGAACCGTCGTGGCCCAGTACGCCGGTCTGGCCTTCTGCGTCCTGGTGTGCTTCTTCAAATACAGGCACGTGCTCGGAACCGTCTCCCGCGACCACCTGAAGGAGCTTTTCAAGTGGCCCAGCCTGAGCCCGTTCCTCAAGATGAACAGCAACCTGATTGGCCGCTCGCTGTGCTTTACGGCCATCTACATGGGATATACCATAATAGCAGCCACCTTCGGCGACATGCTGCTGGCGTGCTCGTCCATAATGATGCAGCTGCTGATGATATTCTCCTATTTCACAGACGGTTTCGCCTATGCCGGAGAGGCCCTGAGCGGCAGGTTCATAGGCGCGCGGGACGAGACAATGCTGCGCAGGACGGTGCGGTTCGTCTTTGTCTGGAGCCTCGGGGTCGCGGTGCTCTTCATAGGGGTGTATTACGTGATGGGGGTGCCGGTGCTGCGCCTGTTCAGCTCCGACGAGTCTGTGGTGGCGGCCTGCTCAAGGTTCCTTCCGTGGCTGCTGGTGATGCCGCCGGTGGGCTGCGCCGCATTCACCTGGGACGGCATTTACCTGGGCGCCACAGAGGCCGGAAGCCTCTTCGTTTCCATGCTCGGGGCGATGATAGGCTTCCTGGGGGTATGGTTCGCGTTCTCCGGGCTGGCGGCTCCGGGCACCGACGCGTGCCTTCACATACTGCTTGCCGCCTACTTCGTGCACCTCGCCTTCCGCGCCTTCTGGCTCACGCTGAGGTACAGGAAGAAAATCGTCATTTCACAGTAATCTCGTCGATGAAGATGAACGCCGGATAACCGGCTCCGGGGTGCCATTCCGGTATGGCGCCGTAATTCTCCGCCCACACCTTCACGTAACGGGCCTCCACATCGACCTTTGCGGAACATTCCCAGCGCCGGACTTCGAGGTCCCGGTCGCTCACGGGAGTGTCTATGGACGCCATCGGAGTGAAGGAGACGCCGTTGGAAGAAACCGAATAATGTACGGTTCGCGGCATCCATATCCAGGAACGTGCATCCTGGCAGAAGCCTGCGGATATCAGCCTGATCCTGCGCGGTTTGCGAAGATCCACCATGGCCTCGAAGTCGGTGTCCTGGTATCCCTGCCAGCCGCCTGTACGCCAGTTCACGCCTCCCTGGCGGCCGTCGATAAGGCCTTCCGGGCCTCCCGCGGTGTACTGCCTTGAGAATTTCGAATAAATCGTGATGTCCCTGTCGCCCAGTATCCTGTTCACGCTGCTCCTGCTGACGAAGCTGCGCTGCCCGTCGAGCTCGGAATAAGCCTCCATGGTGCAGCTCTTCCGCACGACGAACGGGCCCGCGTAAGGCTTGAAACCGCCGTTGTCTATGCGGTACCATATCCTGCCCTCGCCCCCTATCGACACCTCAAGCGAATCGGCAAACATGCTGCCTGCCATTTCGAACCAGGGGTTGACTACGATGGTCTTGGGTATGGACGTCATCCCGGCGCCGTAATACCCGGGGCAGACGGGATAGCGTCCGAGGGCGCTCAGTACGTACCAGGCCGACATCTGGCCGCAGTCGTCGTTGCCGCAAAGCCCGTCGGGAGCCGAGCTATAGAGCTCCTCCATGATGCGGTCCACGCAGGCCTGCGTCTTGTCTGGACGCCCCACGGCGGCATACAGGTAGGGTATGTGGTGACTCGGCTCGTTGCCGTGGGCGTACTGGCCTATGCAGCCTGTTATGTCCGCCTGGGTGCGGCCGGTAGTGCCCTCCGGGGCCTCGAACAGGCCGTCCAGACGCTCCAGGAAGGCTTCTGTGCCGCCAAGGGCCTCAACCAGTCCGGCCACGTCCTGGGGCACGAAGAACGAGTACTGCCAGGAGTTGGCCTCGGTGTAGTTGTTGTTGACCTCGCGGGGGTCGAAGGGGGAAAACCAGCAGCCGTTCAGGCGTGCGCGCATGAAGCCGGTGGACGGGTCGAACACGTTGCGCCAGTACTGCGCCGAGCGCATGTACTTTTCATAATCCTCCTGCCGCCCGAGATATTTGGCGACCTGCGCCACGCACCAGTCGTCATAAGCGAACTCGAGTGTCTTGGAGACGCTTTCGTGCTCGTCGTCACCCAGCACCAGGCCGTTGCGGCGGAAGCTTTCCATGCCGTATTCGGGCCTCAGCGAACTCGCCACCATGGCCTCGTACGCCTTCTCCACGTCGAATCCGGTGATGCCGCGGGCGACTGCGTCGGCTATGACGGGCGCCGAATTGTAGCCTATCATGCAGTCTGTCTCCCAGCCGGACAGCTCCCACACCGGCAGCTTGCCGTTCTCTTCGTAAATCGATATCATGGAACGGATGAAGTCGGCGCTGCGTTCCGGCTCGATCTCAAACAGCAGAGGATGCTCGCCCCGGAATGTGTCCCAGGTCGAGAATACGGTGTAACGCTCCCATCCGTCGGCTGTGTGGACCTGCCCGTCCATGCCCCGGTAGCGGCCGTCGGCGTCGGAATAAAGCGACGGGTGGATGCCGGTATGATACAGCGCCGTATAGAAGCGCCGCTTGTGCTCGCGGTCCTTCCAGGGGCTCCTGAGCTTGCCCAGATACGCCTCCCACTGCGCCCGGGTGGATTTCCGGAGCCCGTTCAGGCTCGCAGGATACTCGCTCATGAGGTTTGCGCGGGCGCCGTCTTCGGACACGCTGGAGATTGCGGCGCGCAGGGTGACCCTCTTGCCTTTGAAAGTAAAGCGCGCAGCACGGCCTCCGTCGAGCAGTTCGCATTCGGCATCCTCGGAGAACTCGATATAGAAGTACAGCTGCTGTCCGAGGGCCCAGCTGCTGGAAACGCGCTTGCCGCTCACCCAGCCGGGGCCGCAGTTGATGGCGAAGTCGTCCAGGGGGTCCCTGTGCCTGAGGTTGACGGTTATGCTCGCAGGGCCGCGCCTGAAGGTGTATTCGTGCACCGCGACCCGCCGCCCGGCGGCAAGGCGCACGCGTACGCCGTTGTCTAGCCTCACCTCATAATAGCCCGGACTGGCCTTCTCCCGCCTGTGGCTGAAGGCAGAGGGACCGTCTCCCGGGGTGACGAGGATGTCGCACCAGTCCTGGCATCCCGTACCGGACAGGTGAGTGTGGCTGAATCCGTATATCAGGCTGTCTGAATAATGGTAGCCGCTGCATCCGTCCCAGTCGGTGGGGTTCGGACGTGTGTCGGGGCTGAGCTGGATCATGCCGAACGGGGCGCATGCGCCCGGGAAGGTATGGCCGTGGGCGCCGGTGCCGACCATAGGGTCTGCAAAGCGGGTCAGGGACAGGGCGAGGAGAATTGCAAGGATACCGGTCATGATGCAAAAATAGTAAAAAAAGGCCGACCGGAGTCGACCTTTTGCTGTAGTTAGTAAATTTATTAGAATGGCTTATCTGTATGAGATGCTGCTGTGAGGGATGCTGTCGGCGAGGTCTTCGAGGACGTTCCATGCGTAGTAGGTACTGTAGTCGCTGCTGGGCTGGAACCTCAGGATCGAGTAGGAACTCGAAAGTATGGATTCACGCCACTCGCCGCTTATCGCCACTCGCACGTAGCCGAAGCTCTTGTAGAAGTTCACCTTGATGCGGAACTGGTTGTGGGTCATCGGATTGGTCCAGTCGAAAGGAGTAGGTATGAAACTCACTTCGCTCAGCAGCCAACTGTAACCGTTGCCGTAGGTTCCTATGGTGTACATGTTGTCGGAGAGCAGTCTCTCCACGTAGCGGTATGCCTCTTCCTTGGTGCGGAAGGCGGTCCTCAGGACGATGGAGGAGGCGTTGGTACGGTAAACTATATCGTAATTGCTATAGTTGCGCGAGTTGGGAAGTCCGGGACGGACACCGGGATAGATGTCGTTGTAACCTCCGGGATACTTGCCGTAATTCCCGCCATAATAGCCACCGTTGCCGGAGTTGGGACGGTCTTTACCGTTGTAGCCTCCGTAGTTGCCTCCGTTGCCGTAATTGCCTCCGTTGTTTACAGGAGGACGGACGCCGTTGTTGTTGCCGTTGCCATAGCCTCCGTGGTTGCCACCGTAGTTTCCACCGTAGTTGCCATTGCCATAGCCACCGTAATTTCCGCCGTTGTTGGACTTTCCGCCGTTGTTCCCGGAGTATCCTCCGTTGTTGCCGGCTTTGCCTCCGTTGTTGCCGTAGTTGCCTCCGCCCACGGAAACGTTTCCGTTATTGTTGTTTGCGGCGGCACCGCTGCCGGAGCTGTTGCCGGAAGACTTGTCGGAGTCACTGCCGTTCCTGCGGTCGGAAGCCGATCCGCCGGGATTGCGGAGCTTGATGTCGGTAGCGCTCTGGTTGGAAACATTGGCCGGTTTCTGAACCTCATCGACCTTGTTCTGCTTGCGCTCGGCTTTGGCCTCCTGACGCTCCGTTACTGTGGTGTTGCGCCGTGCACCTGACTGCGCGAGCGCGGGCGCCGATACGAGCATCAGCATCGCAAGAAGCGCCATGTAATTGTAATTCATTGTTCTCATCGCAGTAAGTGTTTAAATTGTTAATACTTCATCCGATGAATTGCAAAAGCCTTGCCAAAAATCAAAAACCGCCCTGCAGCGGCTTCTAGACCAGCTCGGCGATCATTTCCAGCCATACGGCATCGACCTCGTCGAAGGTGGCGGGCTCGGTGCTGTCTATGTCGAGGACGGCCGTGACGGCCCCGTCCCGGATAAGGGGGACCACTATCTCCGAGCGGGAGAGGCTGCTGCAGGCGATGTGGCCGGGGAAGGCTTCCACGTCGGGCACGACAACGGTGCGGGCTCGCTCCCATGCGGCGCCGCAGACTCCGCGGCCGCGGGCGATTCGCAGGCAGGCCGCCGGGCCCTGGAAAGGCCCGAGCACCAGGGTGTCTCCGGCTACCCTGTAAAACCCGGTCCAGAAGAAGCGCATGCGCTCTGCGATCAGCGCTGCGGCCTCGGCCTGGCGGGCGACAGGGTCCGGCTCGTCCCCGAGAAGCAGCTCAACGTCCTGATAGAGACGCAGGTACCTGAAGGCCTTGAGGGGCAGGTGGCAGTAGCCGCCGGCGTTATTGTCCAGGTAATCCCTGTGGCGTTCCTCCGCGCTCCAGAACGAGCGGAGCGGCTCCAGCTCTACGGCAAGGGGCGCCCCGAGCCGTGCGGATACGGCGCGGAATACCGGCTCTATCACCCGGCGTTCGTCCTCGGAAGCGTAGTACACGCCGGTACGGTAGCGGGTGCCCTCGTCATGCCCCTGGCGGTTGAGCGACAGCGGGTCGATAATGGCAAAAAACAGGCGCACGAGGCGCTCCAGGCTCACGCGGGACGGGTCGTAACTCACGCGTACGGTCTCTGCGTGGCCGGTGGTGTCTGTATAAACCTGCTCGTAGGCGGGATTGCTTACGCTGCCGTTGGCGTAGCCCGGCATTGTGGCGAGTACGCCGTCAACGCCCTTGAAGAAATGCTCGACGCCCCAGAAGCATCCGCCCGCAAAGTAGATAACGCTTTCCATGGTCACAAATATAACACTTTTCGCCAGCAGAAGAATAATTATTATATTTGTTGCCGACGAATCTTCAGTACAGATGAACCTGCTTACAAAACTATCCAAGAAGAACCTGGCATCCGGCAAACTGTGGCGTCAGATATTCGGGGCCCTGGTCGAGTGGCGCCCGAGGGCGTTCTGGGCCTTTCTTCTCCTGCTGACTCCGGTATCCGTGGGCATTTCGTATATCCTGGCGCACGGCGACTGGATTCCCTGCGTCTGCCTGCTGGGCATGAACCTGGCCGTATGGCTGGTCATCAAGGCATGCGGCACCCTGTCCGGCCTGTTCAGCCTCACCAAGCAGGAGGCCGGCATTACCTGGTGCCAGATTACCATCCTCGCCGCCCTGGGCCTCTGGATAATAGGCTTCATATTGATATTCAATATCCAGAAGGACGGCAGGCTCGCCGCGGCGTTCGGCGTCATCGGCTCAGTGGCCGGCTGGATCTTCCAGGACAAACTCAAGGGTGTGGCGGCGTTCATCCACCTGAGGAGGCACCATCTTCTGAACATCGACGACTGGATCCAGGTACCCAAATTCAATGTTGACGGAGAAGTCAAGTCCGTGGCCCTCACTACCGTGACCATACTCAACTGGGACACCACAACCTCCGTCATCCCCATCAGCGCACTGCAGGCAGACCACTTCATCAACCTGCAGAACAT
>JAFZLQ010000060.1 GCA_017551425.1 Bacteroidales bacterium | reverse complement strand
TGACCTTGACGCTGCCGGAAGAAGGGCCCTGGGGGTCTTTTTCTTCCTTTGAAGGATACTCGCCGAACCAGTCGGAGCACCACTCGCGCACGTTGCCGCTCATGTCGTAAAGGCCAAGTTCGTTGGGCTCCTTGCCGCCTCCCTCGCGCATGGCCGCGGCGCTGTTGGAATAATACCAGCCGCATGCGCCCAGGATGGGGCTGCCGCTGTATTTGTATCCTTCCGAGTTGGCGCCGCCCCTCGCGGCGTATTCCCATTCGGCTTCCGTCGGAAGCCTGTACTCGAGGCCGGAGGCCTTGTTGAGCACGCCGATGAATTTTATCACGTCGTTCCAGGAAACGCTCTCCACCGGGAGATTGTCTCCCTGCACGGACGAGGGATTCGACCCCATCGCCGCCACCCACTGGGCCTGGGTGACCTCATAGCGGCTGATGTAGAAATCGCTGACGGTCACCTTATGCACGGGTGCCTCTATCTGGAATGCCGAAGTGTCGTAGTTGGAACCGGACGAGTCCGTCTTCTGGGCGCCCATCAGGAAGCTGCCGCCCTTCACCTTTACCATATCGAAGGTCTCGTACCACTCGCTGCCGTCCTGGGACAGCACTATGTTCTGGGAGAGGGCGCCGTGAGAAAGGGTGATGACGCCGGAACGGGCCTGGGGATTGCGGTTCGGCTGCACCTCGAGCCTGAGGCTTGAACCGAATTTCTCGGCCTCCACCCAGTCCAAGGGGTTGTCTATATCCCACTCGAGGTTGCTGAAAACGGAGAGGTAAACGGTCTCGCCGGAATTGCGCGCCTCGACGGTGCCCTGCGGCACATACAGTTCCACCCCTTCCTGAGTCACCTGGACCTCGGCCTCAACGTTGTCTTCTACGGTGAGGGACACCGTTGCATAGCGGGTTCCGGGCTCATTGCTCGGGTCCGCTATTATGCGGATCACGCCCGCCTGGTGCCTCACGTAGATCCAGTCGGCCTCATAACTGTAACTCCAGACCGCGTCTGAAGTTATCTGAACTATCTTCTCGCCGCCTTCCGCCGGGAAGGTGACGCTGTTTTCGGACACATTCACCACGCCTCCCTCGGCGCAGCCTGCCATGAATGCGAGGGCAAGCAAATAAAAAAGTACTCTCTTCATGGCTTAGTCTCCTATGTGTTCTCCTAAAACGCACCTGTCGCGGTAAACGGGCATCCTCTTCATCGACTTGGGCTGGCCGTTCACAAGCTTGACGAAACGGATCTGCGTGTAGCATGCGCCGTTGTCCAGTATCTTGCTGTTGGTGATGTATCCGGTGTCGTCCTTGCTGAGATCCGCCGTAAAGCCGTCTATGCGGCGGTCGTCGGGATCGGAGTAGAAATCGGTCTCCACCCTTCCGGTAAGTCTGTATGTCTTGGGATCGAAGGTGGCCACAAGGAGCCTCTTGGTCCATCCCGAGTTGTATGTAGCGGCCTCGAAAGGCATGTTGAGCGTGGTGGTGGTACTGCTGAGCGAGATGTCAAGGTTCCATATGTCCTCCCTGTTTTCGCAGCGCCACATGATGCGGTATGCCGCCTCGGTCTCTATCGGCACCTTGTCTCCGTGCCATTTCCACCTGAGCCATGAAATGGTAGGCGCGGCATAATATGTAGAACCGGCCTTGAGCCCTTCCTTCGTATAATAGTAATACCGTACGCCCTTTCTGTCCGTGCTGGTGGGCGAAGGATAGAATGTCTCTTCCGTCCCTTCCGGCGAGAACAGCGTTGCGCCGGTCTTGACTCCGAGAAGCTCCAGCAGGCAGTAGGAATCGGCCTGCCAGGTAAGTTCCGCCGAAGACGCGCTGCCGAGGGCGCTGAAGTTGCTGACCTCCGGGAACAGCTTGACGGTACGCTTGTACAGCGTGAGTTCAGGCAGGTCCATGCTGAAGGCATCCATCTTCTTGCCGAAGATCTTGGCCCGGCAATACACGCGCCATTCGAGCCCCACGCCCACTTCCGCCAGAGGATTGAAAGCGAACACGTCCAGGGTGGAGACGTTGGCCTCTGCCTTGATGTATCCGTTGGGGAACAGTTCCAGGCCTATGCCGAACTTGTTCGTGAAAAGGCCTATGTTGAATTCCACGTCCGGCCCGACGCTGAACTTGCCGGCGGCGTCGAACTCGGTAATCACCCAGGGGCTGGTTTTCTCCACCGGCGGGGCTTCGGTCACAGGGACGGACCAGGTCCCGTTCTTGTACACGCGGTGATAACGCCAGTACTTGTTGTACCTCAGTTCGACGGAGGTCGACAGGTCTCCTGTAAGGGCGGCCTGAAGGCAGATAGGAATGGTAACCGGGATTGCTATGGGGCCCACGGGGATGACGCCGGTGAAGGTGATGCTCGGGGTCTTCCATTCTTTGCGGCCGCCGCTGTCGTTGGGGTTGAAAGACTTGATATGGCCGGTAACCTTCACGCCGGCGGTAAGGCGCGTCTGGAGGTCGATGTCCAGATACTTGGCGTCGCCGTCGGTGTTGTCCAGCTTGAAGCTGCTCCCTTCGAAGGACAGCTCCAGGACGCCGTCCACGTTGATGTTCTCCTTGGTGAAGACCTTCACCCAGCTCTGGGGCAGGTGGATGCAGAGTTTCTTCTTCTCCCAGTCGAATTCCGAACCTACGTCGAGGTCGTCATTATCGCGGACCACCTTCTTGTTCCAGCCCTGCGCGGCGATGCCGCCGTCCATGAACTCCCCTACGGTGTCTTCTTCCTTGTCAACGATACGGAACTCAACCTGCTCGCCGTTTTCATCAACGAGGCCGTAGAAATGCGTAACCTTGCCGAGGTTGACGTCTATGGACAGGTTGGGGTAGGCTTCCTCCAGGGGGACGGTCTCCGTGACGACCTTGTACTCGCCGTCTTCGTAAATGGAGGAGACGCGCCCCAGGAAGCCGTAGGGCGTCTTGTCGGAAATGGGCATCTGGATGATGGACCCGACCTCCGGCAGAAGATCCTCGGGAGTTTCTGCGCTGAAGACGATGGCGGTCTCCGTGGGTTCCTCGGCCACATAAGCGGCGTCCTTCTTATCGTAAACCCTGACTTCCTCCGCGGGCTCGTTGAATCCGGACGGCAGGGACAGGTCTTCCTTGTTCTTGCAGGAGGACAGGAGCCCCAGGCCCAGGATTGTAAGCAATGACAGTAGAACAATCTTTCTCATATTCTACAAATATAATTATTATTTTGGCAATATCCGCGCAAAATCCGGCCCTTTTTGCATTGTTCAAAAGACTGTTGAAAACTTCTCGCTTCCGCGCCCTTTTCCTAGTATTCCTTTAGTTAATTTTGTAACCCCGATAATATCCCCGTGAAAGCGGGGTAAGGGAACATGACCGATAACCAAGAACAAAAAACCGAAATTTAACATCAATATGGACGTACGTAAAACCAATGGCTCGATCGAAGAGTACGACAAAGCGAAGCTGGCCCGCGGCATACACGAGGCCTACAAGAGCGCAGGACAGTACTGCGACGATTCCATAGTCGTTTCGATCATCAACAACCTCTACATCTACGATGGGATAGAGAGCAAGGAGATCCGCCGCCAGGTGGAGGAATCCCTCATGTCCATCAACAAGAAAGTCGCTCTGGCTTACATCGAGAAGTTCGACGCAGACCTCGACCTCCGCAAGAAGAGAGACTTCATAAAGGATTATATTGCAGCGACTAACGCCGCCACCGGCTCCAAGTTCGACGCCAACGCCAACGTCACCCGCAAGAACATCGTGACCCTTGGCAACGAGCTCTACAAAGAGAACAACATCAAGCAGAACCGCTACATCATGTGCGACAAGATCAAGTCGCTTTACGGGCGTCACCTGGCGGACCAGTACCTCAAGGACCTCGAGTCCCACGTGCTCTACAAGCACGACGAGAGCGGCACTCCCGGCTTCCCCTACTGCGTGGCCATCACCATGTACCCCTTCCTCATCAGCGGTCTCAAGGAGCTCGGCGGCGTATCCATCGCCCCCACAGACCTCAAGAGCTTCTGCGGCGAGTTCATCAACCTGGTCTATTCCGTCTCCTCGCAGTTCATGGGAGCCGTGGCCACCCCGGAATTCCTCATGTACCTCGACTACTTCATCCGCAAGGACTACGGAGACGACTATCTCGAGCATCTTGACGAGGTCGTAGAGAAGAACCGCAAGCAGCGCACCCTGTCCAAGGTGATCGACAACTGCTTCCAGCAGGTGGTACACTCCATGAACATGCCCGCGGGCAACCGCGGATACCAGACGGTTTTCTGGAACATCGGCTACTTCGACAAGCCCTACTTCGAGGGCGTATTCGGCGATTTCCGCTTCCCCGACGGTTCCGCGCCCAAGTGGGAGACCCTCGACTGGCTGCAGCGCCACTTCATGAACTGGTTCAACGAGGAGCGCAACCACTACATCCTCACCTTCCCCGTGGAGACCATGGCTCTGCTCACGGACGGCGCCGACGACTTCGCGGACAAGGACTATGCAGACTTCACCGCGGAGATGTGGTCCAAGGGTCACAGCTTCTTCTGCTACCTGTCCAACAGCCCCGACTCCCTCAGCTCCTGCTGCCGCCTGCGCAACTCCCTCAAAGACATGGAGGATGCAAGCCACAACCACACCCAGCACCAGTATTCAATGGGTACGGCTTCCGTCAGCACCGGTTCCAAGTCGGTCATGACAATCAACCTCAACCGCCTTATCCAGGATTCCGTACGCCATTATTTCGCCCAGAGGCGCGGCGTGCACCTCGAGGCCGGCAAGGCGCTCGACCCCGTCAGCAACTTCTACGACAAGGACGACCTCTACACCAATTACATCTGCAAGGACATCCGCGAGATGACCGAGCGCGTGCACAAGTACCAGATCGCCTTCAACGAGATAATCAAAGACTTCCTCAAGGCGGAGATGCTCGACGTTTACAAGGCCGGATTCATAGACATGAAGCGCCAGTACCTCACCGTAGGCGTGAACGGTCTCACCGAGGCCGCCGAGTTCCTTGGCCTGGAGGTTTCCCCCAACCCCGAGTACGGCGCATTCGTCAACACCATCCTTGAAACCATCAACATCGCCAACCGCAAGGACCGCACCCCCGACGCCATGTTCAACACCGAGTTCGTGCCGGCAGAAAACCTCGCCGCAAAGAACTACAAGTGGGACAAGAAAGACGGATACTTCGTCTCCTCCAAGCACAACCTCTACAGCTCCTACTTCTACAATCCGGAAGACCCCAACGTCTCCATGATAGACAAGTTCAAGCTGCACGGAGAAGACTTCGTCAAGTATCTGGACGGCGGCTCCGCACTCCACATGAACATCGCCGAGCACCTGAGCAAAGACCAGTACAGGCAGCTTCTCAAGGTGGCCGCCCACTACGGCACCAACTACTTCACCTTCAACTGCCGCAACACCGTCTGCAACGATTGCGGATACATCAGCAAAGACACCCTCACCAAGTGCCCGAAGTGCGGCAGCGAAAACCTTGATTATCTTACACGTGTAATCGGTTACCTCAAGAGGGTCTCCAGCTTCGCGGAGCCCCGTCAGGTAGAGGCCGAAAAACGTTACTACACCCCCAAGGATGCTTAAGTACATCCCGGAGCTGACGGACATCGTCATCGAAGAAATACCCCACCGCGTTACCCTGGCAGTAGAAGTCTCCAACTGCCGGGGTAATTGCCCGGGATGCCACTCCCCCTTCCTGAGGCAGGACATCGGAGAGGAGCTCACCCCGGCCAAAATAGACGGGCTCGTCGCAGACAACTTCGGCGCCGACTGCTTCCTTTTCCTCGGCGAGGGCAGGGACCGCCCGGCCCTCTTCGCGCTCGCAGACCACATCCGCGCCTCGCACCCCGGAATCGAAACCGCCCTCTACACCGGCCGCGACGCCATCGAGCCCGACTACTGGGACCACTTCGACTACGTCAAGGTGGGGCCCTACATCGAGGCCCTCGGCCCCCTCAACTCCCCCACCACCAACCAGCGCCTCTACCACCACGGCGAAGACATCACCCCTCTTTTCTGGCGAAAGAAATAGCTTGATTGATAGTTGCTTGAGTATTATGCGTCTCTGTGAGTAGAATACGGGTTATGTTATTTTCTGCGTAACTTTCTGCGTAGATACTTTGAATCTCACTTCAAGAAAAAGAGATGCTTGCCCGCAAGAACGGAAAGCGTGACGGCTGGTGGGAGGTGCTGGTAGACTTGCCGACACTCTAGTACACTTTCTGTGTACAATAATGTGTATTTTTTCTGCGTAAAAAAGAAAATAGGTTGTAAATCAACGACTTACAACCTCGGGGTGGAGCATAGGGGGATCGAACCCCTGACCTTTAGATTGCGAACCTAACGCTCTACCAACTGAGCTAATACCCCAAAGCGGGTGCAAAAGTACAAAAAAATCCACATTTGCACAAAAAATTGTAAATTAGCAGTCTGGACAGGGGCACGATAATTGCCCCGGGCATAGGAAACATGAAACGAATGCTACTCTTTTGCGCCTCTGCGCTCCTCCTGGCCGGCCTCGCCGCCTGCGAGCCCATTGAATCCGGAGACACCGGAAAAGACGACAATCCCTACAAGGCACTGTCCGTCACGACCAAACAGGCCGGATATATCCAAAGCGGCAACTCCTTCTCCTTCAACTTCATCAACAAGGTGGAGGCGGAGGCCGACAAGGACTACGTCATATCCCCCCTCAGCATGCAGTTCCTCCTCGGCATGATACTCGACGGCGCCCGCGGCGCCACGGCGGACGAAATCTGCACCCTTCTCGGCTACGGCAAAGGAGAGGTGCGGGAAGTGAACGAATACTGCCTCAGCATGCTCCGCCAGCTCCCCGATCTGGACAAGCAGACTAAGCTCAAGATAGCCAACGCCATATACGTCGACGACGGCTGGCCCCTGCTGGACAGCTATAAGAAAGACGTGGCCAACTACTACGAGGCCGCAGTCAGCAACCTCGACTTCAGCAAGACCACGGAGTCTGCCAAAGTCATCAACAAATGGTGCTCAGACCACACCGAGGGCCTCATAGACCACATCCTCGACGAGACCTCGCCCGACATGCTCGCATACCTGCTGAACGCCCTCTACTTCAAGAGCCAGTGGTCCGACAAATTCACCAAGAGCCTCACCGCCGACGAAGAATTCACCTATGCCGGCGGCGGAAAGGGCAAGGTCAGGATGATGAAGACGGAACGCAGCATGGGCTACGCATCCGGCAAGTCCTTCGAGGCTGTGAACCTCCCCTACGGCAACAAAGCATACTCCATGACCGTCCTGCGTCCAAAAGACGGCTACGGCGTTGCAGACGTTACCAGGGAACTCACGACCATCGACTGGAACAGCTTCTCCGGGGACTTCTGGTTCCGTCAGGTCGAACTCTGGCTGCCCCGCTTCGAGACCAGGTTCCACATCAACCTGAACGAAATCCTCTCAGACCTGGGCATGCCCTCGGCCTTCGACCCCAAGAACGCAGACCTCACGGCCATGTCCGATTACGCACTCTGCCTGAGTTTCGTCAACCAGGATGCGGTAATAAAGGTGGATGAAGAAGGCACCGAGGCGGCTGCCATATCCAGCGCCGGCGTTTACAAGAACACCTCCGTGGCCCCTCCGGAGACGCCCGTCATCTTCCACGCAGACAAGCCTTTCCTCTACCTCATAACGGAGAAATCCACAGGCGCAGTCCTCTTCGCAGGGCGCTACAGCGGCAAATAGCTTATGAAACGCTTCCTCATACTCCTGGCGATCCTGGTCCCTTCCATGGCGGGCGCCCAGAACCTCGCCGGCACCTACATGGTCGCCCAGCGGGACACCTGCAACCTTTACATAGACGTTTACCTTCCCACGCCGGGCTCGGTCACCGAGATTGACGGCAAGGCCAAGCCCTCCGTGCTGTTCCTCTTCGGCGGCGGATTCATCATCGGAAGCCGCAACGACAAGGGCTACATGCCATGGTTCAAGATACTGAACGACAACGGCTACGGGGTGGTGTCCATAGATTACCGCCTGGGGCTCAAGGGCCTCGACGTGCGCTTCGACCTCGGGCATCTGGTCAAGAGCGCAGACCTTACCATCAGGGCTGTGGACATCGGCGTGGAAGACACTTTCGCGGCCGTGCGCTACCTTCTGGACAACAACGTCGGGATAGATGCGAACAACCTCGTCATCGCCGGCTGCTCGGCCGGGGCCATGATCACCCTCAGGAGCGTGATGGAAACCTGCACCCCAACTTCCCGCACCGCAATCCTTCCTGACGGCTACTCCTTCAAGGGCGCGATGTCGTTTGCCGGAGCGATCATGACAGGCAGCGGCCTCCCCAGATACCAGACGCCTCCCCCGCCCCAGCTGCTCATCCACGGCACGGCCGACGGAGCCGTCAATTACGACAAGACCGTCTTCGGCCGCCGCGGCATATACGGCAGCAGCGCCCTCGTGAGGGATGTTTTTGCCAAGAACGGCTATACCTACTGCATCTACCGTTACACCGGCCACGGCCACGACATGGCGGCCAACTTCGTCGCCACCTGGCCCGAGCAGCAGCTGTTCCTCGAGCGAAACGTCGTCGCCGGCCTCAATCGAATCATAGACGCCACCGTGGACGACCCTGCGATCCCCGTAATCAAAAGCCTCAGCGTCAGCGTGGACGATATCTATTAAATGTCCGCCATCCCCGACATACTGCTGGAAGCCTTCCGCGCCGCCGTGCTCATTACGGGCCTGGTGGTGATAATGATGATGCTTATAGAAAGCCTCAACATAGGCTCCGGCGGGCGCTTCTTCCGCCGTCTGCAAGGCTCCCGGCTCGGGCAGATAGTGGTATCGGCCCTGCTCGGTTGGATTCCAGGCTGCATGGGAGGATTCGCATCCATATCGCTGTTCTCGCACGGCATGATCAGCTTCGGAGCCCTTGTGGCGATGATGATAGCCACCGCAGGCGACGAGGCCTTCGTGATGCTCACCCTCTTTCCCGGCAAGGCGTTGCTGATATCGGCTGTCACCCTGGCCGTGGGTATCGTCGCAGGCGTACTGATTGATTACGCGGCCCCGCGCCTCGGCATCAAACCCTACGCCCTCAAGGCCTGCGGCGAGCTGCACCTGCACGAAGAAGACGCTCCCCGCAGGCACGACCATGACCACAAGCCGGGCCGCAGCTTCAGCTGGAAACGCGCCGTGCTGTTCGTGGGCACCGCCGTTTTCATCGCAGCCCTGGCCCTGGGGCTCCTTGGAGACGCGGAAGAAGACGCCGGACACGGCCTGGGCCTGCTCAGCGAAAGGTGGATGTACATGGTCTTCGCCGGTCTCAGCGTCGTGCTGCTGGCGGTGGCGGTTTTCGGCTCGGACCATTTCGTGGAAGAGCACCTATGGCACCACGTGGTGGCAAGGCACGTACCCGGGATCTTCGCCTGGACCTTCGGCGTGCTGGTGCTGCTGGGTTTCATCACCCAGGTCATCGACATAAGCTCCTGGATCAGCGCCAACGTGCCCCTGATGATACTTCTTGCAACGCTCATCGGCATCATCCCCGAATCCGGGCCGCATCTGGTATTCGTAACGCTGTTCGCAAGCGGGGTGATTCCGGCGCCGGTGCTGCTGGCCAGCTGCATCAGCCAGGACGGGCATGCGTCCCTCCCCCTTCTCGCCGAATCCAAGGGCGCATTCCTGCGTGCCAAGGCCGTCAACTGCGTGGCGGCGCTCGTCGTAGGCTTTGCCTCCTGGGCCATCATGATGTAGCATGCCGTCGTACCTTCAAATAGAGAACATCTCCAAGTCGTACGGCACCAAGGTCCTGTTCGACCGCATCGCCTTCAACATCAACGAAGGCGACAAGATAGCGCTCGTGGCACCAAACGGCACAGGAAAGACCTCCCTGCTGCGCATACTCGCCGGCAAGGACAAGTCCGATTCCGGCGGCAGCATAAAGTTCCTGCGCGACGTACGCATCGCCCTCCTTGAGCAGGAATACGCATTCGACCCGTCTCTCACGGTGGAGCAGCAGCTTCACGCCTCCGACTTTGAGGAGGAGCTCACATACGCCGCATCCTGGACGAACTCGGTATAGATCCGCAGAGGCCCATGTCGGAGCTCTCTGGAGGGGAAGTCAAACGCGTGGCGATCACGCAGCTGCTTGCCGCAGACGCCGACTTCCTCATAATGGACGAGCCCACCAACCACCTCGACCTGGACGCCATAGAGTACCTGGAAAACGCCCTCAAGCGCTCCCGCTGCACCCTTTTCATGGTATCCCACGACCGCTATTTCCTGGACCGCGTCTGCAACACCATAATGGAAATGGAACGCGGTTCGATATATATCTACAGGGGCGATTACGAAAACTACCTCCGCAAGCGGGACGAGCGAATCAGCAACTACAACGCGGAGACCGAGCGAGTACGGAACATCCTCCGGCGCGAGCTCGAATGGATACACGCCACACCCTGCGCCCGCACCGGCAAGGCCAAGTACCGCAAGGAGGCTTTCAAGGAGATAAAGGCGAGGGCCGAAGACAGCTATACCATCCGCCGCGTATCCATGGAAGGCCTGTCGGGAGCGTCCTACCTCGGCAAGCAGGTCATAGACTGCAAGGACCTGTGCTTCGAGTGGCAGGGAAAACCCCTCATCGACCACTTCTCCTACAACTTCCAAAGGGGCGAACGCGTGGGCATCGTAGGCGGCAACGGCATAGGAAAGAGCACCTTCCTCAACCTTCTTGCAGACAGCGACGACCCGGCGGTCAAGCGCGGCGACTCCGTGCGCATCGGCTACTACCGCCAGACCGGAATCGAGTTCCGGCAGGACGATACGGTTATGGAAGTGGTGCCCGAGACGCGCCTGCTCGAGCGTTTCCTCTTCCCGCACGAGATGTGGAACAACCGCATCGAGCGCCTCTCCGGCGGCGAAAAGAGGCGCCTGTACCTGCTGACCGTGCTGATGCAGGAGCCCAACCTCCTGATACTCGACGAGCCCACCAACGACCTCGACATCGTGACTCTCAACATTCTCGAGGAGTACCTGCTGGAATTCAAGGGCACGCTCATAATCGTCACCCACGACCGCCATTTCCTGGACCGTCTGGTCGACCACCTCTTCGTCTTCTGCGGCGGTGGCGTCATCAAGGACTTCATCGGGGGCTACAGCGAGTACCGCAGCTACATCGAGGACCTCCGCAGGGAGGAACGCTCAAGGCAGCTGGAGGCAGAGCCAAAGGCCGTGCGCGAGAAGCCACGGAGCGACGCTCCCCGCAGGCTCAGTTACAAGGAGAAACGCGAGCTGGAGCAGCTGGAGGCCGATCTCGAGGCTCTCGGGGCCGAAAAAGACAAGCTCGAGGCGCTGCTCGCCGGCGGCACCGACGACTATCAGAAAATAGCCGCCGCCTCTACCCGCTACGAAGAGTTGAAATCCCTTATCGACGAAAAAGAGCTCCGCTGGCTGGAGCTCTCAGAGTTGGTGCAGTAGCGCTTGCTACTCCTGCAGGTAGGGCCCCCAAAACTTCCGCTTCGCTCCATCCCTCCCACTGCGCTGCGCTTGTGGGCCCCTCCCGTTCACATCGCCACGGGCGGCGATGGTTTTGGGGGCCTCTACCTGCAATCCGATACGCAATCGCTACTCGAACTCCCGCAACATCTGCCAGACGAGGTGCACCGGGAATCCCATGACGTTATAGAAAGATCCCTCGATGTGTCCCATGGCGGCGTACCCCAGCCATTCCTGGATACCATAGCCACCGGCCTTGTCGAAGGGACGGTAACGGTCTATGTAATAATTGATTTCGTCATCGCTGAGGGGCGCGACGGAGACAACCGTGGTGTCTGTTGCGCTGGCCTCGCGGAGGGCTGTGCGGAACACGACGCCGGAGACCACAAGATGGTCGCGGCCGGAAAGGGTATGAAGCATCTCGACGGCGTCTTCCCGCGTGTGGGGCTTCCCCAGCACCTTGCCGTCTATAATAACGACGGTATCTGCCGTAATCAGCAGCTCGTCCGCCTCAAGCGGCCTGTGGAAGCCGTGCGACTTGCCGAGGGCCATGAGCAGCGGGACGTCCTGCGGAGCGGCGTCTGCGGGGACAGACTCCTCGAAGGTATTCCCCGTATCTACGGTAAACTCGATGTCAAGCCCGGCGAGAAGTTCGCGCCTGCGGGGCGAGCCGCTGCCGAGAATGATGCGCTTAGAACATCCGTTCATATTTCTCAACGTCAAAAATCCATCGTCCCTGGGCCTTCATCACCTGCTCCACCGTCCATCGTACGAAACCGCGTCCGCCGGGAACGGGAGCGACTATGTCTGCAGCCTCGATGGCCTCTTCCACTGCGTCGGAGGGCACCACGCCGACTCCGGCGAACCTGAGAGCCGGGACGTCGGGGATGTCGTCCCCCATATAAAGTATTTCTTCAGCGTCAAGGCAGTAACGCTCGCAGTATTGGCGGATTGAGCGGAGCTTGTCCCTTACCTTAAGATAGACGTCCTCAAACGGCACGCCGTATGCGGTGAGGCGTTTGCGCACGGCCTCGGTATTGCTGCCGGTAATCACGCCCAGGCGGTAGCCGTTAAGCGCCGCCATGCGCAGGCCGTGCCCGTCTTTCTCGTTGAAGATACGGAGGGGCTCTGCGTTGGGATCGACTATGATGCTGCCGTCCGTCATGACGCCGTCGACGTCGAAGAGGATGGCCTTTACCGCCTTAAGACTTTGTGCCATTAGGATTGAAGTCGGCAAGGTTGAAAGTGGCCTTGGGTGAGCCTGGAAGCTCTATGCGGCCGTACTGGTTCTCGTATTTGCCGATGTTGTCGTTCAGGGCGTTGAGGAGCCTCTTGGCATGCTCGGGGGTCATGAGGATGCGGTTGCTGATTTCCGGCTTCTGCAGGCCGGGAAGCATGGTGGCGAAGTCTATGACGAACTCGCTGTGCGAATGGCTGATGATTGCGAGGTTGGAGTAGTTGCCCTTTGCAACCTCGGGCTTGAGTTCGAGCTGGAGCTGTTTGTTCTCTTCCATAAAATCTTGTATTGGTCCGACAAAATTACGCCAAAAATGTTATCTTTGCAAGATATGGAACTGAACGCAAAATACAACCCCTCAGAAGTTGAGGACAAATGGTACGCCTACTGGCTTAACAACAGGTGTTTTCATTCCGAGCCCGATTCTCGTGAACCATATACCATCGTAATTCCGCCGCCCAATGTAACAGGCATCCTGCACATGGGGCACGTGCTCAACAATACTCTCAACGACGTCCTCATCCGCAAGGCCCGCATGGACGGCAAGAACGCCTGCTGGGTGCCCGGCACGGACCACGCCTCCATCGCGACCGAGAACAAGGTGGTGGCCCGCCTCGCCTCCCAGGGCATACGCAAGGAAGACCTCACCCGCGAGGAATTCCTCAAATACGCATGGGAATGGAAGGAGGAGCACGGCGGCATAATCCTGCAGCAGCTCCGCAAGCTGGGCGCCTCCTGCGACTGGGACCGCACCCGCTTCACCATGGATCCCGAGCTCAGCGCAGCGGTTACCGCAACCTTCGTGTATTTCTACAAGAAGGGCCTCATCTACCACGGCTACCGCATGGTCAACTGGGACCCCGTGGCACACACCGCCATTTCCGATGACGAGGTCATCCACAGGGACACCAAGAGCCATTTCTACCACCTCCGCTACTTCATCTCGGACGGCAACGGCAACCCCACCGGGGAGTTCCTCACCATCGCCACCACACGTCCCGAGACCATAATGGCAGACGCCGCCATCTGCGTCAACCCTGCAGACGAACGCTATCATTACCTGCGCGGCAAGAAGGTGCTCATCCCCCTGATAAACAGGGAGATACCCGTCATTGAAGACAGCTACGTAGAGATGGACTTCGGTACCGGCTGCCTCAAGGTCACGCCTGCGCACGACGCACACGACTACGAGATCGGCCAGAGGCACGACCTCCCCATACTCGAGATTCTCGACGACGACGGCCGCCTGAACGAGAAGGCGCAGATACTCGTCGGCCAGGACCGTTTCGAGGCCCGCAAGAACATAGTAAAGATGCTGGAAGAGGCCGGCAACCTCGTCAAGATTGAGGAGTACATCTCCCCCGTCGGATACAGCGAGCGCACTGACGCCGTCATCGAGCCCAAGCTCAGCAAGCAGTGGTTCCTCAAGCTCGAGGAGCTCGCCAAGGCAGCCCTCGAGGCCGTCGAATCCGGCAACATCAAGCTCATTCCGGACAAATACCGCAACGTATATCGCCACTGGATGGAGAACGCACACGACTGGTGCATCTCCCGCCAGCTCTGGTGGGGCCAGCGCATCCCCGCATGGTACCTGCCCGGCGGCGAGGTCGTGGTGGAAGAGACGCCGGAGCTCGCGCTCAAGGCCGCCCGGGCCATCAATCCCGCAGTCAGGGCGGAGGACCTCACCCAGGACGAGGACGTACTCGACACCTGGTTCAGCAGCTGGCTCTGGCCCATCAGCGTATTCGACCCCGAACGCCCCGGCCATCCTGAGCACAAGCCCAACAGGGACCTCGGCTACTACTACCCCACCTCAGACCTCGTCACCGGCCCGGACATCATCTTCTTCTGGGTGGCCCGAATGGTCATGGCGGGCGGAGAATTCATGGGCGACGTGCCTTTCCGCAACGTCTATTTCACCGGTATCGTGCGTGACAAGCTCGGCCGCAAGATGAGCAAAACCCTCGGCAACAGTCCCGACCCGCTCGAGCTCATCGCCAAATACGGCGCAGACGCCGTCCGCCTGGGCATGCTCCTCTGCTCCTCCGCCGGCAACGACATACTCTACGACGAGTCGCAGGTCGAGCAGGGCCGCAATTTCTGCGGCAAGATATGGAACTCCTGGCGCCTCGTAAGCGGCTGGAGGGTAGATCCCGAAGGACGCCAGACCGAGGCGTCGCGCCTTGCCGTCAAATGGTTCGACAACCTGCTATCCCGCACCATAGAGGTGGTGGAGGACCAGTATTCCAAATTCCGCATCAACGACGCCCTCATGGCAATTTACAAGCTGTTCTGGGACGAATACTGCAGCTGGTACCTGGAGCTCGTCAAGCCCGCTTTCGGAGAGGCCATAGACGGCTACACCTTCGACGCCACCGTGGGATTCTTCGACAAGCTCCTCAAGCTCATCCATCCGGTGATGCCGTTCATCACGGAGGAAATATGGCATGCCATGGCCGACCGCCGCGCCGGGGAAACCATCATGTACGAACGCACTCCCGTCGCCGGCCCGTACGACGCAGCCTTCCTCGACAGCTTCGACGCAGCCCGCCAGATCATCGCCGGCGTGCGCGGCGTCAGGGCCCAGAAGCAGATCCCTCCCAAGGAACCGCTCAAGCTCTGCATAGAAGGCGCATTCCCCGAAGAGCTCAGACCGGTGGTCGCCAAGCCCGCCCTCGTGAACGAGTTCGTCCCGGCCGTGAGCGGAGCGGCGGCGAGCTTCATCGTGGGCACCATCAAGTGCAGCGTCCCCATGGACGGATTCATAGACACCGAGGCAGAAAAGGCCAAGGTCCTCGCAGACCTGGAGCACCAGCGCAAGTTCCTCGCCGGAGTGCGCGCCAAGCTGGGCAACGAGAACTTCATGGCCCACGCCCCCCAGGCAGTCATAGACACCGAGCGCAAGAAAGAGGCCGACGCCCTGGCCCGTATCGAGGCTCTGGAAGCAACACTGAATACACTGTAACACAATAGCTTATGTTAGTTTATCCACTCGGCGTGATAGGCATCTGGCAGATAGCCATAATCGCCCTGATAGTGCTGCTCCTCTTCGGCGGCAAGAAGATTCCCGAACTCATGAAGGGCCTTGGCAAGGGTGTCAAGAACTTCAAGGATGGGCTTAACGAGGTTGACGAGCCAAAGAAAGACTCCAAGGAAGAGCCCAAGGAGTAAGTGGTGTGGCGGGCAGCGGCAAAGCCAAGGAGATGTCCTTCTGGGACCATCTCGAAGAATTGAGGGGAACCCTGTTCCGCTCGATTCTGGCCGTATGCCTGCTTGCCGTCCTCGGCTTCATATTCAAGAATGCCCTTTTCCGGCTGATCCTGCTGCCGGCCTCGCCTGATTTCCTGGTTTACCGTCTTCTGGGCTGGGGTTTCGACCTGAAAATGATAAACGTAGAGATGGCGGCCCAGTTCTTCGTCCATCTCCAGGCGGCATTCGGCGCCGCCCTCATCCTGGCATTCCCCTACATAATATGGGAGATATGGCGCTTCATAGTGCCTGCGCTCTACGCAAACGAGCGCAAGGCCATAGGGGGGGCCTTCCTCATGGCCACCGGATTCTTCTACCTCGGAGTGGCCGCTGGCTACTTCCTCGTGCTGCCTGCCTGCGTTCAGTTTTTCCTCAACTACTCCGTGAGCCCGGAGGTGGAAAACAGCATCACCATAGGCTCTTATATGTCGATGTTCACCTCCACGGTGCTGCTGGTTGGCATAGCCTTCGAGTTCCCTACCGTAATCTGGGCCCTCTCCCACATCGGCATACTTGACAGGCCGGCCCTGCGCAAAGGACGCAGGTACGCCGTAGTGGCGGTGCTGGTTCTGGCCGCCATAGTCACCCCCGCTGACCCCCTGTCCATGATAGTGGTGGCCGCGCCGCTGTATCTGCTGTACGAAGTGTCGATCCTTATGTGTCCCCGCAGCCATGATATCGATTGACAACGTAACCGTAGCCTGGGGCGGCTTCACTCTGCTGGACGGCATCAGCTTCCACATAAGCAGCTCGGACAAGATAGGCCTCGTGGGCAAGAACGGAGCCGGAAAGTCAACGCTCATGAAGCTCATCATGGGCATGCAGAGCCCCACTTCCGGCCATATCGACAAGCCTTCCGCCATCACCATAGGCTACCTGCCGCAGATTATGGAGCACCACAAGGGCCTGAGCGTGATGGACGAGACAATGACCGTCTTCAGCGAGACATCAGGCCTGCAGACGGAGATAGACGCCCTCACGGCGGAACTGGGCGAGCGCACAGACTACGAGTCCAAAGGCTATTCGGAGCTCATCGAGAGGCTCTCGGAACTGAACGACCGCCTTGCCGTGGCCCACAGCGAGCCCCCGGAGGTGCAGGCGCGCAAGACACTCCGCGGCCTCGGCTTCAAGGACGACGAGCTCGACCGCAGGACCGAGACCTTCAGCCAGGGCTGGAACATGCGCATAGAGCTTGCCAAGATACTCCTCCGCAGGCCCGACCTGCTGATGCTCGACGAGCCCACCAACCATCTTGACATCGAGTCCATCGAGTGGCTCGAGGATTACCTGAAGAACCGCCGCTGCGGGCTCCTGCTGGTGTCGCACGACCGCAAGTTCCTCGACAACGTCACCAACCGCACGGTGGAAATCATGCTGGGGCACATACACGACTACAAGGTTCCCTACAGCAAGTACCTGGAACTCAGGGCGGAACGCATAGCCCAGCAGACCGCCGCATACGAGAACCAGCAGCGCATGATACAGAAGACCGAGGAGTTCATCCAGGCCTTCCGATACAAACCCACAAAGTCCAACCAGGTGCAGTCCCGCATCAAGGCGCTGGAAAAGCTTGACAGGCTTGAGATTGACGAGACAGACAACGTCCGCCTCACCGTCAAGTTCCCCCCCGCCCCGCGTTCCGGCGACGTGGTTTACAAGGCGGAGGACCTCACGGCGGGCTATCCGCAGAAAGTGGTTTTCAGAGGCGCAAACATAGAAATCAAGCGCGGCGACAAAGTGGCCCTGGTAGGCCGCAACGGCGAGGGAAAGACCACCCTCATGCGCGTCATCGTGGGCGAACTGCCGCCCCTAGGAGGCGAATCCCGCATAGGCCATAACGTGGACATAGGCTACTACGCCCAGAACCAGGAAGAGATCCTGGACAAGAACGAGACCGTGTTCAGCACCCTCGACCGCATAGCCACGGGCGACATACGCACCAGGCTGCGCGACATCCTCGCACAGTTCCTTTTCCGCGGAGAAGACATAGACAAGCGCGTGAACATACTCTCCGGTGGCGAGCGCGCACGCCTCGGGATGGCCCGCCTGATGCTCCAGAACCACAATCTGCTGGCCCTGGACGAGCCCACCAACCACATGGACATCAAGAGCAAGGACATCCTCAAGCAGGCCCTCAAGGCCTACGATGGCACGCTAGTTGTCGTGAGCCACGACAGGGATTTCCTCGAAGGGCTGGTTGACAAGCTCTACGAATTCCGGGACGGCAGGGTAACCGAGCACCTCGGCGGAGTGGCCGAATTCCTGGAACGCAGGAAGCTGGAGAACCTCAGCGAGCTGGAAAGGGCAGCCGCAGTGCAGGCGCCCGCAGTGCGCAAGGACACCGGCGCACGCGAGGAAATGAAAGAAAAAAATCGCATCGACCGCAAGAAAAAGAACAGGATTTCGTATCTTGAGGCCGAAATCGAAAAACTGGAGTCCCGGATGGCCGCGATAGAATCCGTGCTGTCCGCCCCCGGGCCCGGAGACGACATAATGGAGCTCACCCGCGAGTACCTCGAGTGCAAACGCGACCTCGACGCGAAGACGGACGAATGGGGCTCCCTGATAGATTGACGATCATGAAGAAGTTATTGACCACAATCCTGGCATTTGCCGCCCTCGGCTGCGGCATGCTCTCGGCGCAGGCTGTGCAGTACAGCCTCGACCTTGCGCCGTTCACCACCGTGGAGGTATCCGGTCCCTTCGAGGTCAGCCTCGTACGCGGCCAGCAGTACAGGGCGCTCATTTCCGTACTCGAGCCCTTCAAGGACTACGTGGTGTGCTCGGTAAGCGGCGGAGTCCTTTCCATAGACCTGGACGAAAGGAAGGTTCCCATGGAGGTGCGCCGCCAGTTCCGCGGCAAGGGCACGCCGGATCCGGTCTATTCCGCCATAGTATATGTGCCGGACCTCATCCAGGCAGTAAATCTTTCCGGCAAGGCCGTCCTCAGGGATACGGAAGACCTCTTCGACAAATCGCGCACAGTCTTCACCCTGAACGACCAGGCAAGCGTCAAGTCGCTGTACCTCAGCTCGTTGATATTCCAGCTCGAAATGCGCGGCAAGTCCACGGCAGACCTTACCGTAAGCTGCCGCCAGACCTTCGTGAACGTCTTCGGTTCCTCCTCCCTCATCATGGACGAGCAGACCGCCGAGTCTGAGTACACCCTAGCAGGTTCCGCCAAGGCGCGCGTCAAGAGCAAGACCACGGCATTCTCCGTAGTGGCCAAGGCCAACTCCAGCATGACCCTTGTGGGCACGGGAGACGGCGCCAACTACGAGCTCTCCGGAACGTCCGAGATAGACGCCTCGCTGTTCGAGGTGTCGGACGCCGACGTTCGCATGACGAGCGTCACGAGGCTCAGCGTCGCAGCGGCCAACGTGCTGAAAGTCAACCTGAACGGCGGTTCCACCCTCCAGTTCTCCGGAGAGCCGTCGGTATGCATAGACAACATCCGTTCCGCTTCCATGACCCGTATCCAGGGCCGGAACGAGAAGTCCACGCTCTAGCTCATGCGGCTCGGATTCACCAAGATGCACGGTCTAGGCAACGACTACATCTACGTCGATGCCAGGCACATCAGCATCCCCGATCCCTCCTCCCTCGCCGTGCGCCTGAGCGACCGCCACTTCGGCATAGGCTCCGACGGCCTGGTGCTCATCGGCCGCAGCAAAGTGGCGGATTTCTCAATGCGGATGTTCAACGCAGACGGCTCCGAGGCCCAGATGTGCGGCAACGCGGCCCGCTGCATAGCCCGCTTCGTGCACGACGGCGGCCTTACGGACAAGACAGTCGTCACGCTTGAAACGCTTGCCGGCATCAAGACCCTGTCCCTGAGGCTGGGCAGCGACGGAGAAGTGCTGGACGTAACTGTGGACATGGGTCCCTTTGCCCTTATACCCGGGGCGCCGGAATCCGTTAGGGCCGCAGGCCGCGAGTGGAAAGGCAGCGGCATAAGCGTGGGCAATCCCCATTATGTAATATTCGTAGATGACGCCGGGGCCGTTGACGTGGCTGCCGCCGGCTCCGTAATTGAAAAGGCCCCTCAGTTCCCCGAGGGCACCAACGTGGAATTCGTTTCCGTGCAGGAGCCCGGCGTACTGCGCATGCGCGTATGGGAACGGGGCAGCGGCATCACCCTTGCCTGCGGCACTGGAGCCTGCGCCACCGCGGCGGCCGCGTACCTGCAGGATATAGCCACCGGGCCCATGACCATACTGATGGACGGAGGGCCGCTTTCAATATCCATAAAAGACGGTCACATATTCATGACCGGGCCCGCCACGACGGTTTTCAGCGGAAGCATAGAGATATAAAAAAACGGCCTGCAGATATCTGCAAGCCGTTTTTGTGAGAACAGACAGATTTGAACTGTCGACCTCTTGCCTGTCAAGCAAGCGCTCTAAACCAACTGAGCTATGCCCTCAAAAAAAGTGCTCCCTTAGGGGCTCGAACCCTAGACACCCTGATTAAGAGTCAGGTGCTCTACCAACTGAGCTAAGGAAGCATTATTTCAAAAAAACGAAACTCGTTCACTTTTGTGACCCGTTCGGGGCTCGAACCCGAGACCCCAACATTAAAAGTGTTGTGCTCTACCAACTGAGCTAACGAGTCCTCCGTTGTTTTGGGACTGCAAAGTTAAAATCTTTTCCTGAATTTGCAAAATTTTTATAAAGATTTTCGCGGGTCAACCCCCGTAATCTTCTCAATGGCCTCAAAACTGCCCAAATCGCTCCATTCCCAGTCGGCCGCAAGCACATGAACTTCCGATGATTTTTCCATCACCGCATAGTCTATGCTTATCTTCTCGCACCGGGGGAAAAGCCTGGCGGTTGCCTCTGCCTCCCCTGCCGTGCCGAAGGCCTGCGACAGTTCGTCCATTATGCCGCAGATCTGGGGGGCATGGGCGCGGAGTTCCTTCTCTATGGTCTTCACGTTCCACACGAAGATGCCGGCGTTCCACCAGTAGCCGCCCTCGGCCAGATACCTTTCCGCCACTTCCAAAGACGGTTTCTCCTTGAATTCCAGCACTTTGACCACCTTTCCGGGCTCCGCCGGGGCATGGATGTAGCCGTACCCGGTATGGGGCGATGAAGGGTTGATGCCGAGGCAGACTATGGCGCCGCCGACGGCGGTGAACGCAAGGGCAGTCCTGATGCTGGTCCCGAAGGCTTGCGCATCCGGCACGTAGGCGTCTGCGGGAGTAACCACTATGTTGGCATCGGGCCAGCCGGCCTTTATCTTCCAGCATGCAAGGGCGATGCAGGGGGCCGTATTGCGTGCGGCCGGCTCGGCAAGTATTTGGGATTCAGGGATCTCCGGGACTATCTCGCGCACGAAGTGCACGTATTCCGCAGAGGTCACAACCCAGAAGACGGCATCGGGGTCTGCGGCCAGGAAGCGTTCGTATGTAAGGCGTATGAGGGCCTTCCCGCAGCCGAGAAGGTCCAGGAACTGCTTGGGTTTCTCCGGGGTGCTGAGCGGATAGAGCCGGCTTCCTACTCCCCCGGCCATTATTACCACATGGTTGGTCATACCGCAAATTTAGCATTATTTCAGCATTATTACTATATTTGTAGGTTAGGAAACACATAACAGACCATATTCATGAAGCTTAAAACCGTATTCATCGCATTTGCCCTGGTGCTGGCAAGCGTGCAGCTCGCAGGCCAGGCAAAGGTCAGGGACGTCGTTACAAGCGACTACAACCGCAACAGCGTGTCCTTCGTAGTTATCCAGAGGGGAGATTCCAACGACTCGGCAACATCAGCCGCCGTGAACTCCTTCAACCCCGGAGAAAAATTCGACATCAACAAGATTTCCACCCGCAGCGTGCGCATCAACAAGAGCCGCGACGAGGCCGCCGGCCAGAGCGAGGTTGACGCCGCCGTGGCAGCAGTGCCCTTCGCCCGCGACATCCTCGGCTGCATCTTCAACCGCGATTCCCGCGGAATGATGGACGACAAGACCGTACGCTACCGCGGCAATTACGACGCCAAGGACCAGGACGTCATCAACGCCCGCGCCGCCCGCATCGGCGAGGACGCCCTCGGAGACCTCGGCTACGCCCTCGTGAAAGGCAGCTACATCGTCCTTGCAGACTTCTACAACATCCAGCGCAACACAGACAAGAAGGGCAACGTCACCTACAGCACCTACGCCCGCGGCTATGCCTACCGCATCGGCCTCGACGACGCCGTCATGAACGACTTCTACGAGCAGTGCTGGATTTACGACGATGACGACCAGGCCACCCGCAGCGCCAAGATCAACGCATTCCAGAACCTCAAGATAGACATGGTTCCCGTAGCCAGCACCTACACCGCCGGCAGCGGCAAGACCATCCAGTCCGCGGCTGAAAGCTGCATGAGCGGCATCGTCACAGGCCTCGAGAACAACATCCCCCAGTGGGAGGTCGCAGTGGCCGTTGTCGCCACCAAGCCCGTCCGCGCCAAGATCGGCACCAAGGAAGGCCTCACCAACGGCGCCCGCTACCGTTCCTACTCGTATTCGGAAGACAAGAACGGCAACCTCAAGTCCGTTCCCCGCGGCTACCTGCGCGCCACCGAGATCTCCAACAACAGCGGCATGTCCATGGGCGACACCGCCCCGTCCGAGTTCTATCAGATCTCCGGCATGGCCAACATAGAGGAAGGCTGGACCATCAAGCAGAGCAACGACATCCGCCTGGGCGTCATGGCCGGCCCCAGGTTCGGTGCTCCCGGCGACGTGATGCTCGGAATAGACGCCGACTGGCTGCTGAACGTCAACACCAAGGGTTCGATGCAGTACGTCCTGGCCTCCTTCGCACTCGACCTCGGCCACGTGGATTACGTCCCCATCCTCATGGAACTGGGTTACGGCTATGCCCTCCACCTCACCCGCCTCTTCGAGTTCATGCCTTACGGAATGATAGGCCTCGACCATATCGGATACTCCTTCACCGACGAGAGCGACGACCGCTTCCTGCGTGAGTCCGCCCTCGTGCTGGAACCCGGCGTGAGACTTGCCGTGAACGTGGCATACCCCTTGCAAGTGTTCTCCAAGATGGGCTTTGACCTTACCCTGCCCCTTGGTGATTTATACAGGTATTACAATCAGTACGTAGGCCACAAGACGGCCGCCCTCGCCGTTGAACTCGGCGCAAAATGGACATTCTAATATTTTTAAATCGATATGAGAAAAACACTTATGATCGCGCTCACCCTGCTGATGACCCTTTCGGCAGTGAGTACCGGCGCCCAGAACAACTTGACTGGCAAGGACCGCAGAAAGTCCTTCAAGAGCTGGGACAACTACGAAATCTCCACTGAAAAAGTGGGGGTTGACGGCACCAAGTTCGTAAAGGTTTGGGGCTTCGGCAAGACCGTGGACCAGGCCATCATGAACGCCAAGGAGAACGCCGTTCACGCTTGCATCTTCAGGGGAATCCCCGGCAACGCGACCGCGATGAGCACCCCTCCCATCTGCCCTAATCCGGACACAATGGTCTCCAACGAAGACTACTTCCAGAATTTCTTCTCCGCAGGCGGCCCTTACCTCGCCTTCGTGAACATGACAACCGACGGCGTACCTTCCGGCACGGACAAGCGCAAGGTCCAGGGAGGCTACAAGGTCGGCATTTATGTGCAGGTAATGTACGACAACCTCAAGCGCAAGCTCGAGCATGACGGAATCGCACGCAAACTCAGTTCAGGTTTCTAGAATATGAAAAAAGCATTAGCAATTGCAGCCCTGCTGCTCGCCGTACAGGCCATCGGATGGTCCCAGGCGAAAAAGCCCACCATCATGGTCGTTCCGGCAGACGCTTTCTGCGAGCGCAACGGATACGTCCAGCAGATAGAGGCCATGGGCGCAGTCACTTCCAATCCCGACTATTCCCGCGCTTTGAAGGAGAACGGAGACATCCGTACCCTCATATCGGCCATGGCCGACTTCATGGCAAAGAACGACTTCCCCATCCAGTCCCTTGAGCAGGAACTCAAGAGGATACAGACAGAGAGCGCCGAGATGGCGATGATGACCGGCAAGACCGGCAGCGAGTTCTCCGAAACCCCTCTGGAAAGGCTCCGCCGCACCGCCAAGGCAGACATCATCCTCGACCTCGACTATGAAATCCACCGCGTAGGTCCGCGCCGCCAGGTGAGTTTCAACCTCCAGGCCATCGACGCATATTCTTCCAAGATCATCTCCGGCAACACCGGCGTGAGCTCAGACTCCAACGCCCCTCTCACCTCCCTTCTCGAGGAGAGCGTGCTCAGCTTCAAGGACAACTTCCTCGCAGGCCTGCAGCACTATTTTGACGACCTGTTCGCCAACGGCCGCGAGATTTCCGTCACCATCCTCCGCTACGACAACTGCCCCTTCGACTTCGATGAGGACATAGAGATCGACGGCGAGGAATACGAGCTCGGCGAGTGGGTCGAGGAGTGGTTCCAGGACAACACCGTCAACGGCCGCTTCACCACAGCCACAAGCTCCGCCAACATGATGCGTTTCAACCAGGTACGCATCCCCCTCTATTCCCAGAACCGCAAGGGCCGTGACGTCGCCATCGACGCCGACGACTACGTGAAGCCTCTGGTACGCGCCCTCAAGAAGGAGCTCAACGTGCCCGTAGGAGCCACCCCGAGGGGCCTTGGAGACGTTTGGATTACCATCGGTGACAAATAACGGATTACGATTATGAAAAAGATTTTTGCCGCCATTATCATCGCCGCCGCCTGCATTTCGGCAGCAGCTCAGAACAACCAGGGCAAGATGGATGACGCAGGCCGCATAGCCCTCACTCCCGTCATCCTCCCCGAAAGCACGATTCCTCCGGCAGCAGCCAACGTGGTGCTCAACAAGCTCACCCAGATCGTCACCAAGAACGGCCTGGCCGGCAGCTGCTTCGACCCCCGCTTCATCATTACCGCCAACATGGTGGAACTCGACCACTACGTTACCGCCACCACTCCCCCCATGCAGGCCATCTCGTTCAGCCCTACCCTTTATATAGGTGACGCCGCAACCGGCACGCTCTACGCCACATGCGCGCTCGGCACCATCAAGGGCGCCGGCAACACAGACAGCCAGGCCGTCATGCAGGCCGTCAAGGCCCTCAGGACCAATGCTCCCGAGCTCCAGGCCTTCATCGAGACCGGCAAGATCCGCATCATCGAGTGGTACAACACCCAGATAGACTTCCTCATCAGCGAGGCCAATTCCCTTGCGGGCCAGGACAAGTTCGACGAGGCTATCGCCCTGCTGTACACCGTCCCCACCGTCTGCAAGGAGGCATTCGACAAAGCAATGCGCGCAGCGGAGCAGATCTTCCAGCAGAAGATCGACATCGAGGGCGCACAGCTCCTGAACACCGCCACCCACGTCTGGAACGCAAACCAGGGCTGGGAAGGCGCCAACGAGGCCGCAGGCTATCTCTCACAGATCCATCCGCTTTCCAGCGTCATGCCCCAGGCAATGGCACTGTCCGAGACCATCGCCAAGAGGGTCAAGGAGCTCGACACCCGCGAGTGGAATTTCGCCATGAAGCAGTTCGACGCTTCCGTCAGCCTCGAGAGCCAGAGGATTTCCGCAATGGCCGAGGTGGGCAAGGCAATGGCAAAACGTCCCGTCAACTACTATAACATGAACAGCTTCGGCTGGTGGTGATAATATGAAAAAAATGATAATCGCAGCCGTTGCACTGCTGTTCAGTGCAGCCGCTTTCGCCCAGGAGACCGAGTGCATCGGAAAAGAGATGGACGGCAGCCTCACCCTCCGCGTATGGGGTACCGGCCGCAACCGCACCGACGCCCTAGAGCAGGCCAAGAAACAGGCCGTCTATGACGTGCTCTTCAACGGCGTGACCAAAGGCAACACAGACTACAACATGCGTCCCGTGATGACGGAGGTAAACGCCCGTCAGCGCTATCAGGACTACTTCGACATCTTCTTCATGGACAGGGGCGAATACCTCAAGTACATCAGCATGGAAGACAAGAGGGCCGGATCCACCAGGATCAGGCGCAACTACCGCGACGTCACCGTAGGCGTGACGGTACGCGTGCTGGTTCCCCAGCTTCGTGCAAGGCTTAAAGCGGACGGACTGTTATGAGAAAGCTTATCGCAGTTGCAGCATTCGTGCTGATGATGGTTCCCGCACTTGCACAGAACCATACCGACTACAAGCTCCCCGATGAGCCCAAGCGCGCCAAGTACGTCGATTTCCCCAGCCAGGACAAGGGCCTCTGGTTCGCCGTGCAGGTTACCCCTGCCCTCGGCAACGGATTCTTCGCCCAGGCAGACCTCATCGCCGGTTTCCGTGCCGGTGAGTTCTTCCGCGTTGGCGCAGGCGTCTCGCCCCAGTTCGGCGCCGCAGATCCCGTAAGCGGAGCCAACGGTTTCTCCCTGCCCGTTTACCTCGACCTTCGCGGCAACATCATCTCGCAGGAGTCCCGCATGGCCGTACCCTACTGGAACCTGGATGCCGGTTATTCCTTCATGCACAACACCGGCCTGTACCTGTCCCCTACCGTGGGCGTTCGCGTGGGCATGCCCCGCAACGACTTCATCGCAGGTCTCACCTACATGCTGTTCGAGCCCAAGGGTGCCGGCTTCACCCCCATCCACGCGGTGGGTCTCCGCCTCGGTTACGAGTTCTGAGAATTACCTCTGTATGATAAAGAAAGCGCCCGGAGCAGTTCCGAGCGCTTTTTTTAGATATCCATGCTGTCAACCATTATCGGTATTTCCGAGCCCAGGGTGCTGGAATTGGAGATTGACAGGATCTCATAGACTATGTAGCGGTGATGCCCTCTCCAGGGAAGCGTGCCGCTGTATTCCTTGTACTTGAGCTCCACGAATTTGCCGCTGCAGCGCATGAGGCTGTCGGCCACGGCCTTATCTACGACGGAGAAGTTGAATTCGTTGGACTGTATGCCGCTGCCCTGCTTGGAGCCGCGGAAGCCCGTCATGATGAGCCTGCCCTCGTAGGTCTTCCAGACCCAGCCCTTGTGGACTATCTGGTTGAGCTCGCCAGCCTTGACGCCTTCTCCGAGCACGAAGAGGAACTTGAAGTAGAAGAAACCGGCGCCGCCGAGAAGGATTACCAGAATGATGGTGGCAAGGACTTTAGATTTCGTTTTCATATCCGTGGTTGTTTTCACTGCAAATATAATTATTTGTTTTAAATTTGCGGTCTGAAATGTCAAGCGGTAAAGTATTAGCATTCATTCTGGGCGTTTACGCCCTTCTCGCGGGGCTCTGCGCAGCGGTTCCGGCGGACGGTCTAAATCTCGGTCCGGTGTCGCTCGCGTTCCCGTCGCTGAATGATGTAAAAGAGATATTCGTTCCGGCTCCCAAGGCCCCCGAGGGCCCTTCACCCGAGGAGTTGCTGCAGCAGCGCATGGCCGCCATACACCAGGCGGAGCAGGACAGGTACGAGACCTTCTTCAACGAGAATCCCGCCCGCATCCACTTCCCCGGCGGCGACGTGACCATGCTCGACGGCTTCTTCCGTTCGCTCGAGGGCGCCCGCAGCAAGCCCGTGCGCATCCTGCATTACGGCGACTCCCAGATAGAGGAAGACCGCATCACCGGCACCCTCCGCAACGGCCTCCAGGAAAGGTTCGGAGGAGGCGGCCCCGGCCTGCTGCCCTTCGGACGCCCGTACTACACCCAGGGCCTCTCCATGAGCGCAACAGCCACACTCGGCAGGGCCATGGTCTTCGGGGAGGGCGCCAGACGCAGCAACGGCAGATACGGGGTGATGGGCCAGCTCGCCAGGCTGGACAGCGCCGTATTCACCAGCGTCTCCGCCGTCAAGGGCAACACGGGCCCCAGCCGCCGCTTCAGACGCTTGACCATGCTCGCAGGCAACGTGAGCGCGCTCAACCTCAAGTGCGGTTCTGCGCAGTTCAAGCTCGGCCCCGTGACAGATGAATCCGGCGTGGGACGCATAGTGGTGCCCCTGCCCGACAGCAGTTCCACCGTGCGTTTCAACACCTGGGGCAGCGCCGACGTTTACGGCATAATGCTGGACGACACCCTCGGCGTGAGCGTGGACAACATCCCCATGCGCGGCTGCTCCGGCACCGTCTTCACCCGCATGAGTTCCGCCCAGATGCGGGACTACATAGACGGCTTCAACGTCCGCATGATAATCCTCCAGTTCGGCGGCAACTCCATGCCTTACCGCAAGACTCCCAAGGCCATCTCCGAATACAAGTCGCAGCTGGAGAAGCAGATACGTCACCTGCAGGGCCTCGCTCCGGGCGCCGTCATTCTCTTCGTCGGCCCCTCCGACATGTCCACCAACGTAAAGGGAAAGATGCAGACCTATCCGCACCTGCCCATGATGGTGGATTCCCTCAAGGCGGCGGCCAACGACTGCGGCGCGGCATACTGGGACATGTATGCGGCGATGGGAGGCGAGAACTCCATGGTCCAGTGGGTCAAGGCCCGTCCCCAGCTCGCCGGCAGCGACTACGTACACTTCACCCCCCGCGGGGCCGAGGCCGTAGGCGACATGCTCCTGGAGTCGCTGATGCTTTACTACGATTATTACCTCTGGAGGAACGGACGCAAGAGCGAATGAAGCGCCTGGGCCTCATACTGATGCTGACGCTCTGCTGCGCCTTTGCCGGCGCGCAGGTGCTTCCGGACTGCGCAAAGCCGGACAGTTCCGTGCTCCGCATTCCCGGAAGCGGGGAAAGGATGGCGCGGTTCGCCGGCAGGCTGCAGGCCGTGCGCCAGTCGCCCGACAGCAGCGCAACCATCTGGCACATAGGCGGTTCGCACGTGCAGGCCGGATGGTTTTCGTCCCGCATCAGGCACAATTTCGACTCCCTCGGCCTGTACCCCGCCGGCAGCCGCGGATACGTTTTCCCCTATCCCCTCGCCCACACCAACTTCGACCGCAGCTACACCGTACGCGGCGAGGGCGAATGGACCGGCACCCGCAGTTCCAACCCCAACCGCAACGTACCCGTCAGCCCCGGCTACGGCATCATGGGCATCGCCGCTTATACCGCCGATTCCCTTGCGGCCTTCTCCTTCGGCATGCCTGAGCCTTTCGTCGGCCTGCACATACTGGGGCAGGCTTCGGACTCCCTCCTTGTGCCGATGGTAATTGCGGGGGCAGATTCACTCCTGTGCGAGCGGGACACCCTGCTGAGGGGCTTCTACGCAGCGTTCGACGAGCCGGTGGACTCCGTGCGCATAGAACTGCATCTTACGGAAGGCCAGCACTTTACGGTCACCGGGCTGCTGCCCGAGACCCTGTACGGCGGAGGCGTAAAAGTGGTCTCCACCGGAGTCAACGGAGCCCGTACAACAACCTGGACCGACCGCTGCCCCGAGTTCGACCGCGAGCTCGCACTGGTGCACCCCGACCTCGTGCTGCTCGGCCTTGGCATAAACGACTCCACCTGCCCCGCAAAGGACTTCAGGCCGGAGAAGTTCAAGAACAACTACCGCAAGCTCATAGACCGCATCCTGCAGCAGTCGCCGGACTGTGCGCTGGTCTTCATAACCAACAACGACTCATGGCGTTACGTGCGCCGCAGGATGGTCCATAACGACAACGGGGCCGCAGTGCACGACGCCATGTTCGAGCTTGCCGCCGAGTATGACGGCGCCGTGTGGGACCTCTTCACCATCATGGGAGGCAACGGCAGCGCCACCGCCTGGAGGGACGCCGGCCTCATGAAGAACGACCGCCTTCACTTCACCCGCGAGGGCTACGAGCTGCTGGGCGACATGCTCTACAAGGCCATAACAGACCAATGCGCCGAGTGATGCTGGAACACATTTTCGCATACGATCCATCATCGCCCCTGGTGTTCACCCAGTTCTACTTCTGGGCCTTTTTCGGCATCGTGTATGCGGTGTTCGCGCTGGTCAAGAGCAAGCGCCTCATGCGCAATGCATTCCTGTTCTTCGCCAGCCTCTTCTTCTACTACAAGACCAGCGGCCTGTCGATACTGATACTTCTGTTCGTCATCTGTTCCGACTTCTTCATCGCCAAGCGCATGGCGCGGGCGCGGGAAGGGTCAGCGCTGCGGCGCTTCTGGCTGATTCTGAGCATAGTTATCGACCTTGGGCTGCTGAGCTACTTCAAGTACGCCTACTTCTTCACGGACGTGCTGAATTCCCTTACTGGGCTGGATTTCAAGGTGGTGGACGTTTTCGCCCAGCTGGGCAACATGGTCGCCGGCGACGGGCGCTTCGACGTGGACAGGATTGTGCTGCCGGTGGGCATCTCCTTCTTCATCTTCCAGATAATCAGCTACAGCGTCGACGTTTACCGCAAGGACGTGGAGCCGGTGCGCAACATCCTCGACTTCGGCTTCTACGTGAGTTTCTTCCCGCAGCTGGTGGCGGGCCCCATAGTCCGTGCGTCCGAGTTCATCCCCCAGCTTTACAAGAAGTTCTCGCTGGGCCGCAGGCAGTTCGGAATAGCGGTGTTCTGGATCATGAACGGTCTTGCCAAGAAGCTGATACTCAGCGACTACATCGCCGTCAACTTCATCGACCGCGTGTTCGACAATCCCCTGCTGTTCACCGGATTCGAGAACTTCGCCGCCCTGTTTGCATACTCGCTGCAGGTCTATGCCGACTTCTCGGGATACACAGACATCGCCATAGGCGTGGCGATGCTCATGGGCTTCTACCTGCCCACCAACTTCAACTCGCCGTACAAAGCGCCCAACGCGCAGGACTTCTGGCGCCGCTGGCACATGTCGCTCAGCCGCTGGCTCAAGGCCTACCTGTATATACCTTTGGGCGGCAACCGCAGGGCATCTTTCGGCACTTACTTTTGGATAGTGCTCTTCGCGCTCATCGCCCTCATACTCTCCGGCAGGTGGGTGGTTTCCGTCATCCTGGTGGTCTGCGGGCTGTCCATGATCGCCCTGGCCTACTGGCGCGAGGCCAGCCGAAAGAAGCTCTTCTCCAACATCAACCGCTTCATCACCATGCTCTTCGGGGGCCTCTGGCACGGGGCGAGCTGGAATTTCATAATCTGGGGCGGGCTCAACGGCATCGGCATGATAATCTACATCCTGTGGAAGGACATGAAATGGGGCCTCAGGCTTGCTCTTACGGGCGTCTGCGCCATAGGACTGGGGGCCGTCAACCATTTTGCTCCGGCGCCGGTATGGCGGATACTCAGTATATGGCTGACGGTAATCTGCGCTGGCACCCTGGTGAGGTTCGTCTATCACCTGTTCCGGCCCGATGCCCTGGGGGCGCCTTCCGCCGGAATGGATACCGTTCGCAGGAAGTTGCGCGGGCGCGATGCATGGACTGCGTGGATTGGCACGGTATGGGCTATCGCTCAGACGTTTACATTCATCACCTTCACGCGCCTTTTCTTCCGCAGCGGCTCCAACCTCGACCCGGCCACCGCCAACCAGGTGGCATGGAACACCGCACGCAACATGGTGGCCCAGATAGGCACGCCATGGGACGTTTCCGTAATTCCCGATGTGATTGCCGGCTACTGGAAGGTCTTCGCGCTGGTGCTGGCTGGAATGGTCATACACCTGCTGCCGGCACGCTGGAAGCGCCGCTACCGCCTGTCTTTCGCCTCGCTCCCCCTTCCGCTGATGGCAGTCGCCGTTGCGCTCATCATCTTCGTGCTGTATCAGTTCGTAACTGCCGATACACAGCCGTTTATTTATTTCCAGTTCTAAGCCGGGGCGGGGACTCTCTCCCGTACCCTTTGGTCACCCGTGACTATTAATGGAAATTGAACAGCTACTTTATTAAGGCAGGGGGTCTGGGGGGAACGCCCACCAGTCCCTTGGGGGTGCAGGGGGATAATAGTCCTACAGCCATAGGCTGGAGGGGCGAAGCGTAGCGGAGGGGTACGGGAGAGAGTCCCCGCACCGACAAACAAGCGCGTAATTGAAAAACAACGGCTAGACTATCTCTATACCGTTTTCTTTGCTGAAACTGAGAAGGGCGTCGTAGTTGTCGAACTTGGCGGTTCCCTCCAGCCAGACGCGGAGCTTGAATCCAACTTCCTTGGCTATGGCGTGGATGTTCTTGACGGTCTCGAAGACGCAGTACTCTGAGGCGATGCCGCAGACAGTCACCTCGTCGCAGGGGGCGAAGTAGTCCTGCGTGGAGGGTGTGACGTCGGCGAAGGCGCCGTACTGCTCGACCTTCTGGCCTTTAAGCACAAAGCGCATACGGCCCTCGGGCAGGCCCTCCAGCATGCAGTCGGGGATTGCCGCGCCGTGGGTGTGGTGGACGCAGTGCACCGGCCAGGGGCCTCCCTGCTCGCGGAATGAGCAATGGCCCGCGGAATGCCAGTCAACGGTGAAATAGACAAGGTCGTAATCGTGCTTGGCGGCGTTGATGACCGGAATGACGTCCGCTGCGCCGGGAACGGTGAGGGATCCGTCGATGAAATCGTTCTGCAGATCTACTGCGACAAGTATCTTTCTCATGACGCAAATATAACAAAAAAAGAAAGCCCCTCCCGCAACAACCAAATGCAGATTTTGCTGAATCTTAAAGAAATATACGATTCTTTTGTATATTTACGATTGTTATGAGAAGACTATTGGCAATACTGGCGGGTTTCGCCATAATGGCGACGGCCTGCAGCAGGGATCTGAGCTTCGTGCAGATGAGCGATCCGCAGATAGGGTTTCTTGATCCGTCGCCGGTGTGCGGGGTGACGGATTCGCTGATGCGGCTGGCGGTGCTGCAGGCAAACGCGCTCAAGCCTGACATGGTGTTCATTACGGGCGACCTGGTGAACGACGCCGGCAGCGCGATGCAGGACTCCATCTACCGACTGCGGAGGGCCGGGCTCGACGCGCCCGTATGGGAGGTCCAGGGCAACCACGACCCCCGCGGCCACATACGTTTTGCCGTACGCAAGCGGGGCTGCGTCTTCATCGGCATAGATTCTAACTGCATTAAGGACGACGATGCCGTCGCGGAGGCCTCCCAGCTCGAATGGCTGAAGGACGAGCTGCGACGGGCCCGCGGCGCGCGCCACATCTTCGTCTTCCTGCACTGCCCCATCATCCGGGAAAGCATCGACGAGCCGGAGGACTACTTCAACTTCCCTGCCGCCAGGCGCGAGGCATACATCAACCTGCTGCGTGATGCTGGCGTGGACGCCGTCTTCAGCGGCCATTGCCACCGGTGCTACAGCTGCACGTACGAAGGCATCAGCTTCTTCACCGCCGGACCGGTGGGCACGCCGCTCGGCCCCGGGACATCGGGGTTCAATTTCATCAAAGTCGATAAAAACGGATTCTCCGTCGACTACCTGGAGCTGCGCCAGCCCCAGGCAGTCAGCAATTGATAAGACACAACCATGAACCTCTTCGGGCTCTTCAAAAACATACGGCCGTTCGTCAAGCCGTACCGCCTGCTGGTAGCCATTACGCTGGTACTCACGCTGGTGGGTTCGCTGATGCAGCAGGTGAACGCCATCGTGCTGGACCGCACTGTGGATGCCATCAACGCCCTCATCGGCACAGATTTCAGCTGGAGCCAGGCGGCGCGCATACTCACCGTCATCTCAATCGTCCTCCTGGGCAAAGAAATCGTCAGCGCCCTCGTGACCTTCGCACAGAACTACTACGGCGAACGCATGCGCATCTTCGTCTCGCGCGACCTGTCGCAGGCCGTTATAGAAAAGGTGCTTACCTTCCGCATGGCATTCTTTTCCCAGGACGAGAACGCCACAGGCAAGGTCCAGGCCCGTATCGACCAGGGCGTCAGCAGCCTGTCGCGCACGGTGCAGAACTTTTTCATCGACCTTCTGCCGCTGTTCACTAGTGCAGCGCTGGCGCTCATCCTGATGTTCATCGCCAATGTGTACGTGGGCCTGGTGGCACTCGCCATCGTGCCAGTTTACTTCTGGATTACCTACAGGCAGGCCAAGCGTCTCAAGGGCTGGAGGCGCGAGATGCGCCGGCACATGGAGACCAAGAGCCAGGGTATCAAGAACATAATCGATTCCATCAACGTCATCAAGTCCTTCAACCGTGAAGGCATAGAGGCGCGCAAGCAGCTGGACATCCAGAACCAGGTGACGGAGAACCAGGTCAAGACACGCAGGGTAAGCTTCTACTTCAACGGCATCAAGAGTTTCGTCAAGCAGATCGGCACCGTGCTGGTCATCATCCTCACTGCGTACCTTGTGCTGATCGACTACCCGGGGATGAGCATCGGTAAGATAATGTACCACGTGATGCTCTTCTCCAACGTCATAGCCCCTATCACCCAGCTGCAGCGCATATTCGACGATGTCAACGACGCGCTCATCTATGCCGAAGGATTCTTCGACATCCTCGATTCAGAGAGCGACGTGGAGCCCACGGGAAGCTACCGTCCGGAACGGATTTACGGGCGCTTCGAGCTGAAAGACGTCGATTTCACCTATCCGAACGGAAACCAGGCGTTGTTCGGCGTCAATATGAAGATCGAGCCCGGGCATATCACCGCTCTGGTGGGGCTTTCCGGAGCCGGCAAGAGCACCATCGTAAACCTTCTGGACAAGTTCTACGAGCCGCAGAGAGGGACGATTACGCTGGACGGCGTAGACCTCCGGGAATACGACACCAGGTTCCTGCGGGACAATATCGGCCTGGTGCTCCAGAAGAACCACATATTCGACGGTACCATAGAGGAGAACATCCTGTACGGCAAGCCCGGAGCCACTCACGAGGATGTGGTGGAAGCGGCAAAGAAGTCGTACATCTACGACCAGATCATGGCCCTGCCCAAGCAGTTCGACAACAAGGCTTCAGACCTCTCCGGAGGGCAGCAGCAGCGAATCGCCATTGCCAGGATGTTCCTGAAGAATCCGCCAATCATTTTCCTCGACGAGCCGACGGCATCGCTGGACGCCATCGCCACCGAGCAGATCAAGAACTCCATCGACGCGATAAAATCCGGGCGCACCGTAATCATCATCTCGCACAGTATTTCCCAAATCATTGATTCTGAGATGATTTACGCCCTCCAGAAAGGCCGCGTGGAAGAATCGGGCAACCCAGACGAGATATACAAAAAGGGCGGCATCTACAAGGATATCATAGACGCCTCAGCCAGGAGCCTGAACATAGAAAAGATAGCTAAGACGATCGCCTAACTCAGCCGACCTTATGAAACTCGTAGCCGAGGTGCTTGAGTTCGATGGCGGCGCCCAGCTTGTACATCACCTCCATGCTCACGAGGAAGAAACGGTAGGCCTCCGCAGTACCGGCCTCGGTGCCTGATTTCATGAGGAAATGGTTGGCCTCCAGGGCGCAGGACTGCATGGCGGCCACGCTGAATCCGTTATCCTTGAGGATGCTGCCGGTTATATGGTCGTCCATATCGTCGAATCCCCTGCCGCCCAGGAAGAATGAATACGGAGTGTCCTTGAAGACATCCCAGTCCTCGTCCCAAAGCCTGGCCACCGCCATGCCCAGATACCCGGCGCAGGCGAGGCAGTACTCGGGATAGCTGTTGAACTCGCGCACGGCATCGGGGAAGAACGACTGGGCCAGGCGCTTCCACGCCTCGTCAAGGTCTTCCGAATACAGCAGGCTCCCCTTCAGGAGCCCGTTGCCCGTGGCGACCGACAACAGATCCGCCGTCAGGTCTTCCCGATACTTTTCAATCCTGTCCATACCGCCAGCAAAGATAGTAAAAAACGGCGGTTTGCTACGCTCGAGGCGGCAAACGTAGCAAAACTGAGGTTTCGGCGGTAAAATGCTACGCTCAAGGCGGAAAACGTAGCAAAACCGGCCGTGTTCCGCAATTTGCTACGTTCAAGGCCGGGAACGTAGCAATTTGGGGGCTCGGCTAATTCTGTACTATTTCAATGATGCCGCCTGTTTCTTCATTACCTTCTCAGCAAGTCGCATGGCCAGGATGGAAACGGGGATGGCGAAGACAATTACCAGAATCAGCACCGGAACATTGTTTATGACCGGGATCATCAGCTGGTCATAGCCGGGGCGCATTTCCTCGACAGCAGCAGCCAGTTCTGCGTGCCGATCTTGTCGATGAGTTCCACGGCACCCTGGCTCCAGAAGAGGTCTTCCTGCTCGACCTGCAGAACGCCCAGCAGCGTGCCATCGTACAGCGCCAGACGCCCCAGCGCGTGGAGGAAATCTTCATCGGCTTCATCCGTATTCTGCCCCGCTACTTTGTAGAGCACCACGACATCCCGTTCTACGCCGGCCAGCTTCATATCTCTCCCGTCTATCTCTCCCGCGTGGTCCGTCAGGTCACAGGCCGCACCGTTGTCGATTATATCAACCAGATGCTGCTGATGGAGGCCTCCTTCCTGTTGCAAACCTCGGGGCTGAGCATCTCGCAGATAGCCGACCGCCTCCACTTTGCCGACACCCCTTCATTCAGCAAGTTCTTCTCAAGGCTTAAAGGCCTGTCGCCGAGGGCATATCGGGAATCTTAAATTTTTTGGAAAAGCAAATGCCGGCGGAGACCTGTACGACATTATGAAGGTCACCGGCCACTCTTCTCCCAAGATGCTCAAGTAATACGTCAAGGCCGATTCCCTGGAGGTGGTGGAGAAACTCACCGACAAGTACGAATACCCCCGGCAAAACAATCTAAAACTATGAAAAAGTCAGTGACTATTTGATTATTTCATAGTTTTTGATTATATTTGCCTTGGGATTAATGGCCCATATTGCAATGAAAAGAAAGATAACTCAACATCTTATTGACTGGAAGAACAGGCCGGATCACAAGCCACTTATTCTCCAAGGAGCCCGCCAGGTTGGCAAGACATACATTCTGGAAGAATTCGGGCGCGAGCACTATAAAAATTGTATTAAGGTAAGCCTTGATTTGGTTCCTGATGTGCGCAACTTCCTTAAGGACAATATCAATCCTTTGGAAATTATCGCCTACCTGGAAACTCTATATAATGAGCGGATTGTCCCGCATGAAACGCTGGTCATTCTGGATGAAATCCAAGACTGTAAGCGGGCGCTGCTTGCCTTGAAATATTTCCAAGAAGATTATCCCCAGTATGATATTGTGGCTGCAGGCAGCCTTCTGGGTGTGGCTGTTAATCAAGGGAACAAGCCAGATGAAGAAGATGAATCAGGAAAAGCTCAAGAACAGCAGGAAGAAGAGGAATTCTCTTATCCGGTTGGTAAAGTGGATGAATTGCGCCTATACCCCATGGACTTTGAAGAATTCCTGTGGGCCATCAATATGGATGTTCTGGCGCAGGATATCCGCACCCACTTCAACTCAAATGAGGCAATGCCAACTTCTGTTCATCTATTGGCACTTGACCTGTACCAGCGCTACCTGATAGTCGGCGGTATGCCTGAAAGTGTTGGCAAATACGTTGAGACCCACAGTTATTTAGAGTGCAGAACTGTTCAACAGTCCATCCTGGTTGGTTACAATGCTGATATGGCCAAGTACGCCAAACCGGCGACCTCCGTCAAGATCAGAGCCTGCTTTAACTCCATTCCTGCCCAGTTGGCCAAGGAGAACCGGAAGTTCCAGTATAAGCTTGCGCAAAAGGGCGGAACTGCCAAGATTTTCGGTGAAGCCATTGAGTGGCTTATCCTAGCCGGAATGGTACACAAATGTAAGTTGATATCACATGGTTTCATCCCTATCTCAGCCCAGGAAGATGACAGCGACTTCAAGATCTATATGTCTGATATTGGCCTGCTGAACACGAAAACTCAAATGCCAGCCCAGATGCTGCTGAATTCCATAGAGACTGAAAACACCTTCCTTGGTTCGGTGGCTGAGAACTATGTAGCCCAGGCCCTCTCTGCCAACGGTATTACACTCCGCTACTGGAAAAATAGCAACACCCAGGAAGTGGAATACATCCTGCAGGATGGAATGAGTGTAATCCCTGTAGAGGTCAAGAAAGGCAAGAAGGTGGACGCAATCAGCATGAACAATTTCAAGAAAACGTACAAATGCCCTTTTGCTTACCGCATTTCCGGAAAGAACTTCGGTTTTGCCAATGAAATCAAATCTGTCCCTCTTTATGCCGTATTCTGCATTGAGGCAAAAGAAGATATCGAATAGGGAAAGCAAATGCCCCTACAGATAGCTGTAGAGGCATTTTTGGAGGTGCGTAGCGGTCTCTGAGTGAGAGCTGAATCGGTCAACTCCTTCGGATAATCTCCGGAGGAGTTTTCTTATTGGCTACAAGAAAAACTTTTCAGCAAAGTAAAATAGACCGTAGAGAAAACCAGCGTTCCGAAGAAAGTGCTTACCTTTGCAGCAGATAATTCGACGAAGCCATGTTTGAAGCCGGAATACAACTCTACAATTATATGGAGACTTTCTTCTGCTGTACGGTGAACCAGAAGGAGGAATTCAAGTCGGTGGTACAGGAGCATAT